>DATIGP010000185.1:0-13036 GCA_035454625.1 Nitrospira sp.
ATACTTCTTTTTCTGTTCGGTCGCAAGTCGGAGTTCATCCAATGCGGCTCTTCCGTTACTTGCTTCTGAGACTTGAGCACCCAGAACGCTCAATATTTCACGAAGTATAAGACGGTTGGTGGGATGGTCGTCCACCACCAAGACATTGATTCCAGAAAGATCGATCTGTGTGGCGGTATGCTGTGGAAAGGGTTGTGTTTGAATCTGGAACACGACGGAGCAATAAAAGGTGCTGCCGCGCCCGACTGTGCTTTCAGCCCAGATTCTGCCGTTCATGCGTTCGGCCAGGCGTTTAGTAATGGCTAGACCCAGTCCCGTTCCCCCGTACTGCCTTGTGGTCGACGCATGGGCCTGTGTAAAACTGTCGAAGATGGAATCTAGTTTGTCGGGGGGAATCCCGATCCCGGTGTCGCTTACGGCAAACCGAATCGCGCCGGCGATACTCCGGTCTAGATCGTTGGTGACGCGAACCTCAACAGATCCCTTTTCGGTAAATTTGAGGGCATTGCCCACGAGATTGATCAGGATTTGCGTCAGCCGAGTCGGATCACCGATGAGACGGGAAGGCACGTCCCGTTCCACATGGCAGGCGAGTTCTAAACCTTTCTCATTGGCCCGCATCGCTAATATATCGACGGCTCTATCAACGACATCGCTCAAGTCAAACTCGATGGATTCTAATTCAAGGTGCCCGGCTTCGACCTTTGAAAGATCCAATATGTCGTTGATGAGATTCAGAAGTGTTCCACCGGCTCGACGAAAAATACGCAGATACTTTCTTTGATCCGGCGTGAGCGGAGTTTCCCAAAGGAGGTCCGCCATACCGACGATGGCATTCATTGGGGTGCGGATCTCGTGGCTCATACTGGCAAGGAATTCGCTTTTGGCCCGACTGGCCACTTCAGCGGCTTCTTTGGCGATGCGGAGGTCTTGTTCGACTTGACGCCGTTCGGCAGCTTCTAAAGCGAGGGCCGCCATGGTCGCCAGTAGGCTGATAAGATGTTCTTCATGCCGACTCCATCGCCGAGGCGTGCCGACTGATTCGGCACAAAGAGCTCCGACGAACCTTCCGTTTTGCTTGATCGGCGCAGTTAACATGCCCTGGATATGAAAGCGTGATACATAGGACGACGTCAGTTTCTTCAATCGTGGATCCCGGAAGGTAAGGGGAACTGCTATGGCGTGATGTCTACGGGGAAGCGATCGCCAATACGCCAGCCAGTTCAGCGACTGAAGCGCGAAGGAAGGAACGGAATGGTGTCGGCCGGATGTGCAAACGTCGACGAGTTCGATGGTGGATCGATCCTTGGTAATGATCCAGACGCTGGCGCGCTCGACTTGCAACAAGCTGCAACACGCCTCTGAAACAGCGCAAAAGACTCGGGAAATGTTGCCGCAGTTCAAAGCCGCGCCGTGCACCAGTTTGCCGAGTGTGTCGCGATACTGCTTGAGCAACGTGCTCGCGTTCTGTTCGAAGGAGAGGATTCTGTGTTCGGATCTCCGCTTGCGGAAAGTGGTGGATCGTCTCGCTTCGGACGGGGAAGGCTGAGAGGAATGCCCGGTTACGGTGAATCGGTCCCGAGGTCCTCCGCCTGAATGGCGTGGCCGTGATATAGGGGGCATAGATGCTCAGTAAACAGCCTTGGCAGTCTCTAGTCGTCGTGCGAGCCTTGGACCAGCGATAGAATGCTGGCCGATTTGGTCCGATTGCGTCCCTCTTGCTTCGCTTGATAGAGAGCCTGATCAGCGGCTTTGATGAGCTCGGTAGGAGAAGCATTTCTGTTGGGAATCATGCAAGCATATCCGACGCTGATGGTGACGAGCTCTCCATCTGCGTGCTTCATGCCTAAGGACTCGACCCGGCGACGCAGACTCTCCGCCACCTGTGCTGCGCCGTCGATGCCTGTACCGGGCAGTACCGTGACGAACTCATCTCCGCCGTAGCGGGCGACCAAATCGCCGGGGCGGTTTACGGAGCTGGAGATTGCCGCAGCGACCTGTTTGAGGCATTCATCGCCGGCGGTGTGTCCTTTGGCGTCGTTATAGGACTTAAATCGGTCGATGTCGAACATAATTAACGACAAAGGGGTCGAGTCGCGAGCGGCTCTTCGCCATTCCTGGTCCAGAAAGTCATCAAACTGACGTCGATTGGTGATACCTGTCAATCCGTCCAAGCAGGAAAGACGGAGCAACATCTGATTGGCTTCTTGGAGTTGGCGCATGACCTCGAGAAGTTCTTGTTCCCGTGCGCGCCGCCGGTCGATTTCATGGACGAGCCGGAGTACCGACCGCACTCTGGTCAAGAGCTCCACCTTGTTGACCGGTTTGGCGACGTAATCCATCGCTCCTGCGGCAAACGCAAGTTGAAGATCGACGGGATCGGTCTTGACGGTGACCATAATGATCGGAGTATCACGGAATCGGTCCGCTGCTTTTATCTGGCGACAAGCTTCGATGCCGCTCATCTGCGGCATCAGAATATCCATGAGAATGAGGTCGACCCGAGCAACGTCTTGCTTGCCTCCGTCAAGGCCGAGATGCCTGAACGCGGCTGCGGCGGAATCAGCCGTTAAAATGTTCTCGTAGCCGGCAGCGGATAGAATGGCCTGCAACAACAGTCGGTCATCTGCGGAGTCGTCGACGATGAGTATGCTCATGGATTCACAATTCTCAGAAGAAACTGGCGGAATCGTAACAGCTAGTCTTGATAAACGCCAGGATAAAGCTTTTTGAGGCAGGGCTGACAGAGTCCATGGCTGAACTCTGCTTCGGAATGCTCGCCGATATACTCCTCCAGTTGTTGCCAGAAGCCACCGTCGTTGCGAATTTTCTTGCATGAGGCGCAAATCGGAATCAGCCCGCGAAGCACTTTGACCTCGCTGAGGGCGCGCTGGAGTTCCTCATTGATACGGCAAAGCTCCGCCTCCCGGCTCTTGCGGCAATCCATCTCATTCTTCAAGGTAAGCGCCGAGGACACTCGCGCGAGCAATTCCACTTGGTTCACCGGTTTGTTGATGTAATCCATCGCGCCAGCGAAAAACGCTTCTCTTAGGTTGTTGAGATCATGCTGCGCCGTCACCATGATGATCGGAATGTCTCGAAGGCGGGCTTGCTGCTTGATTCGTCGGCAGGCCGTCACGCCGTCGATGTCAGGCATGAGTACATCCATTAGAATCAGGTCGACATTCATTGATACTTGCGGGTCGTCAAGGTTCAGAATTGCAAAAGCCGCACGCGCTGAATCGGCGGCGAGGATCTCGTCGTGGCCGGCTTTGGTCAGGATGGACCGCAACAATAAATGTTGGTCGGGAGAGTCATCGACGATGAGGATCGCCATAACACTACTTAACGGTCAAAAGCGGACAAAACTGAAACCACCGGTTGGATAGGATCTAGTATAGCCAACGAACTCGGGCGACGAATCAGGAAAGCTTACTTTTTACCAGGTCGCTGACTTGCTTGCCGTCGATTGACTGTCCGACGAGGCGGGCCATGACTGCTTTCATGACGGTTCCCATGTCTTTGAGTGTGCTGGATCCCGTCTCCAGTATGACGGAGGCGACAATAGCGTCAAGCTCGTCAGAAGAAAGCGGTTTGGGAAGGTAGGATTCAATAATTTCGATCTCTTTTCGCTCTTTGGCAGCCAGTTCCATCCGTTGAGCCTTTTCGAATTGTTCGACCGATTCCCGTCGTTGTTTAACGAGGGCCGTCATCACGCGGCTCATCTCAGCATCATCCAGATCCCGCTTCAGCTCCACTTCTTTGTTCAGAACGGCAGCTTTGATCATACGGATGACATCCATACGAAGTTGATCTCGGGATTTCATCGCGAGTTTGAGGTCCTGGGTCAGGCGGTCAGACAGCGACATGGAAAGTCTCGTGGGATCAGGGATTGAGCTGGTCGAAAGCATACCCCCTTTGGTTTCAGGGAGTCAACGAGACGAGTTGAAATGGTATTGGGAGGAAGGGATGGTATGATGCTGTTGGAATCCTACGGCTGTTATGACGAAGGGAGAGTATATATGCCGCAGAAAGGCGCAGGGATGATGGAGTGCAAGACTAGTTTGGTGGTCGTAGGAATAGGGGTGCTGCTGTCCGTTATGGGAGGCTGCGCCGGTGAAGCACCGAAGCCTGATCCGACGATGACGGAGGATCAGGTTCGAAGCCATGCCGATAAAGCCTTCGAAAGGTTACAGCAAGAGGAAAAACCTCGTGCATTCGATTCCGGAGTCGTTCCTTATTGACTCGTACGGAGCGCCCAACGAGACAGTTGTCGTAAGGGCTTCAACAACGGCAGCTCCCATACCAGCCGGTGATGAGCGCAGTGCTCCACTTGGCGCGGCTCATGAAAGGTTCGGAGGAGTGTTGCGGCAACGGCCAAGCGAAGCAGACCTGAAATAAAGAAAATTATTGGCAGATTAGAGATAGATTCGAACGTCAGTGAGCCTGCCTGTACCTGTCCCGGTACTGTGGCGATCAGCAAGCTTCCCAGCAATGTCCCTATGGCCCAGCCGAGGGCATTGACAACGCTCGAAAGGGCGACAGCCTTTCCACGATCCAGAGGTTGTACTGCGTCGAAGACGTAGTTGTTCAGTCCAAGTCCAAGCCCCGCCCACACCATGCCTCCGAAGAAATTTACGGTGACGAGAAACGGCCACGCCGTGCTCAACAGATACAACATCGGTAAGAACGCCACGAGTAGTCCGGTGATCGACAGCAACGCCTTGTTCCCAAAACGATCGCCGAACTGTCCCCAGGCCGGCAAGGTGATAAATTGTCCTATAATGCCAGCAGCCAGCCAGGTTCCATATTGCCAATGTGCGAGGTGTAGATCCTGAAGCAGGTAAATGACGAAGAACGGACCGGCTACCAGTACCGCCGAATGCATGAGTCCAGAGAATAGGAGAAAGCGGCGAAAATCTTTGGACATGCCGGTATGGATAAACCCCAAAAAGCTTGTCGGATTGCCGCCGGACTCATGTCGAGGTAAACCACGTACCTTCAGCAACAAGAGAGCCGACGCGCTACGGCAGAGGCCTGCAATGAGAAATATCACGACAAAGCCGCCCCAAAGGAGTTGTTCCTCCTCGAAGAAACTCAACAGGGATCCGGCCGAGCAGAGTCCGATGAAACTGGTCAATGCAATAGCTCGCGATCGTCTTGCGAAGTACGCACCCCGTTCGTTGGGCTCCAGTAAGTCAATAATGAGACTATTCCATGCAGGAGAAGTGAAATGAGTGAAGGTAAAATACACGGCAACGGCTGCGATAAGCAGCCATGGGCCCTGATGAGGCCAGAGCAACGGCAGCACAATAATGGGAATCCAGGAAACCGATTGCCCGATGATGCCCCAGAAAACCTGAGAGGCTCGGCTGGGGAACCAGTGGGAGATTTTGACGGAAACCAGCTGAGCCCATGTGCCCAAGAGCTGGGGAATGGAGGAGAGGAGGCTCAATTGAAAGGGTGTCGCGTGGAACAGCAGGGCGAAGGCCGAAAGATACTGTTCGCCTCCGCCTTGTGCGACGGCTTGGAACAGTCCGTCACGAATGCCGAAGCGTCGACCTGATTCATAAGGGTGTAGGGAAGCAGGCGGACTCTGTTCGGCCGGATGTGGCGGTGTTGGTGGGAGGGTCGCGGTCATGATCCAAAGGTCGAGAGCACTTTACCATAGAACAGCCATCGCACAAGAATTCGTGGGATGATAGCGTGGAGTATCGGGCAGTATAATAAACCACCATGCCTCCCTGTACGATGATTTCCGTGGCGCATGCTGTTTCGGATGGGACATTGCCGAGGGTGTGGGTGGCTGTCGGTGCTATTTGCGTCGCCTTATCCCTGGGACAAGCGGGAATGGCCAAAGATCTCCTGCCTCCCAGAGAGCAGGACGGTACGGAGATTGGAACAACTCAGAGCCCGTCATTCGATCATCAGGAAAGGGGCGTCCCCCTGTCGCTTTTTACTTGGATCAAGATGGCCAAAGGCTTTGAAGTAGAATGGGATACGTTTGGACGAACAGGGTGGTATACCCAGGATCCGCGGCTGAAACCAATTGAGACGGGTTCTACGTTCACGTCTGATATTCCGGTGATCTATCTGATTTTTGAAGTGGCTCCTTTGGAAGATCCCGCACAGTTTGCAGTGCAATGGTTTCTGGAGCAACCGGGCGGCCACCTAATCGAGCATCCCTTGGGGAAAGATGTGCTCGAAGTATCGGGCCACGAACGATACGGTTACCTTGAGTTGAAAAAAACGGCCGAAAGATGGCCGGTGGGCGGGTATCTGGCAAAGATTTATATTACACCATTGGGGCAGCAACCGTTTCATGCCGTGAATCAGGTAGGCACGATGCGGTTTACCATTGAAGATGTGACGCCTGCTGTGTCTCAGGAATGAGAAATCGGCGAGGCAGCTTCAAAAGAAAAAGGACTCATGAAAGAACGCATAAAGATTACCGACTCTGAAAGGTTGAGCTTGTTGTACGAACGTTTTCGGGATGTCTGTTTGGTTGAAAAAGAAGTCTGGAAGGAAGTCTTCATGCCTCGTGAGATTATACAAGGGCCGGTTCGGACGAATATACAAGATCGGTATGAGGTAGTGATCGAGGATCCTGAGATCGAGGCCGCTCTTGATGCGAATATTGCTCTAGGAGCGGCCGCCCTGTGGGCGGCCGTCCAGGAGTATCGTCAGCACATCGTGTTCTACCGAATGCATTGATGGTCATTAGACCGGCAGTCGCTGCAACGCGGCGATCCGTTCTTCCATGGGAGGATGGGTCGCAAAGAGGTGCATGAGGCCGGATGTCTTGCCTGAGATCTTGAAGGTTGCCAGTGGATCCTGCGTGCCGTATTCAGGCTGCGCACGGGTGACCCACCGGTTGATCGATTCGAGGGCAGAAATCATCGCACTCTTGCCGTATACCTTCGCGGCAAATGCGTCCGCGCCGAATTCTCGGCGGCGGGAGTGCCAGCTGACGACCAGCATTGCCAGGAAAGACAAGACGACTTGCAGAAAGATATAGACGATAAAGGCTAAGAAAGGATTCCCTGCGCTGCCTTCTTCTCGGTCCCCGTGCGGTTGCCCGACCATCTGTGCCAGAAAGTTGCTGATGTAGTAGACGAACGTGTTCATCAGTCCAGAGAGGACAGTCGTCGTAAACATGTCTCCGTTGTAGACGTGTCCCATCTCGTGAGCGAGCACAGCTTTCACTTCATCTTCCTTGAGATTCTGCAATAGACCGGTTGATACGGCCACCATAGAATTGTTCTTGCTCGGACCGGTTGCAAAGGCATTGGGGTCCGGTGACTCATATACCCAGACCTCCGGCATGGTGATGTGCAGCCGTTGAGCAATCTCCTGGACGGAACCATAGATAACGTGCTCAGCATGTGAACGGGGCTGGGTGATCTGCTGACAACTCAGCATCGCGCGAGCCATCTGCTTGGAGAACGCCAAGCTGATGAACGCACCTCCGAATCCAATGACTAACGACCAGACCAAGAGCTGCTGGTTGAAGACTCCGCGCACATCGATCCCAAATGCCGGCAACACAACGTTTATCAGGAGATTGGCCGTGAACGACAGGGTGATATAGATGAGGAAGTTCGCAATCAGGAACAGGCCGATACCTTTAAGCCACTTCATTGAAGTCCTCCTTCGCGATAAGCTTTCGCTTACGCATTGAACCAAAGAACGAACGACCCATATTATACACAAACGCTTCTTCAGAGTTGTAGCAGGCACTGATCATTGATTTCATCAATAAGGATGTCTGGAAGAAAGTCAAGTGTGCTAAATGCCTGAATCGACAGGATAAGTTGACCCTCTTCAAGTATTCCTGTTAGAAAGTCCTCATGAAGGGTAAGAGACGGCTTTCTCGTGTCGTGAGCATAGTAGGAGTGGTCATCGTCGGACTGGCGACAATGGGACCAGGGCAGGCCGCAGACATGCCGACGGGTTCCGCCATTGCCGTTCCTATTTCTCCAGATGGAATTCAGCGGGCCACGGTTCTTCTTGACAGCTATTCCTATTCGCCAAACTATGTAATTGTGGAACATGGGAAGCCGGTAGAGCTGACTTTGACGAGCGTCACGGTAATTACGCCGCATAATTTTATCATCAAGGATTTGACTGATAGCTTGTCAGTCGAACAGGATGTCGGTGCAGGACAAACCGTGATGGCCAGGTTTGTGCCGACTCGGCCTGGTCTCTTTTCATTCTTTTGCGATAAACGGCTGTGGCCCATGCGTAGCCATCGAGACAAAGGAATGGAAGGAATGCTGGAAGTCAAATAATGCAAGCCATCAGGAGCGCGTCTTTGAAGCAAGAACTGCTTCGCGATCTGCTGAAGCGCGTGTCGCGTCTCTTCTATACGACGCTCATCGTCGTCCCGGCTGATGTCCGTGATCAAGTAAGTTTGGCCTATCTCTTTGCCAGGGCTGCCGATACGATTGCCGATACGGAATTGATCGAACGGTCCCGCCGCTTAGGGTTTCTCAATCGTCTCAGGGGACTGTTCATCGGAGATCAGGTAGATTGGGTGGAGGTGCGCACCATCCAACAGGCCGTGGGACCGCTTCAACAAGAGTCAGCCGAGCGAATTTTACTCGAACGGCTGGATGAGTGTTTCACGTTATTTCTCGACTTCACGCCGGGCGACCGACGTCGAGTTCGGCGGCTAATGACTACATTGACGCAGGGGATGGAAATGGATTTGAGCGTCTTCCCCGGAACTTCCGTGGCCGAGCTTACCGCGCTCAAAACACTCGACGATTTGGACCGTTATACCTACCATGTGGCCGGATGTGTCGGCGAATTTTGGACCGATCTGATGTGTACCCATCGTAAGGCGCTAGCAGACTGGAACGTTCAACAGATGTCGGAAGTCGGGGTGCGATTCGGAAAGGGGCTGCAACTGACGAACATCGTCAAAGATATCGCCCACGATCTGCAGAAAGGGCGTTGCTACATTCCCGAAATGATGCTTACCGAAGCAGGGCTCACAGCTCACGATTTGCTGGATCACAACAACCTTTCTCGCCTCAGACCCGTGCTGAGCACACTTGTCCGTTTAGCGGTCGAACATCTTGATCAGGGCTGGCTCTATACGATGGCGATTCCGCGTTCTGAAACCCGGTTACGACTCGCGTGCATGTGGCCGATCCTATCCGCGGGGGAATCACTCAAGCTCGTCATGAATGCTTCGGATCTTTTAAACCCTGCCGTGAAGGTGAAAATTCCGCGCACCAAGGTTTATCAGATCATGGCACTGTCGATGGGTACGGTGGGTTGCGGATATGCCGGCACGGCGTATTGGGGTCATTTACGGAAGCAAATCGTGTGAGAGCCAGGCAGTCGGTTACCGCACATGTGACTCGGCGCGATCCTTTTGTTCTCGCTGTGCGCCATGCACCGAGCCCATGCTTCAGCAGGAGAAAGCCCCTAGCAGGAGGTGGCATGACCTGCGGGTGTTCCAGCCACGAGAAGTATTCGGCCTACCCCGTGTTCTTTTGCGGCTCCAGGAGCTTGTCTCCTTTCCTAAAGACGGCATAGATCGCCTGAGACGGGCAGGCATCCAGACAGAGCCGGCAGCTTTCCAGACAGCGGGATGGATCGAATCTGTACGGTGGAGTCGAAAGCCAGGCACTGGTGGGGCAGATTGGGACACAGACGGCCTGGTGAGTGCAGCGGTCGGGATGGCGGACGAGGTGATCGCGGATGATCATCATAGGTTTGACTCCTTCGAAGAGGCCTTGCGAAAAGATCTCGAACATATTCTTTTTCGGTAGACTGCTCATTTCCATTCCTTCACGAGTTCCTTGAGCCGATCCTTGAGCTCCGGAATCTGTTCCAAGTTATTGTGAATCGCTCCCAGGATTTTTTCCAGCCTGGCGCTTCTCAGCGTTTCCTTGTCTCTCTTCACCAGTCGATCATACTCCGTATAGGCTGCTTGGTGTGTTGGTTCCAGTTGCGAGCGCGCATCGACGAGGGCTTGTCCGATGGCCCAAGGCTCAGGCGCAAGTGGAGGAACGATCGTGAACGATGCATCGGTAAAGACGAGCACCGCGGCGCCCGGTTTGCCGGTTAAAGGAATGACGGCATGGATCGTTTTCCCTGCGCAGTCATTCCAGCTCAGTAGCAAACCAGGAAACTGTTGGGCAAAGGCCACCTTTTCCATGTTGGCCTTCCATTTGTCTTCAGTAGGCATGGAGATGGATGCCGCAGCCCTATGGCTGCTTGAGCGGGATGACCCGTTCCGGAGCCGGATGGTCGGGCATGAGCAAACGAGTGACGATCTCTCCCTTCAAAACATGCCGTTCCATGATCTCTGTCACGTCGGCTTCTGTTCCGACCCAGTACCATACTCCTTCAGGATAGATCACCACACTGGGACCCAGCTCGCAATGGTCCAAGCAGCCGGCTTTATTGGCACGCACAAGACCCTTGAGATTTAATCGCTTTGTTTCGCTCTTAAAATGTGCGTGAAGTTTTTCCGATCCCAAGTTCGCACAACAGCCGCGCGGATCCTCTTTGGAACGCTGATTGGTACAGATGAAGATGTGCCGTTGAAACGGTGGCATATGGTCGAGGCGGTCATACCGGCATGGTCAAGGTATTGAGCCGTTCCATTAAGAGCGTCACTTCGTGACTGCTTAAGAAGGGAGATTGTTGTTGGGCTCCTCTTAAGATGGCCATAATTTCTTGCAACCGTAATGATGCGCGTCGAAATTCATCGCCCTTCGAAAGTTCCGATCCTTGGCCGGCACTCAGCTTATCGAATTCTGTGCGGATGTCACGAAAGTCGCGCTGCAGGTTCTTGTGCATCGAACAAGGGGTGCAATACCATTTCGGATTTTGATCAGACAATGGCGATAGACGATCATAAGGGCGACCGTAAAAATCCTTTCCCAGAGACCACTTGGTAAGCGGACCGGCGGCTGCTCCGCAAGCGTGACACGATTCGTTCCAGGAGTCCATCCTCTCCTCCATCACGACACCGCATCTTACAACAGGTTTTTTAAGACTGTCCATGGGGGATCGTATGGTTGTGAGCGGATCACGCCGGCATCGAGGTATAATGACACTATGAACTTCAGCTCCCATAGTGAAAGGTGAACTGTTATGGTCATCGGTGTCCCGAAAGAAATCAAAGATCACGAGTATCGTGTCAGCCTTACGCCGGAAGGTGCAGCAACCTTGTGCCAAAGGGGGCATGAAATTTGGCTTGAACCATCCGCCGGACTGGGAAGTGGGTTTAGCGATGACGAATATTGTAAAGCCGGCGTCTTGGTTGCCGGTTCGAAGGATGAGGTGTTCAAGAAAGCCGATTTGATCCTGAAAGTGAAAGAACCGTTGCTTTCCGAGTGCCAGCTCTTTCGCCCGGGCCAAGTTCTGTTCACCTATTTGCATCTTGCCTCACTGCCGGATGTGACGAAGGCGCTGCTGAGTCGCAAGGTCACCGCTATCGCCTACGAAACCACAGAGTCGAAAGACGGCAGTCTTCCAATGCTCAAGCCGATGAGCGAAATCGCCGGCCGGATGTCGGTGCAGATCGGTGCCCACTATCTGGAAAAAATTCACGGGGGGCGGGGTATCCTCTTAGGAGGAGTACCAGGAGTGGAGGCGGGAAGAGTTGTCGTTCTGGGCGCCGGAATAGTGGGAAGCTCGGCGATCCGCATCGCGGTCGGTATGGGAGCCCAGGTGACCGTGATTAATTTGGATGTTGAACGGTTGCGATATCTCGATGATCAGTATCAGGGCCGGATCGTCACACGCGCTGTGAGCCCCGCGATCATCGAGGAGGCTGTGCGCTCAGCCGATCTCGTCATCGGTGCCGTGCTCATCCCCGGCGCCAAGGCCCCGAAACTGGTGTCCCGTTCGTTGATCTCACGGATGAAGCCTGGGGCGGTGATCGTGGATGTTTCCGTTGACCAGGGCGGTTGTATTGAAACCACAAGGCCGACGACTCACTCGGAACCAGTCTATTTCATCGATGGAGTCTTGCACTATTGTGTGGCCAATATGCCAGGAATCGTCCCCCGCACCTCGACCTACGCTCTCACCAACGCCACATTGCCTTTTTTGCTGCAACTGGCGGGTGATGGCGTAGATGGAGCGATCCGGTCTGATTCCGGGTTGGCCAAGGGCGTCAATCTCAAGGATGGGAAGGTAACCCACCGAGGTGTGGCGGAAGCTCATGGGTTGCCTTTTACCCCTGTCTTGTAAGACAATCGTGAGCCGGTTTTTCCACTCGGTCTTGTCGGGGCGTAGCGCAGCCCGGTAGCGCACTGCGTTCGGGACGCAGGGGTCGGAGGTTCAAATCCTCTCGCCCCGACCAAACCAAGCTAGCTCATGCCGGAGCCTATTCTTAAATTAAGGCGACGGGATGAATATCTCCGGTGTCCTCTTTTTCATCTCAAACCAAGATTCCCTATACCGTCGGCTCTTTCTTGCATTGCATCCTTGTGTCGATTGTCATAAATAGCCATGTCATAGGCGCAGTTTTCGGGCGCAGAATTGTAAATCGCGTGACGCCTCGGAAGAGGTGTGAGAATATCCGTTGAACAGACCTCTAGTTATCGTTCACGCCCCGGTCGTGGTAGAGCCAGATGACTCAATCGATTGATGGACCGCCGGTCCGAGCGAGGATCCTGGTCGGCGGTCTTGTGCAGGGAGTTGGATTTCGTGCGTTTGCGGCACGAACGGCGACAAGGCTTGCTCTAGTGGGCGGCGTGCGAAATCTTGTCGATGGTCGGGTCGAACTGAACGTGGAGGGAAGAAGAACGGTGATCGAAGCGCTTCTAGGTGAATTGAAAATCGGTCCTCCTGCCGCTCGTACCACAACGGTTGAGACGGAGTGGAGTGCCGCGACCGGGCGGTATTCAAACTTCAGCATTTGGCGTTAGGAAAGAGGCACCATGACCCGATCGCATGACGAGGGAGCCGAGTTCAGCGAAGCTCGAAGGCAAACCGCCGACGACATGGATGCCTCAGAACCTGCGAGCGTCTCGGATCAAGGAGAACGAGAAACAGGTCGATC
>DATIGP010000186.1:0-8243 GCA_035454625.1 Nitrospira sp.
ATCCAGCCGCACCGGCTGTTTACAGAGTTTGTAAACATTCCGTCGCCACTTTACGAATCACCACCGTGTACAAAGATAACGGAGAGGTTTCGGTGCGAGCATGTTATCTGAGATTGGGGAGTGGCGATGAAACCCATGTGCAATCACGGAGCCAGATCCGAGTGCCGATTCACATCGAGAGTGGGGCGTTTCATGACGTAGGCTACACGGCGGAGTGGCTTGAGACAAAAGTTCATCCGATGAGTCACGTGGCGTTTGCCGGAAACGTGATTCCTGCTTACGGTGCCTGTATCCGCACCGTGACCGAGCTGCATCGGAAAGCTCCGTATGCCCGCTGTATAGGGTGGGATGTGACGGTCGATCGAGAGGAGCAGGTCCGACTGATGGAATGGAATGCTGGACACAACGGGCATTCATTTCCGGAGGCCACACAAGGCCCATGCTTCGCTGACTTGGGTTGGGAGCGGCTAAGGAAATGAGCGTGATGGCAGGTCTAGTGCCGGGTCGTCGTGAGACGTATCGTACACAGTAACAGTGAAAGATAGCCAGGTCTTGGCTTATACGTGCCGCTTGAATGACTGATCAGTTGCCAAATTCATTTATCTTCCTTTACCTGATGCTGAGGCCGGTTCAACGGCCTGAGAGCCATGACTCTACTTCTGCGAATACCACCGATAGCCGTTGTTCACGGTGAATTGAGCTCTTGGCGCGCCGCCGGGTTTTTCTAGCAACAACACTTTGAAGTCCTCGAGTCCGAACCAAGCGGGATCGGCAAGGTCGTGATAGTGCAGCCCTTGAAATTTGGGCAGCATGTCACCCAAGGCCTGTTGCAATTCCTTCTCGGTATAGGCGCGCACGGGGAAGGGATGGTTGATGGACTGACAGAAACGCTGGATGGCGTAAGTGGCGCCGGTGCAGAGGACTTTCGTGCCCGGCTTGAGTCCCAGAAATTGCGGAAGGGAAAGATATCGCTCCTGGAAACCGAGCCAGCGTACAGCTTGCCTCAGATGACCGTATTGGACCTCGTATTCCGTATGTCCCGGCAGCTTTACGGGCGCGGGCCATCCGCTCTCAATGCCGAACTCCGTGAGAAACGCTCGGCCTCCCGGCTTGAGCACGCGCCACAACTCGGCGACGAATCGAATCGGACCTAAGTTAAAGATCACCGATTCAGGTGGGTCGCTTTCGATCGGGAGGCGAAGCCGTCTGATCCAATCCAGTGCTTCTTGGTGTTGCGCAGTCTCTCCCACCCCGCTGGTCAGCTCTTTTTGGTTAAGTTGCACGGGTGTCATGTCCGCCATGTTCTCATTGTCGATCACGAGATCGATGGACTGGTCGACAAACGGCAGCGATTCGGCATTGGCCCTGGTACCGGACACAGTCCAACCACCGGCTTTGGCCCGCATAACTTGGAGATTGAGGAACGGTTGCGTGATGTCGAGCGATAGGTAGGTGATACCCTGCTTTTCGAAAGGCAACAGATCTTTGCCGAGCTCTTGTGCGAGGTAGCCAAGTCCCCCGCCGATTTCCAAGAGAACCTTGGGCTTGAAGTTGAACCAGCCGAGTCGACGCAGCTGCCGCATGAGGAGCCGCCCGTAGGTCAAGCCGTTCAGCGCTTCGCTCGGTTCACGGAAGAGATGTGAGACGGTGGTTTCGATCAAGTCAAAATGACTGTCATCTTCTTCGTTTTGGGAAAGTTCGTGCCGATGGAAGTCCTCCAGGTGCTCCTCGCCCTCGAACCCTTCCTGGCCCGACCACCCTTCGCGGACCTGCTGCAGAAGGGTATCCCACTTAGCCTTGTGTCGATGACCTCCCGGCGGGTCGGTTCCAAAATAGCAGAGGGAATAGTTTGGCGTGGCCCATCGTTCAAGGTGCCAAGACCCCGGTTGTCCATCCGGCCCGCAGATCTTCGTGCCATAGTGTTCAACGAGCGTACCGACCGTCGTATGTCCGTTCATTGCCTTGAGAAAGTCCAAACCGGTGCGGTTCAGTCGGATAAGCGGCAGATTGTCGTCAAGCGGGGCAAGCCACCATTCGTCGGGGTGATGGTGGTAGGTCACCAGATCGGGAATATGCCAAGCCAGGAGGCTCAGGACCTCACCGGTTAAGCTCCAGGGTTCATGGACAGCGGCAAGGGGTTTCATAACGAGCAGTCCTGATTGATCGCTGCAGACTACAGGAGCAATCTGCAGTCGTGCAAGCTGATGATCGATGGGTTTACAACTGTGACGGTGTTGAGCGATCGTCAGTCACGACCAGCAGGCCTCTCATGATCGGATGGATACCGCAGTGATAGGGGTAACGACCGGCCGGCAAACCCGGCACAGTAAAGTGCCCGCCGGGTGCGACGGTCCCTGAATCGAACAGGCATGGATGTGCTTCTGTCACACAGTCATTGTGGGTCACAGTATGGTGGGTGGGCGTCGGATTATCCCAGCGAATGGGCGTGCCGCTCGCAACGGTGGCGGTTGCAGGAACATAATAGGGTGATCCGTTTTCCATGAGAATCTGTGTGGCTGGGGAAAGGTCCGGGGCTGGTCCACCGGCGGCGGCTCCAATTCCTAGGGCGATCGCCACGATGCGTACTGGGTTCACGTGATCGCGTCACTCCTTACAGACGACTTGCTCATAAGAGCCAGGAACGAAACGGAGCATTCACGCTCGTTTTCTTGGTGGCCCATCATAGCATGGGATCGAGATAGGATGGGATTGACACGGATCGCTTGGGAAGCTCTGTCACCCTCGCGTGTCGCCTGGTAGGTTCCCAAGATCGCTTTCCTATTAAAACCTAAGAAAGGCGGAAAGAACCCTAGTCATGGAATTCCAGATCGGGGTGGTTGCAAGCGGCTGTGCGTTCATGCTAGATGGAGGCCGTTGCGCCGCGCTGAAACGAATAGGAGGAATCTGAATGGCGAACAAGAGGAAAAAAACCGTAGCGAGAAAACCTTCGCGGACGAAAAAAGCTACACCGTCGCCGAAGAAGAAGGCGGTCAAGAAGACAGTCAAAAAGCGTGCGGCTGTCAAGGCTTCCAAACCGGCCTCGAAGAAGAAGATCGCCAAAAAAGCGGCCGACAAATCCGTGAAGAAGGCTCCCAAAGCCGGCCCACCGAGCGTCTCTGCAAAGAAGGTCGCTGATGAAGAGGACGCGGCTCCGCGCAAGTCCGTGGCAGCTAAACCAGCCATGTCCATAGAACCGGAAGAGGCCGACTTGGACGAAGACGATGAGACGGTGAGTGACGAGCTGGAGATGGAGGGCGGGATCGAAGAAGACGACGTCCAAGAAGAATTGGACCTTGATGCCGATGAAGATGGGGACGAGCTTATTAATAAGTCCGAAGATTTGTTGGACGACGATTACCGACACAACTGATGTCATGTGCTTACAGTGATCGTCCAGATTCCATCCAGTGTATGTCCTGTTCGATGCGACTCGTCATGGATGGTAGCAAAGGTCATTCGGGCTAGTCGCTCATCGTTTCTGCGCACCGCCGCTGAGACTCATCTGTTCCAGCGGCGGTATCTTATTGCCTCCCGAGTATTTCGTTCCTCCTTGGAATACGGACTGCAGCTTGATTCGCCTCTGCCCATTTGACACGCTTACCGATACTCCGAAGCAGATGTGGTTTGTTTGGGATCTGGTAATGGCGTTTGTATGGATTGTTGTGACCAATCCGCCGGAAATCGATGCCGCTTGCATTGTCGAGCCGCCGCCAGAAGCTGAGGCGGGCCTTGTGATTCATCTTTTACCCGGTTGTACGGTGGCTGAGCGGGAAGCCCATGTTGTGCGAAGCGAAGCCGTTATGGGTGCGATCGCCCACGGTCGTCCCGTCGATCTCCTCGGCGTCATTGTGCGCGGGGATCTTATTTTCGATTATCTTACCCCACAAACCACCTCAGGCCCTTTGCTCTCTGCGACGGACATGACCGATCGAGCAGATCATGTCGGCGACAACGAGCAGCGAATTGTTCGCGAGATGCTGAGCATAAGGCATTCCGTCGTGGAGGGCGCAATTCGCCATCGGTCAGTTGGCGGCACGCTTCGGTTTGAAAGAACCGTTGATTTGTACGGCTCTCATTTTCGTGAAGGCGTCGACCTTTCCAGGTCTGTCTACCAAGAAGCCGTTGAACTATCCGCTGCCACATTCGAGAAAGAAGCCTATTTTGTTCAGGGACAGTTCGCCAGGCAGATGGACTGCCGGGAGACCAAATTCGGTCCGAGCACCAGGTTTCATCGGTCCGTATTTCGTGGTTCGGTGAATTGTGCCGGTGCGCTCTTCGACGGTACGGCGGAGTTCCTTGAGGTGAAGTTCGAGCAGCCGGTATTGTTCGAGCGGTCTAGGTTTGGACTTGGGACGGGATTTTCCGGTAGTCGATTCAGGAGTCGAGTCAGCTTCAGTGAAGCGATTTTCAGCCGCGAAACTTTCTTTGGGTTTGCGATCTTTGAGGATGAAGCGGTATTCTCCGGCGCCCAATTTTTAGGGTCCGCTGATTTCTCAAACTCTCAGTTCACACGGCAAGACGACCTTGCAAAGGCACGTTTCGATCGACCACCGCTTTTAGCCGGTACAAAGCGGCTCGGATCCGACCCACCGCTCGGCCTTTCTCAGGCCCGGAATGGTCCGTATGCCCTCACCTTGATCTTTCTCATCGTGGCTGCCTTGCTTGTGGCCTACGCCGTAAAAATGAAGTAGCCACTTCATCCCCAATATATAGAATCAGGCTTGCCCATAACCCTATAAGTTGATATAACGACGACGTGAGCTCACAGGCCGAAGATTTTGAGCAAACAGAGCTGCCCTACCAGGTCCGTATCGAAAATTTCGAGGGACCGCTGGATCTGCTGCTGCATCTCATCAAGAAAAATGAGATCAACATCTACGACATCCCGGTCGCAATGATAGCTCAACAGTATCTTGAGTATCTGGAAGCCATGGAAGAACTCAATCTCAACGTGGCCGGGGATTTTTTGGTCATGGCGGCCACCTTATTGCAGATCAAATCCAAAATGCTGCTGCCCGCGGATGAGACGGCCGAGGACGAAGACGAAGGGCCGGATCCACGGGAAGAGCTCGTTCGGCGGTTGCTCGAGTATAAAGCGTTCAAAGAAGCGGCGCGTCAGCTCGACGATCAGGAAAAGGTGTGGCGCGAGGTCTTCTGGCGTGAGCAAGCACCACCCTCGGAAGAAGATGAGAAGGATCTTCCGCTGGAGAATGTCTCGCTCTTTGATCTGGTTGATGCGCTCAAGGAAGTGCTCGAGCGGAATCCGGGGAGCCGACTCATCGAGATTCTTCCCGACAACCTTACGGTACGCGAGCGCATGAACCTCATTCTGGAGAAGCTCGAAGGTAAAGACTCGGTCTTTTTTACTGCGTTGTTCGAGGGCTCGAGCCATCGAATGATGGTCGTCGTGACGTTCTTGGCATTGCTTGAATTGATGAGACTGCGGATTGCTCGAGTATTCCAAGCCGAAACATTCGGACCGATTTTGGTATCCCGGATGTTCTCCTTGGTGCCGGACCCGGCGGAAATAGAGGATGTCGATGCGGAATGGAGGGGAGCATGACTCCACTGACGGTCAATGTGGTTGATGTGCCGGAAGCCGACGTGATCAGTATCGGAGAGGTGAATGGATCGGCTCATGATCAGAGCTTCGACGATAATGGGGTGCAGGGCATGGGTGAGCTCCAGGCGATTCTCGAAGCGCTGCTCTTCGTCTCTTCGGAACCGCTGTCCTTAGCACGCCTTGTGGCCGTGACGGGAAACGTGCCCAAAGCTGATGTGGAAGAAGCGTTGCGAAATATCGGTCAAGCGCTTGAGAAAGAAGGGCGCGGAGTGCGATTGGCTGTTGTTGCAGGGGGGTACCGTCTGGTCACGAAGCAGGACTATGCTCCCTGGATCAAGCGGCTGGACAAGGCCAAGACGGCGGCAAAACTCTCCAGATCAGCACTGGAATCGTTGGCAATCATCGCCTATAAGCAGCCGCTGGTGCGGTCGGAGATCGAAGACATCCGCGGAGTGGAGACCTCCGGTGTATTGCGCACACTGTTGGAGCGAAAACTGGTGCGGATCGTCGGGAGGAAAGAGGTCCCCGGTCGCCCAATTATGTATGGTACGACCAAATTCTTCCTGGAACATTTCGGTTTGAGTGATCTCTCGCAGTTGCCTCCACTCCGGGAATTCAAGGAATTGGGCGAGGCTGAGCAATCGCTCCTTCCAATGATTGGTGGAGAGGTTTCATCCGGCGAAGTGTCGATCGAGGTGATTGAGACAGGTGCGGAACCGCCTATGGCCTGTGATCTGCAAACGTCTGCTCATGATGAGAACCTGGCTCCTCTTCCTACAGCACGGTAGCGAATAACATATAAATCCACGGCCGATTTATTACCGGACCACGGACCGAACCGGATCTTCGCGTCGGCTTGCCGATGCCGGTTAAGGAGCCGGCTTTTTCTTAGGTGGTGTATTCTTAAGGCGCTGGAGTTCGGCTTCTTGCTCGTCCACTTTTTTCCGGAGTGCCTTCATCTCTTCTTTGAAGGCCTGCAGGTCAGGGTCTTGTTTTCCGACAGGTGGTGTTTGAACAGGAATCGTTTGAGTCTGTGAAGCCGGGATCGTAACCGCCGGAATCGGTTGCGTAACGGGAACAGGAGGCGGAGCAGCAGTAAGAACTTTCGCCAAGAGTTGATAGTCGATCGCCAGCGACCGGTCTTCGGATTTCCCGATCCAGCTCGATCGATCGTATACATCGGGCCGCACGGCAGCTTCCGGTAGGAACGTGACCTCCCGATCACGAAGACCGTCGGTGTCCGGAAGCGGGCGAGGTTCTTTTTGGCTGTCATTGGACTTTTTCCCCGGGCGATATCGATACTGGGTCAACGTAAAATGCAGCGAGAGCCCATCTGCGAATAGATAGCCGGATGTGGTTTCTCTATCCCGGCCGACCTTCGGCTGCTGTGATAACTCGGGTGCGGAATGGACATGGAATCCCACCCGCTGATGGGGGGTCGCCTGGGCGAGTGCTACAGCAATATGCGGAGTAAGGAACGCAATGTCGTCCTCGGAGAAGGTACGAATGTCGTTCAGGTTCGTTGACTTCAAAGCCTTGCCTAGGAGCAGGAGGAGACCGGTTTTTTCTTTCGTGTGCACGCCGCGCAAGATATCTGCGATGGTTGTCTCGGGTAATGTGATTGGATGTGCGGCTTGGAAGGAAGAGTCCGAGACATTCTCAAGGAACACCGTGCCAAGAGGCGTCTCGTGAATGGGTGTGGAAGGGCGAGGGCCGGCACATCCAATGGCCATAAGAACCAGGCCGCCCAACATGAGAAGAATCGGAGCCGATGTGAAAGAAGAGCGTTGAATGAAATTCATGATGGTGTGTTGCGCAATTAAACTGAAGTTAACTTGCGCGGCGTAGTGTAACAGGAACATTCCTCAAAAACAAAACGGTCGTCGTTTCGTTTGGTCTGTTTGTGTGGTTTGGACCTCAACATCGTCATCTCCTGCGACGATTGAAACGGTTCAGGTTTCTTTTATTGGGTTTGGAAAAATCACATGCCGGAGTGATAGCTCTCAGTACCGTCCTGCCGGGAGGCTGAAAATTGGAATTACGTTGCTAGGCGATCACGGTCATGGAAGATGTAGCTGTGGCGAGTATGGTTTTCAGATCACAGGAGTGCGTCAGTGAGAAGCAGCGGCCTCCAGGAGACGGAATGAGCGTGCTCTGCTGAGACGGCTTCTTTCTCTGTTTTAGACGCTTCTTCTGCACAGATTGGTGGAGGCGCGCTTGACGGAATGAGCAAAATTTTGTATACAATCTCCTCGCCTCGCGGAGGGAACGAGTTGAATGGTAATTAGTCGCAAGTCGAGCTGCAAGTTACCGGACAGCGCCCTCCCTGTACAACGCACGTCACACGCAAGCATCCTTCCTTGGCCCCCTCTGATTAGAGCAAGTAGATCCACTGGCTCCCTTGACATTCTTGAGAAAGGAGGGAAGTGAGCATGTTCATGAGCCAGGTAGTTCGGCGTAATGCCGTGCAGTGAGCGAACGAAGAAACTTTGTGCAGTCTACTGCCAGGCAGCCGACCGTTTCAGAACGGGTTCCAGTCAGCAGCATCCACGGGAAGAAGGCAACTCACGGCAGACGAAAAGGAGAGATGCACCATGGACAAGCAAGCGCCACACAAGACAGAGCCCGTCACAGACACGGACGTGACGCCCGCTGCGCCGGGCGCCGTTGACCCGGGCGC
>DATIGP010000187.1:0-6749 GCA_035454625.1 Nitrospira sp.
CCATGAGAGAGGTCAAGCGGGTGATGACCCGCTCCACTTCACCGTCGTAGATTTGACTGACCCGGCGCAGCATCTCCTCCATCTCACCGCTTTTTTCACCGACCGCAATCATATGGGTGACCAGGGCCGGAAATTCGCCGCTCCGCTTCAACGGATCGGCGATCGTCTCTCCCTCGCGGATGTTCTGCCGTGCCGCTTCAACGGTTTCTTCAAGAATCCTATTATTCATGACGCGTTTCGAGACATCCATCGCGTCGAGCAATTGAACTCCGCTCGCCAACATCGTGGACAAGGTGCTCGTGAGTCTGGATATCGACACCATCCGCGCGACGTCACCGATCAACGGAGACTTGAGTATCAACCGGTCCGCCATCATGCGGCCTGTTCCTGTCCGAATGAAGCGGCGCGCCGCATAAAGAACTCCGAGGAGGAGCCCCACCACTACCATCCAGTAGTCGGCGAAGAACTGACTGACCGACATCAAGGCCACCGTCGGCCATGGCAGGGCTTGTTTCTGTTGAGCGAACACCATCGTAATTTTGGGAACGACAAACGTAATGAGGAAAAAGAGGATCACCGACCCGATTATGAGCATGATGATGGGGTAGAGCATCGCATTGGTAACCTTGTTTCTCAGGGCGAGCTGTTTCTCCAAGAACTCGGCCAGCCGAAACAAGATCTGATCCAGGGCTCCACTGGCCTCGCCGGCTCGTACCATGTGAACATAGATCGGAGAAAAGTCCTTCTCATACGTCTCCAAGACGGCACTCAAGGCTTTCCCGCCACGGATTTGTTCTCGGATATCGGCCAGGAGTGCCTTAATGGGCTTCTTCTCGGTTTGGTCCACCAAGACGCCGAGGGCTTCGACTAACGGGAGCCCGGCCACCAGTAATGTCGCAAATTGCCTGGTGATCAGGGCCAGGTCGTTTGAGGTGAGGGTGGTCGATCGGCCGATGGATCGATCGGTGCGGCCGCGTGTTTTCTCCTGAGATCGACTCGGCGCTTGGCCCTGCTCGACGACATCCGTCGGATAGACGCCCTCTTTTCTCAGTTTGAGTCGGGCGACTTTGACGTTCTCCGCGTCGATGATGCCGGTTGCAGTTCCGCCGTCGTTCCGGTATCCCTGGTATTGATAGACCGGCATGATCAGCGGACTCCTAAAGCCTCAGGCTTGGCCGACCGGTGCCGGACACTCCAAAATAGACCCCACTGGAGAAGGCGGTCAGCGCGTTCGTGCCGCATTATTCGACGTCGATCTCCTGTTGAGTAATCCGCATGACTTCTTCCAGCGTAGTATGGCCTTGAATGACTCGCTGAGCTCCCTCCTGCTTCAATGTCACCATGCCCTTGGCGATGGCTGCTTGTTTGATGGCGGTGGAGTCGGCCTTGCTCCCGATGAGCCGCCTGATTTCGTCGTCAAGCACCATGAGCTCAAAAATACCGGTACGGCCCCGGTACCCAGTCTGGGAACAGGCTGCACAGCCGGCTCCACGGTAGAGGGTGACGTTGGAACCGGGCGCCAGGTCCAAGCGGCTGAGTTCTTCTTCGCTTGGGCGATAGGGGCGTTTGCAGTCCGGGCAAATCCGTCTCAATAGTCGTTGAGCAAGGACGGCAACGACCGAGGAGGCGACCAGAAACGGCTCGATTCCCATATCAATCAGACGCGTAGCGGCACTCGCGGCGTCGTTGGTATGGAGGGTGGAAAACACCAGATGTCCGGTGAGAGATGCATGAATGGCGATCTCTGCCGTTTCACGGTCACGAATTTCGCCGATCATGATGACATCGGGATCTTGCCTGAGGATCGAGCGCAGTCCGGCGGCAAATGACAAGTTGATCTTCGGGTTCACTTGCATCTGTCCGATGCCGACCAGTTGGTACTCCACCGGATCTTCCACCGTGATGATGTTTTTATCCGGCGCATTGATGTGGCTCAAGGCGGCATAGAGGGTCGTGGTTTTGCCGCTGCCCGTTGGACCGGTGACCAGAATGATCCCGTGCGCAAGTTGAATCAGCTGATGGATGACGGCCAGCCGTTCTTTGGAAAAGCCCATTTCGGAGAGATTCAGAAGACGATTCTCTTTCTCCAGCAATCGCAACACGACCCGCTCGCCATGGGAGGTGGGTAGGACTGAGACACGAAGGTCGACGTCTTTTCCGGAGGTCCGAATGGCGAACCGGCCGTCTTGCGGCAAGCGCTTTTCAGCAATGTTGAGGCCCGACATAATTTTGAGGCGAGCGATAATGCTGGATTGCAAGTGCTTGGGCGGTGTCAGGACCGGGTAGAGAACACCGTCGATGCGGTATCGGACCACCAGCCCTCGTTCGAACGATTCGAAATGGATGTCGCTCGCCCGTTGTCGAACCGCTTGAAACAGCACTGAATTGACCAATCGAATGATCGGGGCCTCGTCGGTGGCATCCAGCAGGTCCTGTGGCTCGTCAAGTTCATGCGCGAGTTGATCGAGACTCTGGGTTGCGGCGATGTCTTCCATCACTTGTTCCGCGCCGGCCGGGTTGGCGATTTCGTCATACGCTCGATTTAAACAGGCCAGGAGTGCGACGCTGGTCGTCAACACCGGTTTAATCGGCTTGCCCAACAGCAATCGAAGATCATCGAGCGCGACGGTTTCAAGAGGATCGGTCGATGCGGTCAGAATGGCCCCTTCTTCATAACGGAGCGGCAGAACACGATACCGTCGACAAAATGCGATCGGAACTTTCTTGATCAGCTCATGATCCACATGGGTGGTGTCGAGCTGAGGCATCCAGGACATCTCAAATTGTTGAGCGAGAGCCTCCAGCAACTGCTCTTCCCTCAGTAGGCGCAAATGCAGCAGGACCTCCCCCAGCAAGCCACCTTTTTCCCGTTGGTAGGCCAAGGCCTCCTCGAGTTTTGAGTCCAAAAGGTTGAACTTTTCCTCGAGGATGCGTCCCAACAGAGGGCGACGTACACTAAGACCTGGTTGGTCGTTGTCGAGTCGTTCGGACAATTTTGCCTGATCCTTGATGACCTGATCCTTGATGAATAGAGACGAGCGAAATCATAGTGGTCTCTTCACCTCATCTCGGTCGTAAAGATACTCTCCCTTCAGACAGCCTGGCAAGGACACCCCGAATTATCTACGCGAAGCGAATCGTGGCATTAAAAGAACCGCGTAAGCTCGACTCGGGTACGGAGGGCGAAAAGACCGTAGAATCGAAGACAGCGTGCCGAGGTCTGTCCCATAAGAGCCCACAGGCTGTTCAAAAAGATCTTCCAGCGAGGCCGCAGCGAGCGAAGTGGCGATGCGTACTCTGTCCCGTACCTTGAGCCTCTGAGCGATGTGAGAACGAAGCTGGAGGGCTTTTTCAACAGCCTGTTAGCGGAGCTCGTACGTGATCGTCGATCGCTGATTATTCCTGAGCACGTCGAGTTTGACCATCTGCTCGTTCTTCAATTGTTGCAATAAATTCAACATGGTGCTCGGGTCGCGAATATCGACTCCGTTGACGCGCTGCAGCACATCCCCGGTCTGGACCCCGATTTTTTCGTAGAAACTGGTGGGGGCGATGTAGTCCAGGCGAAAACCGTTGACCGCTCCGTTCACCATATGAGGTGCCGCCCGGGCTTGGGACAGGAGTTTCGGCAGATCGCTCATGGCCAGCTCCACCTCACGGCGGTCGAGGACTTTTCGTAAAGGAACGCCGGCTGCCGATGCCGGGGGAGCCGAAGGGACGGTACCGGCGGAACTTCCTTGAACTGCTGCGTGATCCAACAGCGCCAGCTCCAATAATTCCTCAAGATTGCCTTGGCGGATCAGGATTCCGTTCCTGCGGATTTCACTGACTTCTCCCAGGTCTAGAACCGGATCGTGTATGCGGTACAACGTCTGTTGTTTGGATGCCAGCTCTTCAACGATCGCAAAGCGCTGATCGCCAAAAACGATGCCGACCAAGCGGATCCTCGCCGCTACGCCGAGCGAAGCTCGAACCGGAGCGCCGGAGGGCCCTCGCCTATCGGAGGTCGCCAGTCCACCTTGCGGCGCGGCCGGGAGCGCGAAGAGGCCGCTGGAACGCACATCTTCCACTGCCTGGGCGGGCGAATAGGAAACGCGCAACGAAGAACCTGTTGCCCCATCGCTACCGGATCTCACCGGATGCGTAGGGATCACATAGAGCGCCTCGGCCACAAAGGCATTGATAGAGTGAGCGATGAGAAGTCCGCCGACGACCAAACAGAGAAATAGCCCGATACGTCGCGCTTGTTGAGGAGGAGTTGCTGACACAATATTTCCCCTGATTCGTTCTGACCGGCATAGTACCTGGTTGCCAGGCATAGTCGCAAGAATCTATTGCCTATCGGATCTTTGAATGATGAGTAGACAAATCATGTAAAGCGGATAATAATCCGTTCCTCGTCTGAGTCTTTTCAGTCTAAGGAGGCGTCACGCGTGAAGAAAGCGCTGATCACCGGGATTACCGGCCAGGATGGATCCTATCTCTCGGAGTTTTTGCTTGGCAGGGGCTACGAGGTCTACGGCATCATCCGTCGGTCCAGCTCGTTCAACACCGGGCGGATCGATCCGATTTATGAAGACCCCCATGTCCCCCACCGGCGGCTGCATTTGGTCTACGGCGACTTGAACGACGCGAGCTCTCTCAACCGTATCTTGCGCACCGTCCAGCCCGATGAAATCTATAATCTGGGCGCGCAGAGCCACGTGCGTGTCAGCTTCGACATTCCCGAATATACCGGGGAAATCACCGGCTTAGGGACCATCCGGCTGCTGGAGGCTATCCGGGAGTCGGGACTCAAGCCGAAATTTTACCAAGCGTCGTCCAGTGAAATGTTCGGCAAGGTGCTGGAGGTGCCGCAGAAAGAAACCACGCCCTTTTATCCGAGAAGTCCCTACGGCGCGGCCAAGGTCTATGCCTATTGGATGACGGTCAACTATCGCGAAGCCTACGGCCTCTTTGCCTGCAACGGCATTCTGTTCAACCATGAATCGCCGCGACGGGGGGAGACCTTTGTCACGCGGAAAATTACCAAGGCCGCCGCGCGTATCAAGCTGGGAGTACAACAAGATCTGTTCCTAGGTAATCTGGAAGCCAAGCGCGACTGGGGGTATGCCGGGGACTATGTCGAGGCCATGTGGATGATGTTACAGGCTCCCACGCCCGATGACTATGTGATTGCCACTGGGGAAACCCACACGGTCAAGGAAATGCTCGAGTTGGCATTCGACCGGTTGCAGCTGGATTGGAAAAAACATGTCAAGATCGATCCGAAGTATTATCGGCCGACCGAGGTCGATCTGTTGATCGGAGATGCCAGCAAAGCGAAGAAGCAACTCGGATGGCAACCGAAAGTCCAGTTTGAAGAGTTGATTACCATGATGGTCGATGCGGATGTGGCGGCGGAACGAGAGCGGCTCGAAGGGGCAGGGAAGAAACGTTGACGGCCGGAGGCGCGAGGGTGC
Organism: Nitrospira sp.; assembly: GCA_035454625.1. GTDB lineage: Bacteria > Nitrospirota > Nitrospiria > Nitrospirales > Nitrospiraceae > Nitrospira_D. The sequence continues at coordinate 5,463 of DATIGP010000187.1, forward strand.
AGGGGAGGTTGGAAGCGACAATGTCATTCTGGAACGATAAACGTGTGGTCGTAACCGGCGGTGCCGGCTTCCTTGGTTCGTTCGTCGTTGACCAACTGCGATCGAAAGGCTGTCGCGAGATCGTCACCCCACGGAGCAGGGACTATGATCTTGTTCAGATGGAGGCCGTGAAGCAGCTCTACAGCGATGCGAAGCCGGATATCGTCATTCATTTGGCAGCTCGTGTCGGCGGCATCGGAGCGAATCAGGCCAATCCCGGACGGTTCTTTTACGACAACCTGATGATGGGGACTCAGCTGATCGAGGTGGGGCGTCAATGTGGGCTGAAGAAGTTCGTAGCCACCGGGACCATCTGTGCCTACCCAAAATTCGCGCCCATCCCATTCAAAGAAGATGACATCTGGAACGGATATCCCGAGGAAACCAATGCTCCCTATGGGCTGGCGAAGAAAATGATGTTGGTGCAGTCACAAGCCTACCGGCAACAGTATGGCTTCAACTCGGTCGTGCTTTTCCCGGTGAATCTCTACGGTCCGCGCGACAATTTCGATTTGGAAACCTCTCACGTCATTCCGGCGCTCATACGCAAATGCGTGGCGGCAAAGGAATCTGGACAGACATCGATTACTCTCTGGGGAGATGGATCGCCGAGCAGAGAGTTTTTGTATGTCGAGGATGCGGCCGAGGGGATTCTCCTGGCGACCGAACAGTACGACGGAAGTCTCCCGGTCAACCTGGGGACAGGGAAAGAAATCTCCATCCGCGATTTAGCCGCTCTGATCGCCGCTGAAACCGGGTTTGCGGGACAGATCCATTGGGACACCTCGAAACCCAACGGTCAACCGCGGCGCTGTCTGGACGTCAGTCGCGCCAAACAGCTCTTCGGGTTTCAAGCCCGCCATGACTTGTGCGACGGGTTGAAGAAGACCGTCCAATGGTTTCTGGCTAACCGTCAGGCGATACGGGAAGTGCACTTTTAGCAGGATGCGGAAAAAGTCCGCCATCGGCGTTCTCGCATCGCTCAGAGGCTCAACGTACCGAAGCGTACGCCTCGCCGCTTCGCTCGCTGCGGCCTTGCTGGACAGACTTTTTGCGCATCCTGCATGGCTGTTGCTCATAATTCCTCGCGGTATCCGAATATAATTGCATAACTGCGCGGATGACGTCTTGCTAGCAAAAATAGTATTCAGTTGCCTCGTATACTTCGAACCAATACCATCACAGAATTCGCACAAGGTACTCCTATACATATCAAGTCTGAGTTGAGGTGAAAGGTGAGGTGCATCG
>DATIGP010000188.1:0-5424 GCA_035454625.1 Nitrospira sp.
GCATCCAGGTGCTGGAGCAGCGCAGGGCTAATGTGATGGGACTGGGGTTATCCACAGAAACGCCTGTCACGCCGGTGTCACGGGAAATGGCGGGGAGCGCGTAAGTGGTGGTGGTCCCAACGGGATTCGAACCCGTGTTTAAGCCTTGAGAGGGCTCCGTCCTAGGCCAGGCTAGACGATGGGACCATCCCAGAACTGTCCGAGAGGTGGACCGTAGCATAAGCGGTTTTCCGTTTGCAACGAAGCACCGGCGACCCATGTGGGACTTTGGAAACGAGTCTGTGCTTGCGACGATACACCATTCGGCCTATAAGACATGTTATGTGTCGGTCGAACTACCCGAAGAAGACCGATAGGTCCTACAAATGAAACAATTCACGATGAAGCCTCCTCACATAACCGGTCGCTTATCCATGATTAGAGGCAGAGCTCACGACAGACTCACTCGTTCGGCACTGATTCTTATTCTGGGTGGCGCGACTGTTCTCTCCGTAGGCTGTGCGGGTTCTATAGGAAGCGAAGCGACTACGCTGCATTGTCCGGATTCAATCCAGGCCAAGGTCAGCGCGGCGCAGCCAACCATTCATGTCTCGTACCTGGAGCCATCGTTTACCGTCAAAGGCAATCCCCTTACAAGCCTCGCCAAAACGAGTATCTATTACGATCTGGGTAACGGGCGTACTCTTGCCAAAGAGGTACCGGCAACGCGACCGTCCGGAGGCGGGGAACTTTCCGAGGCCATTACGATTCCGGTGAAATCCAAGGATCCTCAGTCCGTAAAAATTTGTATCACGGCAACCGATCGCGATGGAAATGAAAGTGCGATGCCCCCCTAAGCACACCGTGCTCCACCGCGTGGAGAAGCTCTTTGGGATCGTCCCGTTAGGCCGTATGCATGGGGCCATAATACATGGGTTTCGCGCATTGGACGATCTTGACAGGACGTAGAAGAAAGCTTAGCCTGCCTAATGTTTTAACAACGCTCCGTGTGGGGTCAGCGAAGCTCCACAGGACCTGGAACCACCGTGACTTGAGGCTCGCATGGATGATCCGGCGGCGTTCCGCAGGACCGAATCCTTTGGTCGTACGACGACGGCTGGCATCCTTTCCAAGCCAAGACTTGAGCTTCGTATCGGATCCAACATTTTTCGCAGCACCAACGGTGTCGTCAAGATTCATGGAAAAGAGCAGCTAGTCATCGAGGTGAAGCCGGAAGAAGGACTGCTTTTCGCAACCCTTGATCTTTATGACGAACGAAGTGCGCGTATAGCCCATCTACGCAGAAACGTTCTCACATTGAATGACAGTGGGCGATTTACGGCGGATGCCTTGTCAAGCCAAAGCCTGTCGTCGATGGCGGCTCCTTCCTTGTTGGTGTCGGATGTGCAGTCGGGCCATATCGTTTTGGAGGCTCGAATGGCATCGGAGCACAGAGTGGACCTCGCTCGCGGGAGACTGTACTCCCATAAAGGAATACTGATAGAGATCACTCCCCACTACTGCCGCATCGGATCAGGCACGGCACTTTTCGGCAATATCGTTGAAGCCCGAGGCGGTCCGGCCATTCTCGGTTGATCGGGTTGCTCAGACGCTTCGCCTCCTGCTGGTTGTTACGATCCTTCGTCCTACCCGAGGACACAGAGCTCTCGTGTCACTGCAGAAAAGTGAGAACCGTTTGCCCTTGTTCCTCCTTTCCCTACAATGGCCGTTATGATCGAGATCCCCAAACCTACCGTGCAAGCATTTCTCGTCTGCGACCAAGTGATCGAGGACAGCCTCACGAAAAAGAAAAGCCTGATCGGAATCTTCACTCATCTACAGGCTGCCTCATTTCCGTTTCAGCATCAGCAGATGGGCCTCTACTTCTGCTTAACCGATGCCGAGGGCCTGTACCATTTTGATATCGACTTGATCTATCTCAATACCGAACAACTGGTTTGCCGCGCGACCCTTCCCAACATTGAAATCGGCGACCGCCTCCAAATCTCCGATTTCGGGATCAACATTCCTCTGTTGATCTTTCACGCACCCGGGCGATATGAATTCCGGCTGCGCATGGACGGCCAACTCATCGCCCAAAAGGATTTCAACGTCATGCCGACGCCGACGTCGGACACTTCGGCCAGCGAGCCTCCTGCCTAGTCTCCCCCATTCCTCCGGTCGGCCTCTGTATGGTAGAACACCACCTGGACCCATCATCGGCACATGGCCGCACCAACACGCTCGCACAAGACTTCATGAGCACACCGGAGTCTGGTTCTTCAAATTTTATTCGGGACCTCGTTGCCGCCGACCGTTCGGCCGGTAAGCACGGCGGGCGGGTCGTCACGCGATTTCCTCCCGAGCCCAACGGATATCTCCACATCGGTCATGCCAAATCCATCGTGCTCAATTTTGGGATCGCAAATGAGTCTCCCGGAGGGGTCTGTCACCTCAGATTCGACGACACGAATCCCACCACCGAAAACCCCGAGTACGTACAAGCCATACAGGAGGACGTACGATGGTTGGGGTTTGATTGGCGCGGCAAGCTGTTCCATGCGTCGGATTATTTCGAGCGGCTCTATGCCTTCGCCATCGTCTTGATCGAAAAGGGTAAGGCCTACGTCGACAGCTTGACGGCCGATCAGATCCGAGAACACCGGGGCACGCTGACGGAACCGGGCCGTAACAGCCCTTATCGAACCCGCTCCGTCGAGGACAACCTGGATCTCTTTGCACGCATGCGAGCCGGGGAGTTTGCCGACGGAACGCATGTCTTGCGAGCCAAAATCGATATGAGCTCTCCCAACATCAATCTGCGAGATCCCATACTCTATCGAATTCGGCATGCCGAGCATTATCGTACAGGCACCACCTGGTGCATCTATCCCTCGTATGATTTCGCGCATCCGCTGTCCGATGCCGTCGAAGGGATCACGCACTCATTGTGCACACTGGAATTCGAGGACCACCGACCCCTCTATGATTGGGTCGTCGCGGAAGCTGACGCCCCGCATCGTCCGCAGCAAATCGAATTCGCCAGGCTCAATCTCACTTCGACGGTGATGAGCAAGCGTAAGCTTCTCGAATTGGTGAGCAAGAAACTGGTGGCCGGGTGGGATGATCCCCGCCTTCCCACTTTGCAGGGTCTCCGTCGCCGCGGTGTGACTCCTGAAGCGATTCGTGCCTTCTGCGAACATATCGGCGTCGCGAAGCGCGATGCGATCGTCGAGATGCAACTGTTCGAACACTTCATCAGAGAGGACTTGAACAAGCGGTCACCGCGCGTGATGGCGGTGCTCCGACCGTTGAAAGTGATACTCGACAACTATCCGGAAGATGTCGTCGAAGAACTCGACGCGGTAAATAATCCGGAAGACATTTCCGCTGGAACAAGAAAGGTTCCGTTCTCGAGAACGCTCTACATCGAGCAGGATGATTTTAAGGAGGACCCGCCGAAACAGTTCTACCGCCTCGCGCCCGGCCGGGAGGTCCGGCTGCGCTATGGGTACATCATCAAGTGTATGAGCGCGACGAAGGACCCTCAGACCGGGGCGGTCACCGAACTACACTGCACCTACGACCCAGAGACGAAAAGCGGATCCGCGCAAGAGCAGCGGAAGGTGAAGGCCACCATTCACTGGGTGTCGGCCTCACATGCCGCCACTGCTACCATCCGCCTCTATCATCCGCTTCTTCTCCCCGCACCCCCCCAGCATTCGGCTGAAGCGGATTGGACTGGATCGCTAAACCCTCAATCCTTGGAACTTCTCACAGACTGTTTGGTTGAGCCCAGCCTCCGCTCTTCCTCGCCCGGTTCCCGCTTCCAATTCGAGCGGCAAGGGTACTTTTGTATGGATCCCGAGTCATCACCTGAGGCCCTCCTCTTTAACCGAACCGTGTCGCTGAAAGATACATGGGCCAAGGTTGAGAAAGCTCAACAAGTACGCCCACGCTGATATCATCCGGTGTTTCATCGGCTGTACTTCATTCGGTTCGGGCGTTACACTCGGTCATGACCTGCCCCCTGTGCCGCCGGCCAACGACGTGGGAAGCAAATCCTTGCCGCCCATTCTGCTCCGAGCGTTGTCAGATCACGGATCTTGGAGCCTGGGCTTCAGAACAATACCGCATTCCGTCGACTCGGCTCACGACCGACATGGCCATCCTCGAATCTTCCACTGGAGCCGATACTCAGGGAGAAGGGCACACGTCGAGTTGAGGCGACTCCTGCCGGATACCCGGTTTCCTGGAGCGACGAAGTCATGTTCCCTCTCACCGGAGTGGCTTCACACGTCTTGCGCATTGAGCGACCATCGCCGGATCGGACAAAGTCTCCCTCTTCACTATTGGCAAGTTGAAGTGAACTTGCTAAGGTCGTAACTGGTGCTCAACTCTGCGAGGAGACCATTCAATGCTCGCGACCAAAGGCTATGCGGCAATGGCCGCCAAAGAAAAACTACAGCCGTTTTCCTTCGATCGACGTGAGGTCGGTGCGCACGACGTGCTGATCGCGATTTCGCATTGCGGCATCTGCCATTCAGATATCCACCAGGCCCGTAACGAGTGGGGCATCGGCCTGTTCCCGATGGTACCCGGACACGAAATCGTCGGAACCATCGCGCAGGTCGGCACGGCGGTGACGGCTTTCAAGGTTGGTGATCGAGCCGGCGTCGGCTGCTTTGTGGATTCTTGCCGAACATGCACGGCTTGCCGCGAAGGCCTGGAACAGTATTGCGACGGGGGCCCACTCTGGACCTACAGCGGACAGGATAAAGCGGGCGAGATCACGCGGGGGGGTTACTCGTCGCAGATCGTAGTGGACGAAAACTATGTCCTCCGGATTCCCTCGACCCTCTCGTTGCCGGGAGCGGCCCCGCTGCTCTGTGCGGGCATTACGACCTACTCACCCTTGCGTCAGTGGGGCGTCGGTCGCTATCACAAGCTGGCGGTCGTCGGGCTCGGAGGACTCGGCCACATGGCGGTGAAGATCGCCAAGGCGATGGGAACCGAGGTGACGGTTTTGAGCACATCGGAGCATAAACGGGAAGACGCGAAACGGTTGGGAGCTGCAAACTTTGCCGTGACGTCAAAGCCTCAGACCTTTACCAAGCTCCAAGGATACTTTCACTATATTCTTGATACGATCTCCGCCCCGCACGATTACAATGCTTATTTGAACCTCCTCAAAACGGATGGCACCATGATACTCGTGGGCGCACCAGAAGCGCCGACTCCCGTTCAGGCATTTTCGCTCATTTTCAAGCGACGGCGTCTCGCCGGCTCGCTTATCGGCGGGATCAAAGAAACGCAAAAAATGCTCGACTTCTGCGCGCAACATCGGGTCGAATCGGACATCGAGATGATCCCGATCCAACAAGTCAATGCAGCGTATGAGCGGGTACTCCGAGGTGATGTGAAGTTCCGATTCGTGATCGACAT
>DATIGP010000189.1:0-3523 GCA_035454625.1 Nitrospira sp.
AATGTCTGCGAGTGATGGGATTTCGGAATGTGTGGGCGCTTGGAGATGCCGCGGCGGTGCCGGACCGGCAAAAAGGTGGAACGTGTCCACCGACGGCTCAGTTCGCAGTGCGTCAGGGCAAACAATGTGCGCATAATGTGCTTGCCGTAATTCGTGGTCGATATCCGGTACCATTTCGCTACAAAGGCCGTGGTCAGATGGCGGTGATCGGCAAACATTGCGGTATCGCACAGATTGGGCGATGGAAGCTCTCAGGCCTGGGTGCCTGGTTTTTGTGGCGCACCGTCTACTTCATGAAGCTTCCAGGACTCAGATCGCGTGTGCGTGTAGCCATGGACTGGATGCTCGATCTCCTCTTCCCTCGCGACATCACGAAGATCGAGGTCCACCGGACGGACGTGCTGCAGCGGGCTCACTTTGCTAAAGGGGAAATTATCGTTCGGCAAGGCGATGTCGCGGATTGTTTTTATCTGATCGAGTCGGGAGAGGTCGAAATCATTAAGGAGGGACGGGGGACTGCGCCGGAGCGACTGCGCCTCTGCTCGGCCGGCGACACATTCGGCGAGGTCGGCATTCTCAAGAATGCTCCGCGTACTGCCACCGTGCGCAGCCTCACCGCTGTCGATGTCTTGAAATTCAGTCGAGACAATTTTCTCAGTATGTTCGGTGGCTACAAGACGTTCCGCAGCCAGGTTCAGGAAATGATGAACACCTATAAGGCCTAGTTGCGGCTGGGTCCAGAGAGTCGGCGGTCGTTTGGCAGGCCTTCCGCTAAGACATTGCACCTGCCATTTTCGGCTTCAGAACAGGGGGGAGTATCGGTTCGTTCACCCCTTCTGAATGTGCGAACATCCTCGAACCGTCTCCTGAAATAGGGAACACCATCCTGGCCAAGAGGCCGGTGCGCGTCGTGGTTTTAGTCTTTTGCATAATGCGTTTGAGATGTTCTTTGACCGTGTACTCGCTCAAATTGAGCCGATTGGCGATCTCTTTATTGGTAAAGCCCAGCATGAGGTAGATGATGACCATTTGTTCGCGCTGAGTCAGGTGATATCTGTATTGAATGTTGGTATCTGGACATCCGAGTTTCTGATGCAGTTTCTCAATAGTCAGGAGCACGCGGCTCTTGCTGGCGATTGGATCATCCGGAATGCAGAAGCCGCGCAGTAAGAGTCCTTGACCCGAGGAAAAGAACAGCCGTTCGACTTGAATCGTTTCACAATCTTTGGGATGTTCACACTCGAGAAGACGGCTGATGAGGTCACGTGCCACGCTGTGGACATCAGGGGGGATGAGGCAGCCACCCGCGTTTTGTATGCCGAGTGGTTGCAGCTGTCGAATATAGAGTTGCGCTTCTTTGTTCATGAAAAGAAGTTGGCCCATGCAATTAAGTAGAATGACGCCGGTTGAATCGTAACGCGTGCTTACCCCGTGCGATGGTGCTGACCGATCGTGCAGACTGACCATAGTGACCTCCCTCCGCCTCTTAAATGATGCTAGTGAGATACTTGAAGCTAGTGCAATTCCCAGGCCGACTGAACGTCGTGAACATTCTGGTTAGGATCCTAAATATTATAAGGGCTTGGATAGCGGCTTTTGTAAGCGAAAGGATGGCGTCGGACTCGGACTGAGCCCGTTTTGATCCAGCCTGGATCGAAAGGGATGCAAAGAGTCTGGGCTAGGGGTTCCCCTAGTACACCCTGGACTCGCGACGACGCACCCTACGCAGCATGGGACGTAAGCTCGAAACGGCACACATCTCGTTTGGGCTGGTGACGATCCCCGTCGGAATTTACTCGGCGATCGACGAGCAGGACATTCATTTCAATCAGCTGCATGCGCCCTGTGGAAGCCGAATCAAGCAACAGCGGTTTTGTCCCGTCTGTCAGCGCGAAGTGAAGTATGAAGAGTTGGTCAAGGGCTACGAGATTGCCAAGGATGAATACGTTCGGATCGATCCAGAAGAATTAGATAAGCTTCAAGCGGCGGAAAGCGACGCGATGCAGATTCTCGAGTTCGTCCCGCTGAGCGCCGTCGATCCGATTTATTACGAAGGCACCTATTATCTGGGGATGGAAAAACAGGGCGAAAAAGCCTACCAGCTGTTGGCCCAAGCAATGGAGGACATGCAGCGTGTGGCTTTGGCCAAGTACGTGTGGCGTGGGAAGGAAAGTCTGCACGTCATTCGTTCGATCGGCGGACGCTTGCTCTTGCACCGGATGTATTACCAGGACGAGATCAGGCCGTTTGAGGAAATGCCCAAGAGCGATCAAAAGCCTGCCGCCGCCGAACTCAAGCTGGCCACGCAGTTGATCGAGTCGATCTCGAGCGATATCTTTGATGCGAGCGCCTATCGGGACGAATACCGTGAACGCGTGCTCGAATTGATCGAAGAGAAATCGAAAGGAAAAACCATCAGCTTGGTCCCGAAAGCCGCCGCGCATCCGACCGATGTCGTGGACTTAATGCAGCGGCTAAAAGAAAGTGTGGCGCAGAATGCGCAGAAGAAAAGCGCCCGGTCTCGGGCGCTTCCCGCACAACCCGCTCGCGAGTCCGTCAAGAAGGCGTCTTCCGGGAGACGATGACCGGCGAATATTCCGCAGCCGACCTCCGCCGCATCCTCCATCTCAATGAATCCCAGCTTCGGGCCTGCCTCCGGGCCGCGCTTCTTCCCGTTCCTCGTCGAGAAGCTTCTTGCTCCTATTCATTTCAACATCTGGTCGTCCTCCGCACCGCAAAGGGATTGACCGAGGCTGGGGTGTCGGTCGCGAAAATCCGCAAAGTGCTCGAATGCCTGGCGCGCCAGCTAGGAGAAGAGACTGCAATCTCCAGCCTCAAGATTTATGCGTCAGGAAAACGAGTGGTCGTGTGGGACGGCGCCTCACGCTGGCAGCCGGACTCCGGTCAGTTTCTCCTGAACTTTGAAACCGCACAGATTCTCCCTCCCAAGTCGTTGGCGCCTCGTCTGGATGCGGGACGGAGTCATCGCGAGGCAGCTCAACGATGGTTTCAGCGGGCCTTGGCCTTGGAGGAAGATTCTCAGGAAGAAGCGCGCCAAGCCTATCAGGAGGCGATCCGCTTACATCCCGCCTTGACGGACGCGCACATCAATCTGGGGCGTTTGCATCATAACCTCGGCAATCTTGCCGAAGCCGAAGCCTGTTACCGGAACGCCTTACAATATGAGCCGAAGCTCGCGCTCGCGCATTTCAACCTCGGAGTGGTTCTCGAGGACCGCCAAAAGAAAAACGCGGCGATTTCGGCCTATCAGGAGGCGCTGAAATACGCGCCTGAGTTTCTCGAGGCGCACTGTAATTTGGCGCAGTTGTATGAAAAGCTCGGTCGCAAGCGCGATGCGTTTCGGCACTATGCCGCGGCGAATCGCCTGAGCAGCTAGGTTCTCCCTATCGATCCTGAACGTTTGCCACGAAATCTGCCGATTTGTCAGATCACGTTCGTGGCTTTTGATGTGACGTGGGAGAATATCTCTCGACGCCAAGCTGCGGAGGAAACCCTGAACGCG
>DATIGP010000190.1:0-4841 GCA_035454625.1 Nitrospira sp.
TGGTCGATCGAGACGATGGGCTCTTCGGAGTACTTGAGAATGCCCTTCAGGGGACCATCCGCGGCCTTCTTGAAAGCGGCGTTGACGGAGGCTACGTCACAATCCTTCTCGGTTTCGACGGTGAGATCGACGAGCGATACGTTCGGCGTCGGCACCCGAATGGCGAGTCCATCCAACTTGCCCTTGAGTTCAGGAATGACCAGGTGCAACGCCTTGGCTGCACCGGTGCTGGTGGGGATCATCGACATGCCGGCTGCCCGGGCTCGTCGAAGGTCTTTGTGAGGAAGGTCCAGTAACTGCTGGTCGTTGGTATAGGAATGGATAGTAGTCATGATCCCATGCTTGATGCCGAACGACTCCAACAAAACCTTGGCGACCGGCGCCAGACAGTTTGTCGTGCAAGATGCATTCGACACAATATGATGCGATTTCGGATCAAATTTATCGTCGTTCACACCGAGCACGATGGTGACATCGGGATCCTTGGCGGGGGCGGAAATAATGACGTGCTTGGCGCCGGCAGACAGGTGTTTGCCTGCCGATTCACGATCGGTAAATCGACCCGTCGATTCGATCACCACATCCACATTCAATGCCTTCCAAGGCAATTCTTTGGGATCTTTGATGGCGAGCACTTTGATCGGTTTCCCGTCTACGAAGATTTGATCTTCCTTGGCTTCAACGCTCGCCGGCAGTGTCCCGTGCACCGAGTCGTACTTGAGGAGATAGGCAAGCGTTTTGGCATCCGTGAGGTCGTTAATGGCGACGATCTGCAGATCTTTGTCGCCCATCGAGGCACGTAACACGTTGCGCCCGATACGTCCGAATCCATTGATTCCAATGCGAATGGCCATGGTCTCATCCTCTACATAATTGAAGGGGTTCAGTATAGCCAGGTATCGATAGAGCGTACGATAGTATCGATGCCGTCTGCTTCTTGTCAAGGTTTGGGGAGGCCTGTTTGGAGGGGTCCGACAAGATTATGATGTTCTAGGAGCTTTACCCATCTTGCCTGTCCGTCCTGATCTTGGCTAGATTTTCATTTGTCCCGATGGGCGATCCATTTCGACATGAAGAATATGACTAAACGATTATCGGAACAAGCGATGCAGGTACTGGAGTGGCCGGACGTGCTCGAAATTCTTTCGCAGCATGCGCAATCGGTGATCGGAATCACTCTATGCCGGTCGCTTTCCTTGTCGAGCAACCTCGCTGATGCCTGCCTGCGTCAACAAGAGACGACGGAAATGGTGAGCCTGCTCGAGGGAAGCGATCCGATGCCGGCGCTCAGGTTCCCCGATATTCGTGACCAGCTGACTCGATGCAGGAAAGGAGGAGTGCTTGAGGCCGGTGAGTTACGAGACTGCGCGAGTGTGTTGGCCCTCATGGCGGAAGTCGAGCGATATGCTGAGTTCCATGGGGCCGAAACCCGGGCACTGGCTCGGCTCTCGGCTTCGCTTCATGGCACAAAAAGTTTGCGCGGAATTCTGAGGGCCATTGAAAGCGCCGTCCAGTCCGACGGCTCCATGAAAGATACGGCTTCGCCGGAGCTGCGACGCCTTACTCTACAGGCGCAGGGACTGAAGCAGGAGATGCGACATCATCTGGAACAGATCCTCCGGTCCAAGCGCTACGAGGACGTGCTGCAAGAGTCCTATTTTGCTCAGCGGGAGGGTCGTTACGTCATACCGGTGAAGGCGGACATGCGGGGGAGAATACCGGGGATCGTGCACGATGTGTCGGCAAGCGGCGCGACCGTCTTTCTGGAGCCGCGCGAACTGGTCGAACTGAACAATTCCGTCAAGGTGGCGGATCTGGAGATCGATCGCGAGGTGCAGCGTATCTTGCGGGAACTTACGGCACTCGTGGCTTCAAAGGCGGAGGAGATTGAGAGAGGGATCGAGGTGCTGGCGGAATGTGATGTGATCCGAGCCAAGGCAGAACTGAGCAGACGGCTGAAGTGCAACCCTGTTGCATTGAACGAAGATGGTCGCGTGCTGCTCAAACAGGCGCGACATCCGCTGCTGCTCATCGCGAAAGAACAGGTGGTGGCAAACGACATTTTCATGGATGAGATGATCCGGGTCCTGGTGATCTCCGGACCGAATACCGGAGGGAAGACGGTGACCCTCAAAATCGTCGGGTTGTTCGCGCTCATGGTGCGGGCGGGTCTGCATCTTCCCTGCGCTCCCGATTCAGAGATGGCGTTGTTTACAGATGTCTATGCCGACATCGGCGATGCGCAGGACCTCAGCCGCGATCTGTCCAGTTTTTCCGCTCACATGACGCATATCATTCGTCTTCTTTCGGAGAGCCCCGCCAGGCCGACGTCGAACGAGCCCTTCAGGCCGCGTTCTCTTGTGCTCCTTGATGAACCTGTGACGTCGACCGATCCGCAAGAAGGGGCGGCGCTGGCAGAGGCGCTGCTGTACCATCTAGCCGAACTCAATATGAAAGTGGTGGCGACCACGCATTACGGCGCGCTCAAGAAATTGGCGCAGATGACGCCCGGTTTTTTGAACGCATGCGTGGAGTTCGATGTGGAGCGGATGGCACCGACGTACCGATTGTTCCTCGGGATCCCGGGAGGTTCATCGGCCTTGGAGATCGCGAGTCGTCTGGGTATGGATCAGCGTATTGTGAACGATGCGCGGAAGCGATTGCTGCATGAAGACCATCGGCTCGATGAGTTGATGGCGGATCTACAGCGGAAGCATGGTCGATTGACTGAAGACGTGGAGAAGGCTCAACGAGCCAGACAAGAAGCCGAACAAGCGACTCGCGAAGCACAAGCGCTTCGGGAACGACTGCAGGAAGCAGAACAGGAGGCCCGGCGCGGGCTCAAGAAAAAACTCGGGGAGCAATTTCAACGCGCACGAGCCGAGGTTCAAGCCACGGTCGATTCCCTGAAGCGCGAACAGAAGCTCATCAAAGCCAAGGACGCCAAACAACGGTTACATGAGTTGGAGTCGAAAACCAGGCAGGAGCTGACACCGACCACTGGATCGATCCCGCTGGAGCAACTTCGCATAGGCGATGCCGTGGAAATTACCGGCTTGGGCATGACGGGGAAGTTGTTGGAGACGCCGCAAGGGAAAAAACGCGTTCGGGTCAAGGTAGGAGATGGTGAGATTTTGGCCGGCGTCTCGAATCTCATCGGGATCGTGCGGGAACCGGATGAGACCCCAAGACAACCGGCAACATCTTTTCCAAGCCTTCAGCGAGTCACGACGAGTAATGAATTGAAGCTCGAGGAACAGACGGTGGTGGACGTGCGAGGGCAAGCAGCCGATGAGGCATTGGATCAAGTCGTCGCGGCGCTGGATCGGGCAACGCTCGACGGGGCCCCATACCTCCGGATCATCCACGGTCATGGGACGGGCCGATTGAAATCCGTCCTACGGGAGTACCTAAAAGACTCCTCCTATGTAGAAAGCTCCCGTCCCGGTGAGAGGGCAGAAGGTGGGGATGGAGTGACGGTAGCAAAATTACGGTGATTATTGGTGTTCTCCTTCACTGAAAAGATGGTCATATTCGGAATACTGCGATGGTTTTCCTGTATCGTTTCTGATCCATCCCGGTATCCAATTCGATACCGTACTTGATTCAGTCATCAGTCCATCCCAGCTCTCTCATGTTCCATCGAATACTGTAACTTCATGCTTATGCAGTGGTTTTCGATATTGCCGTATCGGGAGTTTTGCGTGGTATCACGTTTGCTTATTCAATAATAGTCACTGCTCTTTTAGAAAGTGTTCGCACACGCAATTATCTTTAGCCGGGAGAGCCAGCATGCGTAAAGGGAAAGTTTTTGAAATGCACAGCCGGATGGCATCTAGGCTGAAACGTCTACGAGAATTGGAAAGAGAAAACAACCTACTTAGACACTTGTATGCCGATCTGTCGCAGAAATTCTCAGAGTTGAAGGATGGACTCACGAGAAGCGCCGGGGTTTGTTAAGCCATGAGGCCCGCACGTCAGCGAGTACAAAATTCGGGATTCTGGGAAAAAGAAGCTAAGGGTCAAGTCTTGTCTTTTGCATCAAAGAGCTATTGGCTATTCGGCTCACTGTCTCGTAGTGCAATCCTCGAAAATCCGCAACCTCTCTGGCTGTACCTGTAACGATGAACCGCCTGGACAATCGCGGTGTCTCGTTTGGCGTCTTGGCGGTTCGCCCCTCGACTGGGCTCGGGACCCTGAGGAAGTCGAAGGGTCACGAACCGTCATTAACAATGTGGCCTCATCAAAACGTTTCATCCCCAGTCGGCTCATAGTGCGGCTCAGCGTTCATGTCGTGTCGCAACTTCGATAACTCGAAATACATGCGGCGCCTCGCCCGGCTTTGATTGCCGAGCGGGCGGTGCTCGGCGATGCAGTGCCACGGGTTGTAGGATAGGCGTCGCGCGAACGCGATCTGCGCCGGTGAGTCAAACTTCTGCTTTGGGATGCGCAAGGTGGCCACCGAGACGCGGGGCGACAGCCGCTCCGGCCACAGCACCGCATTGTTTTCGATCGGCATCAGATGAGGATCGGTCTGCAACTGCAGGCGAATGTCCAGCTCGACATCGCCCTGATCGAGCGCGGCGACCATGGCCTTGCGCAGGTAGTCATCAGGCGGCCGCAGCGGCAGGCGGGGGATTGGGGTTTTCTTATTTGATTTCGGCCACACCGAATATTGCATCGCCTGCCCTTCTCCCAGCAGATAGGGCACACAACTGAAGTACGGCGCCTCGAATGGACTACTCTGGGTCTTGATCCACAGTCCCTGCATGATGAAGTCCAACAGGTGGGGACGGCGAAGATTGAAAAAGTAGAACATCTGCGCATTCTTCAGGCTCTCA
>DATIGP010000191.1:0-15152 GCA_035454625.1 Nitrospira sp.
GCTTTGAGGAGATTTTCAGTTTCTCGGGCCAGGGCCTCCCGGGCCGCTTCCTCTCGCGCTTTCCGCTCTTCCCAGCTGACCCCCAGATAAGCCACCAACAGCAACACCGCGACGACGACGCTGCGATTGATGATCGCGGCTTGAAAACGGCCCGGCTTCGTCGGCTGAAGTAAACCTGAATAGGTAGCCACAATACAGGCCAGCACCGTCACCAGCATGATGGTTCGGTTCCGAAGCGTGGTAACCAACAGGATCGGCAACACATATCCATACGCACCGACGACGTTGGCCGGAGCGAATTCTTCAATGACCAAGATGATGAGAAAGCAGGCAGCCGCGATGGCAAGAACGAGACGGTCACGATGCGTCATGGCAATTATCGACTCGCTCGGCCTGGCAGGGCATCAGAGCCTGTGAGTTAAGGATATCGATATGGTTCGGCTCCTTCACGAAATCCTTACACAAGAGGGCGTGTCAAACGCAACAGAGCCGAAAGCCGATCAAACCGTGAATCTTGGGCCAACTCTTCCACCGTGAGATTCAATTTTCGACACCAATTGGGGTGCTGGTCCACCGTTCCCGGTAGATTCGTTTGGGAGCGCGTTCCGATGACGTCTTCGATGTTGGCCAAGACAATCCAGGCTGGACTACGAGCCAGATACTCGTGAATCCCCTCCATCAATTCAATCGTCATGGCCGGTACCTGAGCCGGATCTTCCGATACACCAGGCGGCAAGAGGCCCTGAGATTTTAATGCGGCGAGGATGCCCGCTTTTTCCCGAAGCCGTTCTTCCTGCATCGCCTTCCGAGCGTCCTCCGAAGGGAAGAGGCCCAGTGCGGACCGAGTGTCGATATCCACGCCTTCCCAGTATCCGCGCAACGTGGGAAGATCATGGGTTGTAACGACGGCGAGTGATTGAGCCGGATAATGAGCCGGAGGCTTCCAGCTTCCCCATTGTTCTCGCTCAAAATAGAACACCCGGTACGACAGAACTCCGGCCGTTCCGAGTCGGTCACGCACCCAATCGGGAACGGTCCCGAGATCCTCGCCGATCACTACCGCCTTGGCCCTCACGCTTTCCAACGCTACGATGGCCAGCAGTTCGTCATCCCGATAATGCACGTACGTTCCCATTGCAGGCGGAAGCCCACGGGGGATCCAGAACAGTCGAAAAAGCGCCATGACATGATCGATCCGTATCGCTCCGCCATAGCGAAGGTTATTGCGGAGCAATTCACTGAAATGCCGGTAACCGCTCGCGCGCAGGCGCGCTGGATCGAAGGGAGAAAATCCCCAATTCTGCCCCTCCGGGGCAAATGCATCGGGAGGAGCACCACAATCAGCCTTGAACGCCAGCACATCTTGGTTCAGCCACCCATCGGCGCCATAGCGATCGCTTCCCAGAGCAAAGTCATGGTACAAACCGATCGGCATACCGGCCTGGTGTGTTTTCTTCACCGCCTCAAGCAGCTGTTCCGCGGCCAACCATTGTAGGTATTGAAAGAAGCGTACACGGTGCATCCGCCAACACCGAAATTTCTCCACCGCTTTCGAGATTGGCATTCGATAGGAATCAGGCCAGTCGTCCCAAACCACCGCAGCCGGGTTGGTAGCCTGTTGTTCTTCTTCCAGGGCTTGGAACA
The DNA here is from genome assembly GCA_035454625.1 of Nitrospira sp. Lineage (GTDB taxonomy): Bacteria > Nitrospirota > Nitrospiria > Nitrospirales > Nitrospiraceae > Nitrospira_D. The sequence continues at coordinate 1,645 of DATIGP010000191.1, forward strand.
GCGCATAATGTGCCAGCGATTTCCCTTCCCGCTCCATGAAGAGACAAAAACTCCTGCCCCGATCGGTTTTCGGCTCCAGTTCCGGTTCGACCCCTTGAAAATTATCCCGCAAAAATGCCCGGTAGCAGAGCTCCAGGACTTCGCGTTTCGTCGACCTGACCGCATCGTAATCGACAAACTCGCATCGCCGAGCCTCGTCGATTCGAGAACGAAGTGAGTGATCTGCAAGCCGATTCTGCGCCTCGGGGTCCGTCCCGCACTCCGGAACCTGGGTGACGTCGATATACAAGTCGTTCACAAATAAGCGGCTGGCGGGAGAGTACGGGCTAACATGATACGGCTTGGCATTCTTAAGGGCGTGAAGCGGGTTCAGCCCGATCACCGCGGCACCCAAACCTTTACCCGCCCATTCGATGACGGCACCTAGATCTCGGAAATCGCCGACTCCCCAATTGTGACGGCTTTGAAGTGAATAGAGCTGCAAGGCAATGCCCCACCAGCGGACACCCTGCTGAAGCTTATCAGGAATGTGACAGCGCTCCGGCGCGACGATGAGGCGGAACGTAAATTCCGTATTCGTCCCACCTCCCTTAGCGCGGGCTTTGACTGAGTAATACCCGAGCGGCAGGTCATGTGGAAATGCCAACGCCACACGAACAAACCTGCGTCCCTGGATCGTGCGGGTCTCCTCGATTCTAAGACCAGGCCCGTCCGCGCGCTCAATATGCGTTTCTCCGTTCTCTGCATCAAGCGACCATCGGATCTGAAGACCCGACTCTTCCGAGCTTTCACACGGCCCATACAATGACCAGACTCCTGCATCCTGGCCGAACCGAAGGACATGGACCGGTTCACAACCTCGCAGCCACCAACGATTATCCCAAGCTTCCAGTTCCGCAATCAGCTCTTCGCGATTCCCGACACGCACATTCATGGCAAGCAGAATAGCCCGTCGTGTCTCATCCGTCGTCACATGGCGCGTTCCGGAAATATCATAGTAGTCGGCAACAATCCCCATTCGATCGGCCAACATGCGCAAGAGGTCACTTTCGGATTGGTCGTACATATTCGATGATTAGTAATTCTGCAACGGGATGTTCAAGAATGTCGTCCTGTAAACCCAATAGCTAGTGAACGGGCTCAATGTACTTTTCCGTACGTTGAGCCTCTGAGCGATACGAAGCAGACGGCCTTTTCAACACCCGTGAGTGTGAGCGAAGGGGCTGACCAAGTCAAGGCAATGCAGACTCTAACCCATTGATTGATTGGGATGCTATCCCCTATTTCTTCTCCCCAAATCAGCTTTTCGTTCAAGAGTATGTAGATTGACCCAGTGAGGCGAGGGCATCATGTACTTCCATCTTTATTTGGTTGAGCAACCGATCTCAGGCGTAACGATTCTTGCTGCCACTGGCTCGGGCTTGAGCGATGCGGCCCTCACGCTGGGGTCCCTGGAAGATCGGAATCTGGAGGATCAGTGCCATATTGTAAGTGCCGAGCCTCTTGTTCCAACGATTGCCGATGAGTCTATACTCTCCCTGAGCCACCAGCGACGGCAACCGCTCCCCAGTGATGGAGAAATCGGTCAGTTCGGAAGCTCTCACACGGGTGTGCTGTGCCTGAACCTATGGCCGTTGGCTCAAGGCCGCTTCGACCGCCCCTTGCTGCGTCGGAACATCCCACATCTGTCAGCCATTCATCTGTCAAGGCAAGGGGCGTCTCTGTAGGCAATGCCAGGAGACGGAGAAAACTGAGTTTGACATGCTCAAGATCATACCGCGCAGATGATCCCTGTTGCCGCGCCGGAGCCAGGTGCGCTTCCAGCCGGGCAATATCCAACCCTGTGGCCAGCCCACCACGTTGCCGATATCTCACAGTTTCGAGCAGCTCGTAGATCACGTACTGATTCGCTTCGTGCATCTTGATCACGACCGCTGCCTTCAACCGAGGGTTGAGACAGGCCACTACTCGATCCACCGATTGGAGCATCTGCCCATACGGTGCCTGCGGCAAGCACTCCGACAGCCATCAGACCATATCTAAGCGGAGCAGATGATTCCATCATCCGTTCACCGCTCTCGCAGACTTTCCTTCATCGACTTGAGCAAGGGGCTCAGCAGATATTCGATGATACGGCGTTGTCCAGTCTTGATCTCAACGGTCACGGCCATCCCAGGCGAAAGATTCACCTGTGTGCCTTCGATTTGCATGGTCGGCCGATCCATACTGACTCTCGTGGGATACACCAACCCGACTTTTTCGATGGGAACGGCATCGTTGGAAACTGTCAGCACAGAGCCGGGAATTGTGCCATACAACGTGAACTGGAACGTTTCGACCTTACTCTCGACCGGTTGTCCCTCTTTCACAAAGCCAACATCCTTGTTTTCAATCTGCGCCTCGACCTCGACCGGATGGTCTTGCGGCACGACCATGAGGAGTTGCTGGGCCGGCGTCACGACACCGCCGACTGTATGCACCGCTAACTGCTGCACGACGCCGTTGATCGGCGCAACTAGCCGCTGCAACCCAGCCTTTTGGCCCGCCTTCGTGACTTCTTGTGCGAGCGAGGCGGCCTTCGTTTCAAGGGCCGACAGTTCCGCCTGTTTACTTTGTTGAAATTCCGACAGCAGGGCCCGGTAGTGCTTCTCCGCCTCGGCGAAGGCCGCCTGATCTTGTTGGAGTTTCTTCTTTTGGCCGGCGAGTTCCTGCACTTTGTCGATCCGCTGCTCTTCTGCTTGCAGGAAGTCCATCTTGCTCACTGCCTCATGTTCGAGCAAGCTTTTATAGACCTCGACTCGTTCGACCTCCATAGGTACTGTGGCTTCCAAACGGAGAATGTTTTCTTGCGTCTGTTCGACCGCCGCCTGACGCTGATCAACCAGATGTCGGGCCGCCGCCGTCTTGGCCTGGTATTCGGCGAACTGATCACGCAGCAACTGTTGTTGCAACAGGACATAGGCTCTCTCTGCATCGGGAGGAGCCTCGAACGTGGACTGCCCCTTAATCAGGGCCCGCAATCTTGCCGCTTCCACTTTTGCCGCTCGATATTCATTGGATGCCCGGTCGCGATCGGCACGGTTGAGCGTCGAGTCGAGTTCGATCAGCACATCGCCTTGTTTCACTGCTTGCCCATCCTGGATATGAATTGCGGCAATGACCCCTGTTTCGTAGGACTGGATGATCTTCGAATACCCGCTGGGAATGATCTTGCCTTGTGCCGTGGCCACAATGTCGATCCAACCGAACGTAGTCCATAGCGCTCCGGCAGTGACGGACGACAAGATTGTCCAGAGGACAGCTCGGCCGATCGGCGAGGGCGGTGCCTGTTGGATTTCCAACACCGCCGGCAGAAATTCCGTGGCACGTCCGTCGTGAGCAGAGGTGTCTGTCAGCTGGCTTGATTCGACTTGCCACGCTGTTTTCCAAACTGTCCAGTGCCGTGAGAATGCTCCGAAGGCCATCGTAATCTTCTACCCCGTATATGCCTGATGCGCATGTAAGCGCGCATACAACCCGCCGATAGGGAGCAGCTCGTCATGCGACCCCTGCTCGACGATCTCTCCGTTTTCGACGACATAGATGCGATGGGCGGGCCGCACCGTACTTAGTCGATGCGCAATGATGAAGACCGTACGCCCCTGGCTGATCTGCGCCATATTCCGCTGAATCACCGCTTCGGACTCGTAGTCCAGCGCACTGGTCGCCTCATCTAAGATTAGAATGCGAGGATTGGCAACCAAGGCTCGGGCAATGGCGATTCGCTGACGCTGCCCTCCCGACAACGTACATCCGTGCTCTCCAATCACGGTGTCATAGCCATCGCCCAATCCCAGGATGAAATCGTGGGCGCCGGCCAATTTCGCCGCCTGAATCACCTGTTCCATCCCCAACCCCGGATCCGTCAATGCGATATTGCTCCGCACTGATCCGTTGAATAGAACATTTTCCTGCAGCACGACTCCCACTTGCCTGCGAAGCCATGCCGGATCGACCTGGGCTAAATCCACGCCGTCTACCAAAATACGCCCCCGTTCCGGGACATACAGACGTTGTACCAATTTTGCGATCGTGCTTTTCCCGGACCCCGATCGTCCGACAATGCCAATGACGTGACCGGGCGAGACGGCAAACGAAAGCTTGCGAAGGATCTCCGGGCCGTCGGGCCGATAGCGAAACGTGACTTCGTCGAATCGCACGTGGCCCGTCACGTGGGGAAGCGTCGTCCGATTCGGATTGTACGAAGGCTCAGGAGATGTATTGAGCACGTCGCCCAGCCGCTGGACGGAAATCCCGACTTGCTGAAATTCTTGCCAGAGATTGACCAAACGCAGGAGCGGCCCTGTCACCTGCGCGGACAGCATGTTGAACGCGATCAACTGCCCGATACTCAGATCGCCTTCGATCACACGGTAGGCACCGACCCACAAGACTGCGACAGTGGTCACCTTTTGAACACAAGCCGCAGACTGCCCGGCGATCATCATCAGGCTCGTGGCTCGAAAACTCGACCGGACATAGCCGGCCAGTTGTTCCTCCCACTTCCGTAAGAGCGGAGGTTCAATCGCCATGGCTTTCACGGTTTGGATCCCGCTGACCGCTTCGACTAAGAACGCCTGGTTTTCGGCGCCTCGATTGAACTTTTCATGCAAGCGCGCTCGAATCGCCGGAGTAATGGCGATCGACAGCAATGCATACACCGGAAGCGACACCATGACCACGAGGGTAAGCGTGGAACTGTAGAACCACATCACGGCCAGGAAGACAATCGTGAAGACCACGTCCAATACCACGGTGACCGCATGGCTGGTCAAGAATTGGCGAATCTGCTCCAATTCGCGCACACGTGCGACCGTGTCGCCGACTCGTCTAGCTTCAAAATAGGAGAGTGGAAGCGCCAGGATGTGTCGGAAGAGTTGCGCGCCAAGACTCACATCGATTCGATTCGTCGTATGAGCAAAGATATACGTGCGGAGTCCTCCCAGCATCGCTTCAAAGATCGCCAGCGTGATCATGCCGACTGCCAATACATGGAGCGTGGTAAAGCCCTTATGGACGAGCACCTTATCGATGACGACTTGTGTGAAGAGCGGGGTCAACAACGCGAACAGCTGAAGGAAGAATGAAGCAGTCAGCACTTCGCCAAAAAACCTGCGGTACTTAACGATTGCGGGGATAAACCAGGTGAAGTCGAAGTTCATGTCTTGGAGACGGACATGAGCCCGCTTGGTAAAAAGCAATAGTTCTCCTGTCCATGTCGCTTCGAACTGTTCACGGGAGAGAACAAGCGGACGTGCTTCGATGGGGTCCTGGACCAATACCTTTTCCCCTTCGACCTTCGCCAGCACGACATAACCGCCGTCCCTCCGCTTTGCCATGGCAGGCAGCGGTGCCGTAGAAAGGTTCCTCCACTCAGTCTTGCGCAAACCAGCCTTTAAACCAAGATGTTTGGCCGCAAGGAGGAGATCGGTATCGGTAAGAACTTGTCCCGACTGTGCAAACTGATGTCTCAGCTGCGAGCCATCGGCAGGCAGGTCATGAAAACGAGCGAGGATGAGGAGACCGGTCAGGCCGCTGTCCGCCGGCGATCCATTCACTGGAGGAACGGAAATGGTATGCACCTGTTGGTGCCCCGATTTGTCCATGGAAGTCACTATCGTCTGGACGCCGTGAGCTAGGGACAGAGTTACCTGGCCCAAGCAGCTGACCTTCAAGTTTCCAAGCAGTTCCACCACCTCGTGGGAGATGGTTACGGAATATCCGCGCGCAGATTGTACCAATGGATCGGAACTTTCTAACCTCTCTTAGAGGGGGACATTCCAACAGAAGTGGGTATGGACGCCTAGGTTCTACGGACAAGGACAGGTGTATCGAAATTTACGCCTACTGACGATGGTCTCAGCAGAGATCTTGTGACTCCACTGCGGGGCGATCAAGTCTACTATGGTGCCGGCTGGTCGGTGGAAGGTTTCGATCGGAAATCTTGGATGATGTTCCAGACTCTCAGGACGTCTAGTGTCAGAGTCGCGCCATAGGTTGGACCGTAGTCTCGCTCCACGATGTTTCCCATACTGTCGTTCCAGGTTTCGAACCGTAGTGGCCCGGCTGAAGCCGCTATTGACCAGGCAAAATGCTTCTGGCTCTCTCCCGCCACATTGACGAAGATCCCGGAGTCCCACATGAGCGCAAATTCAACTTCCCAAGTCGGGATGGTTTCACCCTTCTCGGTCGTCCGGTACTGGCCGATGGCAATCGACGGCTGCACCAGCCCCGCAGTATTTCTCACGGCATGGAGCGCAGACCCGTCGCTCTGATAACTGACCCGTCCCATAGCGGAGGCCCGGATATTTATGTCGCCCCACTTGTCCGAACGCCACACCGAGGGGGTGATCTGCAATCGTCGCACACCGGCTCGCAGAAATCCCTGTTGGTAGATGGTCCCGACAGAAAATCCACCGCCCACAAATATGATCTTCGGTCGAAACAAAGGAAACCACCGTGTGACAGAGCCATCGATCATTACGTCGGTCTCTACGCGAGGATCTACACTTGGAACTTTCGGAAGCCCGCGAAGTTGGTGAACAAAATTATTTTGAAGGTATTGAGTGATTTCGTCCCCCGTGGGACTGATTCCGGCCGTGAGATTGGTGCTCCAGCCTTGCAGAAATCCACCCCAATGTTGAGTCCAGCTCATCGTGATTAAGTTGAAGCCGAGAGTAGTCCCTACCGTGGAATCGTATCTGTTTCCCAAGCCGTCCGTCGGAGTAAACCGATTCAGTGTCAGCCCTCCGGTAATTGTGGAATACTGATCGGGGAACGACATACTTCCCCAATGGACAGATGGCGCGGGAGTTTCACTCCAGGCCGGAGGGGAGTGAAGTCCTACAAGGAGGAGAATAGCGAGCGGGACAACTAGTCCACCCCTCACCCAGTGATCAATCATTGCCATTGAATGAAGTCCTCAGTACCGGCGGATACCCATCCGCCTCTATCTTGGAACCGGCGCATCCCTGTGCAGAAAGTATCTGGCCGTGAGAACATCCTCTCTTGAGACACGAGACGCAGCCGGCACAAGCGTGCGGGCATTCTACACACCACCGGTAGTCGTGGCGACCCATACGTTAAGGACGCACCGAGAGCAACCCTTCGTTTTGATGAGCGATTCTGGCTTCTAGGCGGCGCTTCTCCCTCGACAGATCTCCTGATCCTGTGCTAGCTTACCCCTTCATTTTTCCGTATTTGGCGTCTTTCCACGCAAGAGCTCACGGACACAGCATTATGTTCAAGAAAATTTTAGTTGCCAATCGCGGTGAAATTGCCATGCGGATCATCCGCGCCTGCCGCGAGTTGAACATCGCCACTGCGGCCATTTATTCCGAAGCCGATTCGACCGGGATCTATGTGAAGAAAGCGGATGAATCCTACCTGGTTGGCCCTGGGCCGGTGAAGGGGTTTTTGGATAGCAATCAAATCGTCGACCTGGCAAAACGGATCGGAGCCGACGCCATCCATCCCGGGTACGGGTTTCTTTCGGAAAATGCGGAGTTCGCTGAGCTTTGCCAGGCTTCCGGCATAACCTTCATCGGTCCGTCCACGCACGCCATTACCCTCATGGGCAGCAAGGTCAAGGCGCGCGAACTCGCCGGATCAGCGGGCGTTCCCATCGTGCCCGGTACGGAAGGAGCCATCAGCAACGTCAAGGAAGCCTTGGCTTTCTCAAAAAAAGCGGGCTACCCGGTTATGATCAAGGCGAGCGCCGGTGGCGGTGGCCGCGGGCTTCGCGTGGTCCGGTCCGACGACGAGTTGCGGGAAAACATGGAAGTCGCCGCGCGCGAGGCCCAGGCTTCTTTCGGCGACGGCAGCGTATTCATCGAAAAATATATCGAGCGGCCGCATCATATTGAGTTCCAGATACTGGGTGATCGGCACGGCAATATCATCCATCTCGGTGAGCGGGACTGTTCGATCCAGCGACGGCACCAGAAGTTGATCGAGATCGCCCCCTCATTGATCCTGACACAGGAACTCCGGGAAGAGATGGGCAACGCCGCCATCGCCATTGCTCGCGCGGTGAACTACGACAATGCGGGAACCGTGGAGTTCCTGCTCGATCAACAGGGCAAGTTCTACTTCATCGAGATGAATCCCCGACTCCAAGTGGAGCATACGGTAACGGAGCAGATCACGGCCATTGATATCGTGCGGAATCAAATTAAGATCGCGGCGGGCCTGCCGCTCAGCATCCAGCAAAAGGACGTCATCCTGCAAGGCCACGCGATTCAGTGCCGGATCAATGCGGAAGACCCCAAAAACAATTTCATGCCCTGCACGGGCACCGTCACGGCGTATCTCTCGCCCGGCGGAATCGGCGTCCGCATCGACGGGGCAGTGTATAAGGATTACACCGTGCCGCCCTATTATGACGCCCTGCTGGCAAAATTGACCGTCAGAGGCCGCACGTGGGAAGAAACCGTCAGCCGTATGCGACGCTCTCTCGAAGAGTATGTGCTCCGTGGAGTGAAAACTACGATTCCCTTCATGGAGGCCATCATGCAGGAGCCGGATTTTATTGCCGGCCGTTTCGACACGTCGTATCTTGACATCCATCCTCAGTTGTATTCATACCACGAGTTTGAACAGCCGGAAGATCTCGTTTTGGCGCTGTCTGCCGCGATCGCCGCCTACGAAGGACTCTAATTCAAACAAACCTTGTGTTTTCCAAAGAGACACACTGAATATCATGGCGAAAAGACGACCCCCGACGAAGAAACCGCAGAAGAAGACCGGATCCACCGTTCCGACGATCAAAACCTCAAAAAATGCCGCGTCCCGTCCCCGCGAATTTACGATCACGCCTGCCCCCGGCAAACCGGTCCTGATTACCGACGTGGCGCTACGAGACGGCCATCAGTCGCTATTGGCGACCCGCATGCGCACCGAAGACATGCTGCCCATCGCACAAAAACTCGATGCCGTCGGGTATTGGTCGCTGGAAGTCTGGGGCGGCGCCACGTTCGACACCTGTTTACGTTTCTTAAAGGAGGATCCCTGGGAGCGGCTGAGGGCCCTGCGGGCCGCCATGCCAAACACCAAGCTACAAATGCTATTGCGCGGGCAAAATCTGGTCGGCTACCGCCATTACGCCGACGATGTGGTGGAACGGTTCATCGAGCGTTCGGCCACAAACGGCATTGATGTCTTCCGCATCTTCGACGCCCTGAACGACGTGCGGAATCTCGATCGGGCCGTGAGCGAAGTCAAAGCATGCGGTAAACATGCCGAAGCCACCATTTGTTATACCGTCAGCCCGGTCCATAGCATCGACCGCTTTGTGGACCTCGCCAAGAAGTTGGAGGATCTAGGGACGGATACGATTTGCATTAAAGACATGGCCGGACTCTTGGCTCCGCTCGATGCCTATCATCTGGTGCGCCGGCTGAAGGCCGCCGTCAAGGTCCCGCTTCATCTCCACTCGCATTACACCTCCGGCATGGCCTCCATGGCCTCGTTGATGGCGATTCTCGGAGGCCTCGACATGCTGGATACCTCTATATCTCCGCTGGCGGGAGGGACCTCCCACCCGGCCACAGAAACGCTGATCGCTTCGTTACAGAATACGCCCTACGATACGGGACTTGAGCTTGCATCTTTCCAGCCGATCACCGAACACTTCCGGGCGGTTCGCCGCAAGTACCGCCAGTTCGAGAGTGACTTTACCGGTGTGGATGCGGAAATCCTCATGTCGCAGATTCCGGGAGGCATGCTGTCGAACCTGGCCGCTCAGCTGTCGGAGCAAAATGCCCTCGACCGGATGAAGGAAGTTCTGGACGAGGTCCCGCGTGTGCGAAAGGAAATGGGCTATCCCCCGCTCGTCACCCCGACAAGCCAGATCGTCGGAACACAAGCGACACTAAATGTGCTGACCGGTGAGCGATACAAGGTCATCACTACCGAAACCAAGAACTATTTTTTGGGATTGTACGGCCGTGCCCCCGGACAGGTCGACCTCGACGTGATGGCCCGCGCGACGGGCGATGAAACCCCGATCAAAATCAGGCCGGCCGATAGACTGGATCCGGAATTGGATGAGGCGAAAAAAGAGCTTCCGGATTCGGCTCAGACGATCGAGGACCAGCTGTCGTTCGTGCTGTTTCCGAACATCGCACGAGAGTTTTTCGAAGCCCGCGAGAAGGGCGATTTAACTCCTGAGCCGCTCGAATTGGGCTCGGCGAAAGGGCCTGCCACCGCCCATGAACTGCACCTGGCTCCCGTGGAATTCAATGTGACGGTGCATGGTGAGACCTATCATGTCAAGGTTTCGGGCTCCGGCCGAAAGATCGACGGACGCAAGCCCTACTACATTCGTGTCAATGATAAGCTCGAAGAAGTCTCGCTGGAACCCCTCCAGGAAGTGCTCGCCGGCGTCCCCGAGTCTCAAGAGACTCAGTCAGGAGGAAAACCCAAACGTCCGAGACCTTCGAAACCGGGTGATGTGGCTCCCCCCATGCCGGGCCGCGTGGTAAAAATCCTGGTTGCGGTCGACGATCGCGTTAAAGTAGGCGATCCTCTGTTGATCATCGAAGCCATGAAGATGGAAAGTCGGGTACCCGCGCCGATCGATGGAAGAGTCGCCATGATCTTGGCTGCCGAGGGTGACAATGTGAAGACGGATGAAACAGTCATTCAACTGGAGTAACTCCAACACCGTCCCTCGCTCACGTCCATGTGGTCCTCGGCATCTGGTGCCGCTCATCCTCGGTCTTGCTTCGTACCTCATGATCGCCTGTGCCCCCGCCCCACAAGTCCCCCCCTATTTTGAGACATTGGAACGTACGCCGATAGAACGCATTCCGATCAAAACCGTTCTCGTCCATGGTCAACGGATCGCGTATCTTGATGTCGGCACCGGCCCCCCGGTCATCTTGATCCACGGCTTTGGCGGGTCCATGTGGCAGTGGGAACATCAGCAACATGCCTTGTCTCAACACTTCCGCACCCTGACGCTCGACCTACCGGGTTCCGGATTGTCCGACAAACCGGACATTGAGTACTTGCCGGATCAGATGCTGGACTTCTGTATCGGATTCATGGATGCCCTACACATTCCTCACGCGACCATGGTCGGCAATTCCATGGGTGCCGGATTGGCCATCGGCATGACATTGACTCATCCGACCCGCGTCGACAAACTCGTGCTCATCGGCGGATTGCCATCTCATGTCATGGCGAAGCTCACCAGCCGGTCGTTCCGACAAGCCCTGGAATCCCGAGCCCCTTCCTGGCTGATTTCCTTCGGCAACTGGCTGTTCGGCGGACTGGTCACCGAGTCAGTCCTCAAGGAAATTGTCCACAACCACAACCTCCTCACGCCAGCCGTCATCGAACGGTCCAACCATAATCGCCGACGCCCGGGCATGATCAAACCGATCATGGCTGTGAGAAACGCTCTCCCTTCCTGGGAAGCCGATTTCGCTCCACGCCTCACGTCTATCACACATCCGACCATGATCATTTGGGGCGAACGTGATCGGGTATTTCCCGTGGCCGTAGGTGAGGAACTTCACCATAGAATTCGGGGATCAACGCTCGTCAGAATTCCCGAAGCCGGCCATATGCCTCAATGGGAACGGCCTGAGCTGGTCAACCAAGCGTTGATCGCGTATATTCAACCATCACCCTAAACGACAGTACGAGTAGGTTTCTCACTCAAAATCTTCAGAAAGGAGCATATGATGCGTACCAATTATTCTGCTTCCATCGGCGCCCTGTGCCTGGCGCTTGGGCTCATCGGATGTCAGGCGATGGGAGGATCGGGCAGCTCCGGCTTTTCCTATAAGAATATGCCGGTGGCCGACGGCAGCGCAGTTGCAGGTGAAGGCAACAAGGTTCTGTTCAAAGGCAACCCGCTGGCGCTCGCAGGCAACGGAGTACGAGTCGGAGACACGCTGCGCGACGTGAAAGTGGCGCAGAACGATTTATCTCTGGTGAATATCGCGGAGACCAAAGGCGCGGGAAAAGTCCGCATCATCAGTGTAGTCCCTTCGCTGGATACCCCCGTCTGCGAACAGCAAACCCATCTTCTGAGCGAGCGGAATAAGGGTCTCGATAAGGTGGTGGAACTCATCACCGTGAGCGTAGATACACCCTTCGCCCAGAAGCGGTTTGCTGAAGAGGCCAAAATCGCCAACGTTACCTTCTTGTCCGACTATCGGGGAGGGGAGTTCGGGAAAACCCATGGCCTTTTCTTGGAAGGTCCGCACCTGTTGACGAGAGCGGTCATGGTTGTCGACAAGGCGAATACCATTCGCTATCTGCAAATCACCCCGGAGCTCACCCAACTGCCCGATATGGAAGAAGCTCTCCAGTTCGCTCGTCGACTGATGACGGAGAGCTGAAATAAAGAACAGGCTGCGGTTAAGACAACGGCTTCAAGATATCCTTGTCCTCAACCTCAGCCTCAACTTTCCTGACATCCATGGCTCACTACGATCTATTGGTCATCGGCACCGGACCGGCCGGCCAAAAGGCCGCTATTCAGGCGGCCAAGCTCAACAAGAAGGTCGGGATTATCGAGCGAAAGACGGTCGTCGGTGGGGTCTGCATCAACACCGGGACCATTCCAAGCAAATCCCTCCGCGAAGCCGTGATGTATCTCTCGGGATTTCGTCAGCGCAACATCTACGGGAGCGAGTACCGATTAAAAAAGAAGATCACGATCGAAGACCTTGCCTTCCGCGCGAACCACGTCATCAAGCACGAGATCGAGATTGTGCAGAATCAGATGGCTCGGAATCAGGTGGATATGTTTTTCGGTTCAGCCGGCTTTCTCGATCCGCATCGTGTGCGCATTCAAAGGGGTCACGAAGCACTCGAATTGACGGCGGACTTCATGGTTATTGCCGTCGGAACAGAACCTGCCAGACCTCCCGACGTTCCCTTCGACGACACGACCATCATCGATACGGACGGTCTTCTGACTCTGAAACGGATCCCGAGCTCCATCGTCATCGTCGGAGGCGGTGTGATCGGTACGGAATACGCCTCGATCCTTGCCGCCTTGGGAATCCCCGTCACCCTCATTGATAAACGGCCACGGCTGCTCGAGTTCGTAGACACTGAGATCATTGAAACACTCCAACAACGTATGCAGGACCTCGGCGTCATGCTGTATCACGATGAAGAGGTCCTCGCGATTAAGAAAGACTGGACCAAGTCCATCCATGTGTCCCTGCGCCACAATCGCCCGATTCACGCTTCCACATTGATGTATGCGATCGGACGTATCGGAGCCACGCAATCGCTGAATCTCCAAGCCATCGCACTCAAGCCGGATGAACGAGGACGTTTGACCGTCAACGAACATTTCCAAACCGCGATTCCTCACATTTATGCAGCCGGTGATGTCATCGGCTTTCCAGCTCTTGCATCGACGTCGATGCAACAGGGCCGCCATGCAGCCTGTCATGCCTTCGGCTATCCGGATCGGACCGACATCTCGCTCCTTCCCT
>DATIGP010000192.1:0-2874 GCA_035454625.1 Nitrospira sp.
GCACTGACGATGCTCTGTATGAACGGCATTTGACGTTTGATAATGTCGTGGATGTGCCGAAGGCTAGCCCGCGCGAGCAGTTTGAGGCTGCGGCTCGTGCGGCTCGAGATGTTCTTTCCCAGCGCTGGCTCCTGACAGAAAATACGTATGCCAAAAAGAATCCCAAGCGGGTCTATTATCTGTCCATGGAATATCTCCTGGGACGGTCGTCTGCCAATAACATCACGAATGCCCTGCTTCGACCACTGGCAATCGAGGTGACAAAAAGGAAAGACCTTAATCCGCTCGCCTTACTCGAGATCGAGCCGGATGCCGGATTGGGAAACGGCGGTCTTGGGAGGCTGGCAGCCTGCTTCATCGATTCGATGGCGACGATGGAGATTCCCGGCATGGGATACGGCCTCCGCTATGAGTACGGCATCTTCAAGCAAACGATCCGGGATGGCTGGCAATGTGAGCAGCCGGATAATTGGTTGCGTCGACCGGACCCGTGGGAAGTGGCGCGTGTCGAAGAAGCCGTCGAGGTGAAGCTCAACTGCTCCTTTGAGCTCCGCGGCGGCATGTTGCATCCCATCATTGGCCGGCCCTCTATTCTGCTCGGTATTCCCTTCGACCGTCCTGTCGTCGGCTACGGCGGGAAAACCATCAACACCCTTCGGCTATGGGCAGCGGGCACGCCGGATTATTTTGATTTTCAGCAATTCAGTCGAGGGGATTTCGTCGGCGCATTTGCCGAGACGCTTACTGCCGAATCACTGACCCGAGTCCTGTATCCGGACGATTCAACCTCCATGGGACAGGGATTGCGGTTCTTACAGGAATACTTCCTCGTCGCCTGCTCGCTGGGCGATCTGATCCGTCGTTTTCGCCTCGGCAACTCGGACTGGAATGCGCTACCAGAGAAGGCAGCCATCCAACTCAACGACACCCATCCGACCATGGCCGTTCCTGAGCTCATGCGAATCCTGCTCGATGAGGCACAGCTGGGCTGGGACCATGCCTGGGACCTCACGCAGAGGACACTGGCGTACACGAACCACACGCTGTTGCCCGAGGCGTTGGAAAAATGGCCGCTCGAATGGTTTGGAGACATGCTACCGCGCCATCTCGAGATAATTTTTGAGATCAACCGCCGTCTGCTCGAGGTCGTGCGAAATCGATTCCCCGGCGATGAGGGCCGTATCGAGCGTGTCAGTCTTGTGGAAGAAGGACCTCGACGCAAAATCCGCATGGCCAATCTGGCCATTGTGGGGTCGCATAGCACCAACGGGGTCGCCGCCATACATTCCAAGCTGCTTCGGACGATGACGGTGAAGGATTTGGCCGAGCTCTATCCTGAGCGTTTCAACAATAAGACGAACGGCGTCACGCCTCGGAGATGGCTACTTCTGTGCAATCCGGCCCTTTCCAGCGTGATCACTGACGCCATTGGAGACGGCTGGATCACGGACCTCAGCGAGCTTGGTCGGCTCAAGAAACTGGCCGACGACCGACAATTTCAAGAGGCCTTTCTCAACGCGAAGCGAGAGGCGAAGGCGCAGTTTACGCAGTGGCTCAAGGCGACATCGGGTCAGATCGTCGATCCCGACAGCATGTTCGATAGCCAGGTCAAGCGCATCCACGAGTACAAGCGGCAGCTCTTGAACGCGCTGCGCGTCGTGGTGCTGTACAATCGGTTGCGTGAAAACCCCAAACACACCATGGCGCCGCGAACGTTTTTCTTCGCAGGGAAAGCGGCGCCGGCCTATCACTTGGCCAAGGTGATCATCAAGTTCCTGAACAATCTCGCCGGCACGATCGACGGAGATCCTGTCGCTCGTGGACGGATCAAGGTGGTGTTCCTGCCTGAGTACTGCGTCTCACTTGCCGAACGGCTGATCCCCGCCACCGATGTCTCCAATCAGATTTCGACGGCCGGCTACGAAGCCAGCGGCACGAGCAATATGAAATTCATGATGAATGGCGCGCTGACATTGGGGACACGAGACGGCGCGACGATTGAAATGGCGGAAGAAGCGGGAGAGGACAATTTCTTCCTCTTCGGATTGACCGCCGAGGAAGTGGCCGGAAGCCATGAGTGGTATAACCCTCGGTGGCATTATGATCATGAGCCGGAAACCCGCGCTGCGCTGGACCTGATTCTTTCCAACTATTTCAGCCGCAATGAACCGGGCGTGTTTGCTGCGTTGGAGCATGCGCTGCTGACAGGGGGCGACCACTATAGGCATTTGGCGGATTTGACCTCCTACCTGAATGCGGACCGCGCGCTCTGTGATCTCTATGCCGATGCGAATGGTTGGGCGCGCAAGGCCATCCTGAACGTGGCGGGCTCGGGGAAGTTTTCCAGCGACCGGACGATTGCCGAATATGCGGCGGGCATTTGGGATGTAAAACCGTGCCCGGTTCCGTAACGAACGACGCATCACATGGAGAAGGATTGAAACCCATGGCCATTTCGCCTTTGGCAGGCAAACCGGCTACCCGGGACATGCTGGTGGACCTGACCAAGCTGGAACAGGAATACTATGAGCGCTCCCCCGACGTTGGAAATTCCAACCAGCTGATCAGTTTTGGCACCAGCGGTCATCGAGGCTCTTCGCTCCGCGGCTCGTTTAATGAAGCTCACATTCTGGCAACAACTCAAGCTATCTGCGAGTACAGACGGGCACACGGCACCGATGGACCGCTGTACATGGGCAAAGACACGCACGCTCTGTCCGGACCAGCTCAACGCACCGCGATCGAAGTGCTGGCCGCGAATGCCGTCGTGACCGTCATTCAGCAACATGATGACGTCACACCGACACCCGTCATCTCTCACGCCATCCTGGTCCATAATCGCGGTCGTCGCGATCAACTCGCCGACGGCATTGT
>DATIGP010000193.1:0-8361 GCA_035454625.1 Nitrospira sp.
CCCCTCTGCTGTACTGGACGATCGTGGGCGCTTATCTGGCCGACGGCACTCACAGCGATGCGCTCTGTCTTGTAAAAGCCACGTTATGGGACGTCAAGTCAGGAGCCCGCCTGCTCGAGGAACAGGCGGAGGGCGAGTACACATCCGTAGGCCCTGCGGCGTTAGTGAGCGATCTGGAGCAAATCGAGCGGGCCAGAATGACAGCCATGAACATCCTGCTCGAGCGACTGGCAGTTCGCTTGGCCGCACTGGCCGCGGCTCGATGATCACGCTGTTACGCGATATGGCCTGTCGGGCATCGAGGCGGAAGACCGCTCACTGTGCGAACATCAAAACGCGGAATGGCTAACCGAAGTGGATCATTCTGTGCGGAGACGATACCCCACTCCGAGTTCTGTGACCAAATATTTGGGATTCGCGGGACTCACCTCAAGCTTGTTTCGCAATTGCCTCATATAGACCCGCAGGTAGTGGCTTTCTTCCACATGCAAGGGCCCCCAGACCTCTTTGAGCAATTGCCGGTGCGTCACGACTTTTCCTGCATGGCGAACCAATGTGACAAGCAGCTTGTACTCGATCGCTGTAAGACGAATTTCCTTGTCGTCCACGAAAACCAGGCGCCGCCCCTGGTCCACGCGGATATTCCCAAACGTAAAGCACGAATCAGCGGCAGGTCCCTCAGGCCTGGCCGCATGACGGAGGGCCGTGCGGATGCGGGCAAGGAGTTCATTGATCCCAAATGGTTTGGTCACATAGTCGTCGGCACCAAGATCGAGCGCCGCAACTTTTTGTTGCTCTTGCTCGCGTGCCGAAAGCACGATGATCGGCGTCGACGTCCAACCCCGTATCTGATGAATCACCTCTGTGCCTTCCATGTCTGGGAGGCCCAAATCCAGAAGAATGAGATCCGGATTCCGTGTTTTGACTTCGATCAGACCCTGTTGACCGGTCGTCGCCTCGTGGACGTGAAAGCCGCGTGCCGGAAGGGTCGTCTTGAGAAAGCGGACGATTTCCGATTCATCCTCGATGAGAACGATGGACGCTTCCTGCGGCATGGTATTCGTTCACTGGTTATGGGGATGCGTGGCGCTCTTCAGTGTGCTCTGATGCTACGGGAGGCTGCTCTTCCGTCAGAGGGATGGAAAAACGAAACACCGCCCCGCCTCCGGAACGATTCTCGGCCCAGATTCGTCCGCCATGCGCTTCAATGATGCCGCGACAGATGGTGAGTCCGAGTCCCACTCCTCCTTCCCGGGCAGGTTTCGCGCGGTAGAACTTGTCGAAGATGCGGACTTCATCGCCCAGTGGAATGCCCTGCCCTCGATCGGCTACGTCGACCAAAACTTCCCGGTCACCGGCCGACGCCGAAAGCTCAATCATGCTGCCGGCTGGGGCATACTTCGCCGCGTTCTCGAGTAAATTAATGACGACCTGCTCTAACAGGACCCCATCGATCTTCACCATCGGCAGATCCGGAGGAAAGGCCGTCTTGACGCTGTACCCCCGTAACCGTTCCTCTAATCGCGACAGCGCCGCTCCCACAATCTCGTCCAACGGATGCCATTCCTTATTGAGATGCACGGCTCCTGCTTCGATCCGCATCATGTCGAGCAGGTTTCTCAGCAGCCGGTCCAGCCGATCCGCCTCCCGGTAGATGGATCGACACAGCTCCAGGCGATCACTTGCATTTAACTGGCTTCTTTCGTCCAACAAGCTGGTGGCTGCTCCTGTAATGGTCGCGAGTGGAGTTCGCAAATCGTGAGACACGGAACTCAGAATGGCATTGCGCATACGTTCGGTTTCCACCCGGACATGAGCCTGCTGCGCTTCCTCAGACAGTCGAGTACGTTCGATGGCCAAGGCGACTTGATTGACGAGCGATTCGAGAAGATGGAGTTGCTCAGGATCCAGCAACAGTCCGGTGTCCTTCGGTCGGACTGCCATCACTCCGATTGGTCCTGTCGACGCGACTAAGGGAAGATAGAGTGCGCTGGCCCCCGGCAGCGTATCGGTGCCCAAGCCCGCGCGCTCGTTGTGGTCAAAGACCCATTGAGCCACACCTGATTCTTTTGGATCGAGCTCGAAGTAGAGTTGCTCGGCACGCTGCAGTCGAACCCGTTTTTCGGCGTCCGCCAGGAAGATAGCGACCTGACCATCGAAGACATCACGAAGATGTTTTGTCGCAACCTGAACCAGCATGGCAGTACCTCGATGCGTCGCGAGATCTCTGCTCATTGTATACAGCACTCCTGTGCGTCGTTCTCTATAACGGGCCAACTCGGCTTGTTCGCGGATTCGCACGGCAAGATTACTGATAACCAGCGCCACCACCAGCATGACGCCGAATGTTAACAGGTACTGGAAATCAGAGACGGCGAACGTCAAATACGGAGGAACGAAGAAGAAGTCGAAGGTGGCCACGCTTAAGACCGATGCCAGTACTGAAGGGCCTCGCCCCAACCGAATCGCGATGAAGATGACTGCGATAAGGTACATCATGATCAGATTCGCCAGGCCGAAATAGGGAAACATCGCCCAGGCAATGGCCGTGGCGATCGCAACTCCAACCGCAGCATAGAGGTATTCCCATCGATTGCTCGTCCTCTTAAAGCTGCGGCGGACCAGCGGCTGTCCCTCGCCCGCCTCGCCCGTAATGACATAGATATCGATGTCACCGCTTTGATGGACCAGGTCTGACACCACGGAGCCGAATATCCATTCTTTCCAAAGAGACCGCACCGGTTTCCCGACGATGAGCTTGGTCGTGTTTCGACTTCGCGCATAACTCAAGAGTTCTTGGGCCACGTTTTCACCGGTTAACGTGATCGTTTCAGCTCCGAGCTGCTCTGCTAGCCTCAGGGTCTGCACCAGCCGGTCGCGTTCGGCCTGCGGCAATCGGAGATGTCGGGGGATTTGAACATAAACTGCGATCCATTTCGCATGAAGATCAGCAGCCATCTGGCGCGCTGCACGGATCAGCCGCGGCCCTCGCGGCTTCATATTCACGCAGACCATGATGGTTTCCGCCGCAGGCCAGGTGCGTATCACCGCGTGGTCGCGCCGGTATACCTCCATCTGTTGATCCACCCGCTCGGCAGTTCGGCGAAGCGCTAATTCCCGGAGTGCGATCAAATTACCTTTCGTGAAAAAGTGTTGAATAGCATGTTGGATCTGTTCCGGAATGTAGACCTTTCCGTCTTTCAAACGTTGGAGCAAATCGTCGGGAGGCAAGTCGACCAATTCGACATCATCCGCGCGCTCGATCACGGAATCGGGCACCGTCTCGCGAACACGCACACCGGTGATCTGCGCTACGACGTCGTTCAAGCTTTCCAGGTGCTGAACGTTGACCGTGGTGTAGACTGTAATGCCGGCCTTCAACAGTTCCTGAACATCTTGCCAGCGCTTGGCGTGGCGGAGCCCCGGGGCATTGGTGTGGGCCAGTTCATCGATCAAGATCACGGTGGGGCGACGGGCGAGAGCCGCATCCAGATCGAATTCCTGGAGCACCGTCCCGCGATATTCGACTGGTTTGCGAGGTAAGAGTTCGAGGCCCTCGACCAAGGTTTCTGTTTCGGCCCTGCCGTGCGTTTCAACCACGCCGATGACGACATCCACGCCATCGCGGCGCTGCTCATGTGCTGCTTCCAGCATGGCGTAGGTTTTTCCCACACCGGGGTTTGCGCCGAAGAATATCTTCAGTTTGCCTTCGAGCTGGCGAGACTCCTCCGCCTGGACCCACTTGAGCAGTGCATCGGGATTTGGACGCTTTTCATCCATTCAGCATCACCGCGGTCAGCATAGCAGTATGGGTCAACACATGCTTATTTTGGTCAATCGGAAGGGTGAGCGCCAGCATTTTATATGCCCGTTACGCCCTTCCGGACCGTCCTTACCCCTAGCCAGTGTTCTACTTCTGGAGAGCAAGCCCAGAGACAAATACCAGGAGTCCGACCGTTAGAAACAACGCTGGGATGAACGGCACGGTCGCATCATAAAGTTCCAACCAGCCAGCGAGCCCGGCCAATCCCATGAACCCTACGCCAAGCGCGCGCAGGACCGTACCCCGACGAGACAGCTTCCGCCGAAGGGTCGACTCCTGGTCAGGGGGATAAGAGGTGCTCCTATACATGAGGCTGCTGTAGCGTATCAGCGATTCAGGAAGATGTTTCATCGAGGGCCAGATTTAACTTCAGGACGTTCACCCGCGGCTCCCCAAGAAAACCGAACTGGCGCCCTTGAGTGAACTGCCAGACAAGATCTTCCACCTGACTTTCCTTAAACCCCCTCACCCGAGCCACCCGACGTGCCTGGTACAACGCCGCCGCCGGACTGATATGCGGATCGAGTCCGCTCCCCGACGCCGTCACCAGATCGACAGGCACGGGTGCCTCATTGCCTGGGTCTGCGGCACGCAAGGCCGCGACTCGCGTCTTGACCGCTTCAATGAGAGCTGGATTCGTAGGCCCGAGGTTGGATCCACTCGAGGCGGCTGCATTGTAGCCGTACGGAGACGTCGCTGATGGACGACTCCAGAAATATTTTGGGTCGCCGAAGTGCTGTCCGATCAGCTCGGAGCCGATGGCTCTCCCATCGCGTACGATGAGGCTCCCGTTGGCTTGCTGAGGGAATAGTATGTGAGCCAAGCCGGTGACGATCAATGGATAGACGACACCGGTGAGGAACGTGAGCGCCAACAACATGGTCAGTGCCGATCGCAGATGCTCTTTCATCTCTCTCTCTGCTAGATCGTTCTTCACGTCAAATGCAAGGCCACAAGGATCATATCGATGAGCTTGATGCCGATAAACGGCACCACAATTCCCCCAACGCCGTAGATCAGAATGTGTCGCCGAAGAAGCGGACCCGCTCCAGTGGGACGATAGCTGATGCCTTTCAAGGCAAGCGGAATGAGCGCGATGATAATGAGCGCATTAAAAATGACCGCGGAGAGCACCGCGCTCTGTGGCGTCGCCAGGTGCATCACGTTGAGCGCATTCAAGGCGGGATACGTCGTCGCAAAGGCCGCTGGAATGATCGCAAAATATTTCGCGACGTCGTTCGCAATACTGAACGTCGTCAGGGCACCGCGTGTCATGAGTAACTGCTTGCCGATTTCCACAATCTCAATCAGCTTCGTAGGATTGGAATCGAGGTCGACGAGATTGCCGGCTTCCTTCGCCGCTTGCGTCCCGGTATTCATGGCCACCGCCACATCGGCCTGTGCTAACGCCGGAGCATCGTTCGTGCCATCCCCGGTCATCGCCACGAGGCGGCCCTCTCCTTGAAGATTTCTGATTAGTTTGAGCTTGGCTTCTGGTGTGGCCTCAGCGAGAAAATCATCCACGCCGGCTTCCGCCGCGACAGCCGCTGCCGTCTGCGGATTGTCGCCCGTGATCATGACGGTTTTGATTCCCATTCGGCGCAGCTCGCCAAACCGCTCTTTGATTCCACCCTTCACAATATCTTGCAATGCGATGATTCCCAAGACCTTGTTTCCTTCCGCGACGACCAGCGGTGTTCCGCCCCCTTTCGCAATTGTCTCGACCTGAGCCCGAACAAACTGAGAAAAATGTCCGCCCTGTGCGGTGACATAGGCCTCGACGGCGCTCGCCGACCCTTTCCGAATCTCCCGGCCATTGAGATGGACGCCGCTCATACACGTCTGCGCGCTAAACGGCATAAACGTCGCGCCTAGTTCATGAACATCACGCGCGCGAAGGCCGTATTTTTCTTTCGCGAGGACGACGATGCTCCGCCCTTCGGGTGTTTCATCAGCCAACGAGGACAATTGACACGCGTCGGCCAGCACCTGATCAGGCACTCCCTCGGCCGGCAAGAATGTGGTCGCCTGACGGTTGCCCAGCGTAATCGTTCCGGTCTTGTCGAGGAGCAGCACATCCACATCCCCGGCCGCCTCTACGGCTTTCCCGGACATCGCGATCACATTGGCCTGCACCATACGATCCATGCCGGCTATGCCAATCGCGGAAAGCAACGCACCGATCGTTGTAGGGATGAGGCAGACCAGCAAAGCGATCAGCACGGTGACGGTGACAGGGGAGCCTTGACCAGCGGCTGCCACGCTATACAAAGAAAACGGCAGCAACGTCACGGTTGCCAAGAGAAAGATGATGGTCAGGGCTGCCAGCAAAATATTCAAAGCAATCTCGTTCGGGGTCTTCTGTCGCTTGGCTCCCTCCACCATCGCGATCATGCGGTCAAGGAACGTCTCGCCGGGACTGGCGGTGATCCTGACCACGAGCCAATCAGACAAGACCTTGGTTCCGCCCGTGACGGCGCTTCGATCGCCGCCGCTCTCGCGAATGACCGGCGCACTTTCGCCCGTGATGGCGCTTTCGTTCACGGACGCCACGCCTTCAATGACTTCGCCGTCTGCTGGGATAAAATCATTCGCCTCAACCAGGACGACATCGCCCTTCTTCAGTTCATTCGCCGATATCACGCTGAACCGATCGAGCTTCTCGTGCGTTCGATTCCAAATCGCATGGTGTTCGGATCCAGCTCCAACCGTCCCGAGTCTTTTGGCCGTCATTTCTTGGCGCGATCGCCGAAGCGAATCCGCCTGGGCCTTGCCACGCCCCTCGGCCATGGCCTCGGCAAAATTCGCAAAGAGCACCGTAAACCAGAGCCACAAGGCGATGGAAAGAATGAAGCCGGCCAGCGCTTCACCGTGGCCGATCAGCGCTTGCACAAAAAGCAGTGTCGTGACGATACTGCCGACCCAGACGACACACATGACCGGATTTTTGATCTGATGTCGGGGATCCAGCTTTCGAAAGGCATCCGACGCCGCTTGTCGAATGATGGCCGGTTCGAACAGCGATCGAGCCGTATGGGTTCCCACTCTTGGGACTGATGTCGTCATGACGTCTGCTCCAAAGCCTTCTTTCGCCACTTTCACAGCAACAGATGCTCGATGATCGGTCCTAGCGCGAGCGCCGGCAGAAAGGTCATTGCACCGACCATGACCACCACCCCGATCAGCATCACCACAAATAGAGGGGTATGGGTTGCCAACGTTCCCGGCCCGGCGAGAACCACTTTCTTCCGTGCCAGCGCCCCCGCAAGCGCCAGCGTGGGAACCGCGAGCCAGAAGCGGGAGATGAGCATCGCGAGGCCACCGGTAATGTTGTAGAAGGGTGTGTTGGCATTTAAACCGGCAAAGGCACTGCCGTTGTTGTTGCCTTGTGAAGTGAAGGCGTAGAGGATTTCACTGAAGCCGTGAGCCCCGGGATTCAATCGTGATGAGGTACCTGCTTCCGTGACCACCGCGACGGCGGTCAGTCCCAACACGACGATGGGCATGATCAAGATAAGGAGAGAGGCCATCTTCATTTCATACGGTTCGATCTTTTTCCCGAGATATTCCGGCGTTCGCCCGACCATGAGTCCGGCGATAAAGACCGCGACGATGGCAAAGACAATCATCCCGTAAAGGCCAGATCCAACTCCTCCGAATACGACTTCCCCGAATTGCATCAGAAGAAGGGGAACCAGCCCGCCGAGCGGCGTGTAGGAATCATGCATGGAGTTGACCGACCCGTTCGAGGCCGCGGTCGTGGCCGAAGCCCAGAGCACCGAGTTGACGATGCCGAATCTGGTCTCTTTGCCTTCCATATTGCCGCCGGCCTGGCTGCTACTGGCCGCTTGATTCACACCCAAGGCGCCCACGGCAGGGTTGCCCTCCTGCTCAGCCCATAGGGCAAAAACGAGTAACGCGACGAGAATAATCGTCATGGCCGCAAGCAACGCCCAACCCTGGCGCGTGTCCCCCACCATCGAGCCGAAGGTGTAGCAAAGCGCGGCTGGAATCAGGAGGATCGCGAGCATCTCCAGAAAATTGCTCAGCGGTGTCGCATTCTCGAACGGATGCGAACTGTTAACGTTGAAGAACCCGCCACCGTTCGTGCCCAATTGTTTGATCGCGATTTGCGACGCCGCAGGCCCGAGCGCAAGGACTTGTTCCGTGTCCGTGGCAGGCTCGGTCTTTGGTTTTCCCTGCTCATCCGATACCGGTTGCCCATCCGCATCTACGACCGGCTTGTCGTAGGTCACCGGTTGTGTCAGTGACGTAGTTTCAGAGGCGCCGAAGGTCTGCACGACGCCTTGGGAGACGAGGGCAAGAGCCAGGACGAGGGCGAGCGGCAGCAGGATGTACAGCGTGCTCTTGGTGAGGTCGACCCAGAAATTTCCGATGGTCTGCGCATTGCGGCGCGCCAATCCACGAATCAATGCCGCCAAGATAGCCATTCCGGTGGCGGCAGAAACGAAATTTTGTACCGTCAATCCCAGCATCTGCGTGAGAGAACTCAAAGTCGTTTCACCGCCGTAGGACTG
>DATIGP010000194.1:0-2555 GCA_035454625.1 Nitrospira sp.
TTCGTCAAGGAAATTGAGGACGCGTTGCTGGCCGGTGACATCGATTTCGCCGTTCACAGCATGAAGGATGTTCCGGCCCAATTGCCAGAGGGGCTCGACATCCTCTGCGTGCCTCCGCGCGAGGATGCCCGTGATGCGTTAATCAGTCGTGAACGGTGCTCGTTTCAGGATCTTCCGTTCGGTGCCAACATCGGAACGGCAAGCCTCCGACGGCAGGCCCAACTATTACAGGCCAGGCCCGATCTGAAGATCACGATGCTGCGTGGCAACCTGGATACACGTCTGAGAAAACTCAACGAGGGTCAGTTTGACGCCATCGTCCTGGCCGCGGCCGGCCTGCACCGGTTGGGGTGGTCTCAGACTATCACGGAATATCTTTCCCCTCTCCTCAGTTTGCCCGCGATCGGGCAGGGCGCCCTTGGCATTGAAGGTCGGACCAACGATGCGTTCGTGCGTTCAGTCTTATTCCGACTCAATCATCAGGCAACCCATACGACTGTGGCCGCGGAGCGGGCCCTCTTGCGCCGCCTCGAAGGAGGCTGTCAGGTGCCCATCGCCGCCCACGCGACGCTTTGCGGTGAACAGCTGTTGTTGGATGGACTTGTCGCCAGCGTCGACGGCAAGACCGTCATCCGAGACCACATCGAAGGAACGCATCATCAGGCTCACGCTCTGGGTGTTGAGCTGGCTGAGCGGTTGCTGGCGCGGGGAGGAGACAAAATTCTTCGGGAGATTTACGGATCCGCATGAGCATGGTACGAGAAACCAAGGGGAAGGTCTATTTGGTCGGAGCTGGTCCCGGAGATCCTGGGCTCTTGACCCTGCGAGGAAAGGAGTGTCTGGAGCAGGCTGACGTGGTTGTGTACGATTATCTGGCTAATCCGGCTCTCCTGGCCCATGCCAAAGACCGAGCTGAGCGCGTCTATGTTGGAAGGAGGGGCAAAGGGAAATATCCCGAACAGGAAACCATCAATCGTCTATTGATTGAACGGGTGAGATCGGGCAACGTAGTGGTGCGGTTGAAAGGAGGCGATCCGTTTGTCTTTGGGCGGGGCGGGGAGGAAGCGGAAGCGCTTGCCTCGGCCGGGATTGAATTTGAAGTCGTTCCCGGGGTGACCGCCGCAGTAGCCGCTCCTGCGTATGCCGGTATTCCGGTGACTCACCGAACGTTGGCCTCAGCACTGACGATCGTCACCGGCCATGAAGATCCAGAGAAACCTTCCACGACCTTGGACTGGTCCGGGATGGCGACGAGCCAAGGCACGGTCATCTTTCTGATGGGCATGAAAAATCTCCCCACAATCGCCGCAACTCTCATGGCCGAAGGACGCGCAGGGTCCACTCCCGTTGCGGTCATTCGATGGGGAACGCGGGTCGCGCAGCAGACCGTCGTCGGCACATTGGCTGATATTGCGGATAAGGCCAAGGCAGCAGGAATGGAGCCTCCGACCGTCATTGTGGTGGGGGATGTCGTTCGACTCAGGCCAAACCTCAATTGGTTCGAGCGACGCCCGCTGTTTGGAAAACGGGTGCTCATGACGCGAGCGAAAGAACAGGCCGGCGAGTTAGCCGCTCGATTGGCGGACTATGGAGCAGAACCGGTCGAAGGTCCGACGATCAAAATCGTTCCGCCTCTGGATTGGACGCCTGTCGATCAGGCGATCTCCAAGATTGGCACGTACGACTGGATCGTGTTTACCAGCGTCAACGGCGTGAACCGCTTTATGACCCGCATATATACGAATGGACTCGATGCACGCTGCTTGGCCGGACGCCGGCTTTGCTGCATTGGGCCACGCACCGCTCAGGAGTTGGAAAAGTTCGGTGTCAGAGCGGATGTCGTTCCGACAGAGTATCAAGCGGAAGGAGTATTGGCCGAGCTGAATCGACAGGACTTAGGAAAGACCCGCATCCTGATCCCCCGAGCGGAAGTCGCCAGAGAGCTCTTGCCGAAGGAGCTACGTGCCGCCGGCGCGCATGTCGACGTGGTCGCGGTGTACCGAACCCTTACGGCGGAACAGGATACCGGAGGGTGGCGGCAGGAACTCATGAATCAACGGATTCATGTCGTCACATTCACCAGTCCTTCGACAGTTCACAACTTTGTCACGATGGTAGGCGGTATAGAAGCGGTGAGGCCCTTCTTGCAATCCGTTACGATCGCTTGCATCGGACCCATTACGGCTAAAGCGGTGGAAGAGTATGCTTTGACGGTTTCAATCATGCCGAGTGAAAATACGATTCCCGCGCTGGTGAATGCAATCGCACGCTATTATGGAAGCCGTCGGAAAGTTACCGCGGGAGCTCTGTAGTGACGACAGCACGCAAGATGTCCTCATGGTCCTATATATACCTAATATACCTATATATAAAGGAGGGTAGATGAGATGGTTCCTGTAAAGTCCTTCATGATTCCGCGAGAAAAGTTCGTGACGGTGCCTCGTGATACGGATACACAGACGGCCGCCCGCATCATGCGCGATCGCGGGATCGGTAGTTTGTTCGTGACCAACGACCGTGAGATCATCGGTATCATCACGGATACAGACATGATG
>DATIGP010000195.1:0-24892 GCA_035454625.1 Nitrospira sp.
GCTTGCAGCAAAAGTTCGACACGACGCAACAAAAATTCGCGCCGGCCACGCAGCAGAAGTTGCCTTCGAGGCAGGACAAGGACCGCGTCATGCCCGGCGTCAAACCGATGGATGCTCCGCGGTAATGAAGATGCCGGAGTACCGTCCGCTCATAAACGCATTCAATTTACAGGACGAGCTGATGGTTGTGGAGTTTCAGTGGCAACAGGTCGGCGTTTCATCCGTCAGCCACAGCGAAGTCCACTACGTCTGCGAGTATCAGACCGCGGTTCCCATACGGGATTCGTCGACGAAGGTCTCGGTGGAATCGTCGATGGCCCGACCCTGGCGGCCTTTCGCGGGTAAAATGTATAACTGTTTCGCGTCGACCTTGTCTTTGTGCTCCGGCGGCGGCGTCATTTCGTAGACGACCGGCCGGCGATGATCCGCCATTTGCAACTCGGGATTGTAGACGCTGTTGAACTTCCACAGCATCTTGATGAAGTTAGTCTGTCCCCGCATCAAATGTCCCGCCGCGATCTTGGCCGTGCCCTTGAGCGCAGCCCAGCCCAAATGTTTTTTGTTCAAGACCTGTTGCGTCTTCACCAGTTCCGCGTAAAACTCCGGAAGCGGCATCTTGGTCGGCATCACGGCGTGCTGAATGTCGAACAGACGGTAGTCCCGCGTGTGGAGCTTGCGGGATTCCGTGACCCAGCTCTCGGTACCGGGATACGGGGTATTGACGCTGATGTTCACGATTTCGGGAATGTCCAAACACCATTGCCGCACGACCTCGAACCGCTCCCGATCCCAATCCGGATCGGCGATAAGATTGATGGCGACGGTGATCCCAAGGGAGCGGGCGAATTCGAGTGCCTCGAAATTTCGGCCTAACGAGATGCGCTTGCGGTGCATTTTAAGGCCTTCGGCGTCGATGGCCTCCACGCCCAAGAACATGTACTGAAGCCCAAGTGTTTTCCAAAATTGGAATACTTCCTTGTTGCGCAGCAGGACATCGCCGCGGGTCTCCATATAATACTGCTTCTTGATCCCGCGCCGTGCCACGGCCTCGCCGATCTCCATGCCCTGCTTGGCTTGGATAAAGGCGACATCGTCAACCAAGAAGATGCCTGGTTCCTGAACCTGCTCCAGTTCCTCCACGGCCTTTTCCGTGCTGACCGTTCGATAGCTGCGACCATAAAAGGTCCAGGCGCTGCAGAAGGAGCAATCCCAGGGACAACCTCGCGCAAACTCGACCGAGGCGCACGGGTCCAGCACGCCGATGAAGTACTTGTGCCGGTTCCGCAGCAGATCGCGCGCGGGCCGGACATTGTCCAAATTCTCGATGAACTGGGCGGGCGGACCTTCCCCGTCAAGCGTGACGGCCCCCGGAACTTTCGTAACCGCCTTGCGATCATTCTCGACGGCTTCCAGCAGTTTGGGAGCGGCGACTTCGCCCTCGCCTTTGAGCACACAATCGATGGCGCCGTTGCCGTGCTCCAAAAAATCCTTGGCTACAAACGAGGCGCTATGGCCTCCGACGAAGACGAACGAATTCGGCAGCGCGTTCTTGGTCAGCTTGGCCAGATCGACGATCTCCGGCACGTTCGCCAGATAATTGCATCCGAAGGCAACGGCATCGGGCTTCCAGCTCGTAATAAGCGCTTCGTAATCTTTCCAGGTATCCGCCTGCAGATCGATGAGGCGGACCTCATGCCCGGCTTGGCGGCACGCCTGCGCCACCATCTCGAGACCGAGCGGTTCCAGGCGTAGGTAGATCTTGGTGTACATGAGCGGACCGGGATGGACTGCGAGGAATTTCATTGGCGCACACCTCCTCGTCTATAGCACGCTGGGCCGGAAGAGAACCTGTTCGGTGTACGAAGGACTGGTCCGGCCGCCTGGTTAATCAGTGATGTGACAATCGACGCGGGAAGGGATTTTGACAGAACAGGAGCAGAGGTGCAACCTTTAAGGGCCGAAAACTTCAGATGGAGTGGTGGAACTCACGGTTCCGGCCATCTGGCTTTTCCACCGATCAGCCCTTACCATATCGTCATGTTACCTTCCGAACGGACCCCGCGGCAGCGGATCATCGATCTCCTGACCGATTCTCTGTTGACCACCGATCAGCTGGCCCGAAGGCTCGGTATTCCGGAGCGACAGGTGGAGGAACACTTGTCTCATGTGGTAAAAACGGTGGCTCGCGACCGTTCACGACGGTTTATCCTCGAACCGTCCTTCTGCCTGAATTGTGGATTTATGTTCCGCGACCGCACGAAATTGACACGACCGAGCCGCTGCCCGCGATGTCGAAGCGAAGGGATTTCTCCCCCGCGCTACAAAATCGATTCTCTCGGATCGGAATCAACTCACGAGAACACGAAGGTGTCACGGCGGAGCGACGCCTGGAAAGGATGACTATGATGACCGCACGACTAGTACTCTGTGCCCTCTGTTTGATGCTGTACGGCTGCTCCGATCAGAAGGCGAAGGAACTGTTTGAAACGGCCGCCTTCGAAGAAAACCAAGGCAATGTCCCCCATGCCAAGCAGCTCTATCAAGAACTGGTGAATCTCTATCCAACCACCAAGGTGGCCGAGATCGCCCGAGCACGGCTTGCGGATCTCGACAGCCAAAAGTAAAAGCCGCAGTACTTCAAAGCCGTCGTGCTGCCCCTCCACGACACTGTTTCAATGGCCATCATGTCATGAATCGACGGACGTCTTTGGCCTTGGTTGAGGGTACCAGGGAAAAAACGCATTGGTCGTCGTTTGATAAACCTTATACTCCTCTCCCCGGCTCATAAGAGCTTGCGCTTCCGTCCGGGGAATACCGGTCAGCTTGAGCAGCGCCAGCCCCATTCCTATCGGTCCGATCAAGGTAAACACCCAGCCCGGCGCTCCCAACGTCATCACGACGTACGAGCACCAATGCAGCCATTCAAAAAAATAATTGGGATGGCGCGAATAGGCCCACAGGCCCTCCCGGCAGACGCGGCCATGATTTCTCGGGTCCGCGCGGAAGTGGGCAAGTTGCCTGTCGGCCCTGGCCTCGCCGGAGACGGCTATGCCCCAGATCATCAAACCGATGAACTCAACCAACGCGGAGGGTGGACGGGGGTTCCACATCAGCACGAGAAACGGGAGCGAAAAAGCCGCCACGGCCAGCGCTTGCAGGAGAAAGTACGCGAGCATTTTGGCCGACTCGGATTCGCCCCACTCTTCACGCAGCCGGCGGTAGCGGGCATCCTCTTCCTTTCCGATCACACGGTTGAAAAGAATGTAAAGCCCGAGCCGTCCCGCATAGAGCGTCACCAGCATCACCGTCAAAACGATGCGCTCAACACCGACATCGGCCTGAGAGGCATACCACAGGACGACCAGAATCAGTCCAAAGCACCATCCGACATCTCCGATCGCGGCATTCCTGATCCTTCGTTGAACGACCCATAACACACCCATGACGACTGTCATAAACAGATAAGCCGCCAGCACTAGGGGCAGCGGATCGGATGCAAATATCCCGTTCTCTGATTCCATGATTCTTTATGTCTCCCACCTGGTCGCTTCATAGTCCCACAAATCCACACCGGGATGCACTCGATCCCTCAGCCAGCTCAGCAAGCCCGGGATGGGAAACGACAAGAGCCCTTGAATTTTTCCGCAGTTCAGCGAAAGATCGGCCGGTCTCGGCGCGCCGGTATGATCGCGGGCATATCCTTTGACGAGACGACCTTGTAGCTCCGGATACCAGGGCAGCAACGCCTGGCCGATTTCCCAACGCGATAAGCGCTCATGCCCTCCGAGGTGATAGAGTCCTGACGCTTCTTTCGAGGCTAACTCCCAGACCGCACGTGCAATGACTCCCGCGGGCAATGGACAACGATACTCATCGGCATAGAGCGTCAGGCTCCGGCCGTTCTTCACCGCCCGACACATATCCTCGACGAAACTTCGATCACCATTCTGTGACGTTCCCGCCGTCAGGACGATTCGAACCGCGGTGTGACGTGGATTCTGCAACACCAGCTCTTCCGCTTCAAGCTTGGTTTTGCCATAGACATTGATGGGTTTGGGTTCGTCTGTCTCCCGGTACCATGCAGCCTGACCATCGAACACTTCGCCGCTCGACAGGAAGATAAAAGGAATGTCTTTGCAAAGGCGGGCGAGACGGGCCGTAGCTTCAACGTTAATACGACGCGCCAGCTGAGGATTTTGTTCGCACTCGTTTGTTCGGCTTACGGCCGCGCAGTGGATCACTGCGCTGGGCTTGATAGCCTGCCAGATGCCTTCAACAGCGACATGATCCGTAAGATCGAGATCGGCGCGAGTGAGACCATGCACTTCCCAGTCCGACATCCAACGTGAAGCGGACTTCACCAAGTACCGCCCGATCAGCCCCGCCGCGCCGGTGACGATGACACGTGGTTTCATTCTGTTTCTTCTAAATGAAGAGCCGCTTGGGCAGAAACCGTCGCGAGTAAACCATCGGAAGTTTGATGCGGTTTAGGCCTCATCCCGATGTCTCGTGAGGCATCGGCATCAAATGAAACGAATTCTACGACTTCAGACCTGCTGGTTGGAAGACGTTATGAGCGAGAAGCGACCTTGCTGGGTTAAAAACTCTCACGATACTCCATTGGAGGAGCAAGCCCGGGCGGAACCGAGGAGAGGCACGGAAACGGTTCTTCCAAGGTGTTGACTAAGCCGCTTTCGATGCTGCCTCGTCGGAGTGGTGGGTGTGCGGTAACCAGTGATTTAGGACCGCTGCTAGAGAGTTGCTCGTGATCGGCTTGCTGAGGAAGTCATCCATCCCTGCTGCCTGACAACGGTCACGATCCTCCTGCATCGCGTTGGCAGTCATGGCAATGATGGGCAGATGGGGTGGCCTGTCGCGGGTTTGTCGCAGATTCTCTTCCTGATTTCTGATGACTCGTGTCGCTTCAAAACCATCCATTTCAGGCATTTGGCAGTCCATGAAGACCAAATCGTAGGGAATGCGCGACAGCGAATCGACGGCCTCCCGACCATTTGCCGCAACATTGACTCGGTATCCGAGCTTCTCGATCATACTGGCCGCCACCTTTTGATTGACCGGATTGTCTTCTACCACCAGGATACGCGGTCTTGAGCGTGCGTGCGCTTCCGATACGCTATGCCGGGTAATGATCTGGGTGGCCGTCTGAGCAGTAAGAGCATCCGTATTGGGGACGCCTCCCAAAACCAAGGTGAGACACTGATATAGGAGCGACTGCCTGATCGGTTTCGTCAAATAGGCGTCGATACCGACCCCTTGAGCCGCTTTGGCATCGCCGCGCCGGCCGACCGATGTCAACAGGACCAGACGGGTCGCGCGGATCGCCGGTTCGGATTTGATGCGCCGAGCCAATTCCAGACCATCCATCCCAGGCATCTGCATGTCTAAAATGGCCACATCGAAAAGAGTTTGCCGAAGGGCGGCGTTGCGCAGACACTCCAGCGCCTGATCCCCGTTCTCCGCACTTTCATATCGCACTCCTTGAGCCCGCAAACTACGCTCCAGCACTCGCCGGTTGGTCGCATGATCGTCTACGATCAGAATGTTACAATTCCGCAGCGCGGTCGGAGTCGCCGCGATTGGCAGCGTCTCAGGCGGTTGGAGAGGAAGCCGCAGCGTGAACCAAAATACGCTGCCTTCTCCCATGTTGCTGTTCACTCCGATCCGTCCACCCATCATCTCCACAAGTTGCTTGCAGATGGCCAGCCCCAGCCCGGTCCCTCCGTATTTCCGCGTGGTGGAGCCGTCGGCTTGAGTGAATGGTTGAAACAGTTTCGCGAGATGCTCCGGCGCGATGCCGACTCCGGTGTCCGAAATCTCGAACCGTAACCTCCGGTAAAGCGGGTGAGGAATTGTGGCAGCCGCTTCATCGGGCTCGTCCTCGGTATTCACGGTGACAAGGACCTCCCCTTGTTCCGTAAATTTGATGGCATTGCCGATGAGATTCACCAAGATTTGCCGCAGCCGGCCGGGATCCCCTCGGAGACCGGTCGGCACGCCGGCCTGCACAAGACTGGTCAACTCAAGACCTTTGGCATAGGCCCGCTCCCCTAACAGACTGATGGCATCTTCCATCGTCGCCTGAAGGTCGAAGTTCAGGTCTTCCAGATCCAGTTTACCGGACTCGATCTTGGAGAAATCAAGAATGTCATTGATAATGTCCAACAACTGTTCGCCGGAGAGCCTCACGGCCTCCGCATATTCGCGCTGCTGTGTGCTCAGAGGTGTGTCGAGCAGCAACCCTGTCATGCCGATTACGCCGTTCATCGGGGTCCGAATCTCATGGCTCATCGTCGCCAGGAATTCCGTCTTGATATTCGAGGCTTCGAGGGCTCTATCCCGAGCCGCCGCCAGTTCCTTGTTTTTCCGTTCAAGATCCTGCGTAGCTTTCCCCAGAGCGGCCTCGGCCCGCTTGCGTTCGGTGATGACCTCCGTAAACATGATGAGGCCGCCGATATCACCCGAGACCTCCCGCCAGGGACGCACTTCCCACCGGAGCCAATCTTCGGAGCCGTCTGCGCGAACGATCCGATCTTCCTCACGGCGTTCCACAGCCCCCTCTAAACAGCGTCGATGGATAGTTTGCCATTCTTTCATCGAACGAGTTCCCGGAAAGACATCAGAGTGGTGTCTGCCCATGAGATCTTGGTCGCCAAGTCGGTAGTCCTGCAACCAGCGACGACTGACTGCAAGGTATCGGAGATTCTTGTCCAGCATTGCTACGGCTGCGGGCGCGTGCTCGACAAAGGATTGAAGTAAGCTATGGCTTCGAATCAACGCCTCAGCGGCCCGTTTGCGATCTGTAATATCGTGCGTTACGGCAAGATGTTCCGAGTGACCCGTGACCGGATTTATGAACGGAACGGCGTAGGTTTCCATCCACCGCCTCGTTCCCTTGAACCCTTGGATCTCAAACTCAAGGGTTCGCGAGGTCCCTTTGATCACCGCCTCGTGCATTTCGATGAAAGAAGCCCGGTGCTCCGGTACTATCACATCGAAAACAGAGCATCCGATTGCATCCTCCTCCTTCTCCAGTTCGATCATGCGCAGGCCGGTCGGATTCATGTGCAGCAGAGTCCCGTCCGATGCAACGCGCTTGATACACGCAGGTCCCGCCTTCAGCATCAAAGAGAGAAGCGTTTCCCGTTTGAGTCGTTCTTCTTCCTCCTGTCTTCGATCGGTGATGTCGGTATACAAGCCGAGAATGCGGAGGGGCTTACCGTCCAGCGAGCGAGAAATGACCTTGCCTCGGTTGAGAACCCATTTGTACGACCCGTCTTTGCACCGCATCCGGTGTTCGGTGGAAAACGTGGGAGTCTCGCCTCGAATGTGTCGCTGAATATCAGCCATGGCCTTCGAACGATCGTCTTGATGGATACGAGAAGACCATTCGTCGAAGCCATTAACGCCGTCGTCCTGTGTGTAGCCCAACATGTCCTTCCATCGGTTCGAGAGGAGAACTCTGTTCCTGACGACATCCCAATCCCACAGACCGGCGCCGCTGTTTTCGAAGGCGAGCGCCAAGTACTCGGCGCCGATTGGTATCGCCTGTGAGTCGGTTTCATCAGGTCGCGGATCCGTCATACGGCCACCAGATGAAGTGGAAGAAGGCTCCGTTTATTCATAGACCAGGCCCGGCTCATGGCGAAGTGGTTGAGACGAGCGCCTCGCTTTTGCTTTCTCAACTGTGCCCCTAGCCCGGATCGGCGGATGCGGTGCTGATGCCGAGAGGCTCGGACGCAGGAGTAAACGGCTGTCGGCGTAAATCGAGAGAAGGGCGGCGAAGCCTTAGCCCGGGGAAGAAACCATGGATTGCTCAATGGAACTGGTTCCATGCTCCGCTCTCTTAAACGATGTGGCTTGCGATGCCGAGCCTTTCCCCGCTTACACCGACCGACAGAGACCTGAGCCTGCAAGGAATCGACACGGTCCATCACCTGTCATTTAAGACTCCATGGAGCTCTTCCCTTCGCATGATTCATATCGGTTTTTTCTCCCCTGACCTTTAGAAAAAGTGAGCAGCGGACCGATGTTTCTCGTATACAAATCATATAGATACGGTAGTTAGCATTCAGAAGTATGCCGTTACGGAGCTCGTGGAGCGCACCAGAGCCTGCTGGTGCTGGATGATTCAGTGGTGATTGTGCTTAGCTTAACCGACTCGTCCTGAGGGGTCTGATATCTGAGTTGGATAGCTGCCGCTACTGACGCGTGAGCTTACGGTAACGGATTCGATGCGGCTGGTCGGCTTCCTTACCCAAGCGCTTCTTGCGATCTGCTTCGTACTCACTGTAATTACCCTCGAACCAGATCACGTTGCTGTCCCCTTCGAAGGCGAGGATGTGAGTGGCGATTCGGTCGAGAAACCAGCGATCATGACTGCTGATGACTGCACAGCCCGCAAAACTTTCTAAACCCTCTTCCAGGGCCCGCAGGGTATTGACGTCGAGGTCGTTCGTCGGTTCGTCGAGGATGATCAGGTTCGCCCCTTCCTTCAACATGCGAGCGAGATGCACGCGATTACGTTCCCCCCCGGAGAGTTCTTTGACCTTCTTCTGTTGATCCGTCCCGGCGAAGTTGAAGCGGGCGCAATACCCCCGGGCGTTCACCTCGACCTTACCGAGTTTCACCGTATCCTGCCCCTCGGAGATAACCTCGTACACGCTCTTATTGCCGTCAAGGCTGCGATCTTGGTCCACATAGCCGAGCTTGACCGTTTCACCCACCTTGATCCGCCCGGCATCCGGCTTTTCTTTGCCGATGATCATCCTGAACATCGTGGTTTTGCCTGCTCCGTTGGGACCGATTACGCCGACGATGCCGCCCTTGGGGAGGCTAAAGTTCACATTTTCATACAACACCTTGTCGCCGAAGGCTTTGCTGATGCCGGTGGCCTCCACCACCACATCACCGAGCCGTGGCCCCGGTGGAATGTAGATTTCCAGATCCTCCGCCACCTGCTCTTGTTGTTGGTTGACCAGTTCTTCGTAGCGGTTCAGGCGCGCCTTTCCCTTGGACTGCCGCGCCTTCGGCGACATCCTGATCCACTCCAACTCGTGTTCCAGTGTCTTCTTCCGCTTGGATTCGGCTTTTTCTTCTTTTTCTAGTCGATCCTTTTTCTGCTCCAGCCATGAACTGTAATTGCCTTGGAATGGGATCCCGTACCCTCGGTCCAGCTCCAGAATCCAACCGGCTACATTATCGAGGAAGTATCGGTCATGGGTTACTGCGATGACGGTCCCCTTGTACTGCTGGAGATGTTGTTCAAGCCATTGCACGGATTCGGCATCCAAATGGTTTGTCGGCTCGTCGAGCAACAAAATATCGGGCTCT
The DNA here is from genome assembly GCA_035454625.1 of Nitrospira sp. Classification (GTDB taxonomy): domain Bacteria; phylum Nitrospirota; class Nitrospiria; order Nitrospirales; family Nitrospiraceae; genus Nitrospira_D. The sequence goes on from DATIGP010000195.1 coordinate 9,352, forward strand.
TGGATCATGAGGCGACAGAGCGCGACGCGACGCTTCTCCCCACCCGAGAGCGTTTCCACTTTCTGATCGGCAGGTGGGCAGCGCAAGGCATCCATGGCGATGTCGAGCTGGTTCTCCAACTCCCAGCCGTTGGCCGATTCGATCTTTTCTTGCAGCTGCGCCTGCTTATCGAGCAGCTTTTCCATCGTGTCGGGATCTGCTGAGCCGATCTGATTGCTCACGTCTTCATATTCTTTCAGCGAAGCGACCAGCTCCTTCTTCCCTTCTTCCACGACTTCTTTCACCGTCTTCTTCGGATCAAGCTGAGGTTCCTGTTCGAGCAGACCGATGCTGTAGCCCTTGGATCTCGTGATCTCGCCGGTGTAATTGGGATCGACACCCGCAATGATCTTGAGCAGCGAACTCTTTCCGGAGCCGTTCAACCCCAGCACGCCGATCTTCGCACCGTAGTAGAAACCCAGGTAAATGTCTCGCAGCACCTGGCGCTTCGGTGGATAGACCTTTCCCACATTGACGAGCGAAAAGATAACCTGCTTATCGTTCGTGGCCATGAACTCCTGCCTCCTTGGCACCCGATTGTACTGAACGAGGGTGCACCATACCAGACAACCTTTTCGATCACAACCAAGCCGATTGCCGACTCATGTGCCGAGTGTCATCAGCAGCAAAGCCGGGCGACCAAGCTTATGCCGCCAATCCGGACGTTGGGCCACCATTGCGGCGGTCACGACCGGTTCCTCGATGCGCTCGACGATCAGCTTCGCGCTGTGTGCTGCTGTGATGAGATCCGTGACGTGGTGCAGATGCCCTGTGATGCGGAGCGATCCGTGGCGGCCGGTCAACGCAATGTCGGCTCCGGTCAGACGTTGCATATCGGGATGTACTCCGGTTACGACCGCGCGGCCACCGGGCTTCAACATCGCGGCGATCTGCGTGAACAGATGTCCCGGCGTTTCGATATGATCGAGCACGAGGCCGGACATGACTCGATCGAACAGACCGAATCGGAAGGGCAAGCACGTGACCGAGGCCTGGACCCACGAAATCTCTTCGTGGTGTTCCGTGTCCCGACGCGCACGGCCCAGCATGCCGATCGACAGATCCACCGCCGTGAGGCGACACAGGGTTGGAGTCAACAGGCGAAGGTACCGTCCGGTCCCGCAGCCCAAGTCGAGGATTCGGCAGCCAGGAAAAGGCTTGAGCTGATCCAGGAGAAATGGTTCATCCAGCCAGGTAGTGGGGTCACCGTCGTCATACGTCGGTGCCCAGCCATCATAGCCCGCCTCTGCACTTACATCGTTCGCATCATGTGCCATGAGGAAACATGCTCCTGCGTCTTTCATTATCGTATCATCTGCGCCGTCCCTTAGGGAGCAGCCCGAATAACAATGGCTGACCAGATCAGCGATACTGGTACTGCATGGCGATCAGTGATCTTAATGCCAAACTCCGCATCCTATCTGACGCCGCGAAGTACGACGCCTCCTGCGCCGCCAGCGAATCTCAAAGGCCGAGCACGGCGACGGGCTTGGGCTCCCTGAGCGGAGCAGGCATCTGCCATAGCTTCACACCGGATGGCCGATGCGTGTCGCTGCTCAAACTGTTGCTCACCAACCATTGCGTCTACGACTGCCGGTACTGTGTTAATCGTGTATCCAGTGATATCGCGCGCGCCCGCTTCTCGCCCGAAGAGATCGTGGACCTGACCCTATCGTTCTACCGGCGCAACTACATCGAGGGCTTATTTCTAAGTTCCGGCATCTATCGCAGTCCGGACGACACGATGGTGGATCTCATTCGCGTCGCACGATCGCTGCGACAAGACCACGAATTCAACGGCTACATCCATCTTAAGGTCATTCCTGGTTCAGCGCCCGATCTCTTGGCTCAGGCCGGACGGTGGGCCGACCGAGTCAGCGCCAACATCGAACTACCGACGGATATCGATTTGATGAGCCTGGCGCCGGACAAGAACCGCCGCATCATCGAGACATCGATGGCCCATATTCAAACCAATATCCAAGGAGCTCGTGAAGCGTCGGCCGCGACACCACCGCCCTATGCACCTGCCGGGCAGACGACACAAATGGTTGTCGGTGCAACCGGCAGCACGGACACGCAAATATTGACGACCGCTTCGGGTCTGTACGGCACGTATGGCTTACGCCGCGTGTACTACAGCAGCTATAGTCCTTATCCGCATGCGGATCCTCGCCTTCCGGTGCAGGCTCCGGCACTCCTGCGCGAGCATCGGCTGTATCAAGCGGATTGGCTCATGCGGCACTACGGCTTCAATGCCCATGAGTTAACCACGGAGCATGAGCCGAATCTCTCATGGGACCACGATCCGAAATTGGCTTGGGCCTTGCGGCACCGCGATCGCTTCCCCGTAGACCTAAATCGCGCGGATCGGGAGTTGCTGTTACGAGTACCCGGTTTGGGATATAGGAACGTCGACCGCATACTGTCGATTCGGCGGTACCATCGCCTGACCACCGACGATTTGAAACGCCTCCATGTGCCGATGGCCCGCATCCTGCCCTTCATCATCACGGCAGATCGCATAACCGCAGAGCAATCACTGGATGGGGATTCCCTCGCAAAGCGGCTGAAGCCGCCACGGCAGTTGTCGCTTTTTACAGCGGCCATGAGCGCCCATTCGGGGCAAATCTGACATGCTGCATCAAGCTCGCTTCGATGGAACCTACGAAGGCTGGCGCAGAACAGCGGAAGCGCTGCTGGCCGGCAAACGACCTCCCGAACAAATATTGTGGATCGAGGAAGGTGAGCGGCAAGAACTACTTGCCGGCTTGCTGGATGAGGCCATGCCGGTTCATGGCAGTCAACAACCCATCGCCATGCCGGCACGCCTGGATGGATTGGCACGCATCGTTTCGTATCACCGTGATTCACAAAAATGGCCCTACCTCTATTCTGTGTGGTGGCGGTGGTTGAGCGGCGAGAAGCAGTTACTCCAGATCGAGGTCGATCCGGAGATATTTCGCCTGCGCGCAATGGAGCGACAGGTCAGGAAAGCCGCTTATCGCATGGACGCTTTCGTCCGATTTCGCTGCGTTCAGTCCGACGACGGAGAGCAGTATGTGGCCTGGCATAGGCCGGACCATCCCGTGCTGAGGCTGGCCGCTCCGGCCTTCGTGTCACGGTTCCGATCGCTTCATTGGTCGATCTTCACTCCTGATCTCTCCGCCCATTGGGACCGGAAGCGTCTACGTTTTGGCCCCGGCGTCCCGCGTGAGGCCGGCCCCTCCGAGGACGATCTCGCTGAGCTGTGGCGGACCTATTACGGTTCCGTGTTCAACCCGGCTCGGCTCAAAATAACCGCCATGAAGACTCAGATGCCGGTTCGCCATTGGCACCAACTTCCGGAAGCCTCGATCATTGCCGAGTTGATCAAGACGGCACCGACACGAGTAGAGCAGATGATAGTCAACCGAGATCATCAGCTAAGCGCGGAGCCGTTTGTTCCAGGTGACCGCTCTTTGTCGTCCCTGCTTGAAGCCGTGCCGGCGTGCCAAGGCTGCACCCTCTATCGACCAGCAAACCACTCTGTCTTCGGCGAAGGCCCTCACGACGCCAAGATCGTGCTCGTAGGTGAACAGCCAGGCACCGAGGAGGATTTAGCGGGAAAACCGTTTGTCGGTCCCGCAGGAGCGGTGCTTGATCGAGCGATCGTGGAATCCGGACTCAATCGAGCGAATTTGTACCTCACGAACGCCGTCAAACACTTCAAATTTATACCGGTCGGCAAGTTCCGACGCCACCAACGTCCGAGTGCCTCTGAAGTGACGGCCTGTCGCCCATGGCTGGAGGCGGAATTGGCGGCGATCAAGCCAAGCGTCATTGTTTGCCTCGGCGCCACGGCCGCTCGGTCGCTGCTGGGATATGCCGTGCCGGTGTTGAAGGAGCGCGGCCGACCTAGAACCACTTCATATGGCATGATGCTGCCGACAATCCATCCCTCCGCGTTGCTTCGCGTGCAGAACGCCGAAGCAGAGCGGCGGCTCTACGACTGGTTGGTGGGTGATCTGAAGCTGGCCGGAGAGTTGGCGCGCTGAGTCAGACGTGACAGTGAATCGATCTTGCTTTCCGGTCTCTCTAAGCCGTGCAGGCACATGACAACCTCCTGCTACGCTGCCGCTTTGGCCATTCGACGAAAGACATCATTTTTATCCAGCAGCTCCTCGTAGGTCCCTTGATCGGTGACGCAACCGTTCTCCAGCAGATAAATGACGTCGGCCCGTTCCACTGTTCTGAGGCGATGCGCGATCATAATGATCGTTTTTTGATGAAAGATGTTTTGGATGGCTTCCGTCACCGCGTCTTCGGTGAGGCTGTCCAACGCGCTCGTCGCTTCGTCAAGAATCAACACGTCCGGGTCGCTGTACAAGGCTCGCGCGATGCCGATGCGTTGCCGTTGGCCCCCGCTAAGCCGTACCCCCCGCTCTCCAACCATCGTGGTATACCCGTCCGATAGCTCGCTCATCACAAACTCATGGAGATTCGCGACCTGGGCGGCGTGCACCACGCGGTCCAGGTCCAGATCTCGGGGGGCCACCCCGAAGGCGATGTTCGCTGCAACGGTGTCATCGGCCAAATAGATGTGCTGCGGTACATATCCAAGGTGTTTTTGCCATGACGTCACATTTCGCGAGGTAATCGGCATTCCGTCTACGAACAGAGTACCGCCTTGTGGCTCAAGCAACCCTAGAATAATATCGACGATCGTAGTCTTTCCTCCGCCGGAGCTCCCGACGATGGCCACCGTTGTATTCCGCCGGATGGTGAGATTCAGGCCGTGAATGATCGGCGTGTCGGCATTGGCGTACTGAAAGCTCAGGTTCTCTAAGATAATGTGTTGCTGGAACGGACCGACATTCTCGTACACAGACTGTGTCGGCGTGGCGGCGATTTGTCTGCTCTCTGGAGCGGACCTGCGTGCCATCGTCTTCAACCTTTCCTCCACGGCCTCCAGCGAGGCCAGGTTATATCGGATCGTCGTAGCACTCCCAAAGATCTGCTGGAAAGCAGGCAGAAGTCGATAAGCGGTAAACGCATACAACGTCAATAACGGGAGGGCCTCCTTAAAATCCTGATGCGTCGCCAGCAAATAAATCACCAACAAAATGACCGATCCGAAGGCCACGCTCTCAATCACGTATCGAGGCACCATGCTCAGCGTGGTGCTGATCCACTGATTTTTCGTAAACAAGACCGAGTACTTGGCAAACCGCTCCTGATACTCTTTATCTTGTCCGAGTATCCGGAGTTCTTTGATGCCATTTAAAGTCTCGGTGGCCAGGCGGAAGCGTTCTGCGTTCGCAGTTTTACTGGCTCTCCCTAGGTCTGCTACTTTATGTCGGATCGTCAAAAACACGATGCCATAGACCGTTGCTATGACGGTTCCGAACAAGACCGCCAACCAGGGATCGACCCACATCACAAGAAGCAGAATATTTAAGGCTATGATGACCTTCGCCATCGCCTGCAGGAAAGGAATCGCGATGCCATGAATGACGCGCGTCACATCATCCGTACAGTTGAAAACAAGCCTTGAGCTATTGTGTTCTAGAAAATACTCGTAGGGTTGCCGGACATAGTGCGACAGGATTTGCACCGAAAGGCTATGCAGGAGATTGTGTGAAAACCCTAAAATTGAGGACGAGGTGGCCAACGACACGGCGTTGCTGAAGAGCGTCATTGCCAGCGCTGCGCAGCCCAACGCCACAAGAAAGGTGGTACGAGATTCAAACTGCAACGCGGTATAGAGCTGGTGCAACCGCGGATTCGTCTGAATCAGGTCGGGGTTGCCCACCACAGCCATAAAAGGCAGGACCGATGAGACGCCCACCGCATCAATGAGGCCGGTAAAGATCATCAAACCGAGTAACGCATAGGAGCGGCGTCGCTCCTTAGCACTCAATAATGCCTGAAGCCGTTGAATAAGTCGCAACATGAGAAAGTGTTTACTGGCGTACAGGTATTACAGAGCTATAGTGGGCAGATCGGTAAGAGGTGGATGACAGGCGCCCTGGTGAAATTGGTGTCGCACTTGCTTTCGCTGATATGACCATAGAGCTACGATGTCGCCCACTAGGAATGTCTCCAGGGTTACCGAATAGGTTTGCGATGAGGTATTGACCTGCATACATCGCGGACGATTCATGTTCAGCGTATAATTCCCTCCCCCGTAATTTTAAGGCTCTGTCGGAGATATGATGGCAGAAATCATGTCGGTCCAGTGCTGCATCGCCGGAGGAGGGCCAGCCGGCATGATGCTGGGTCTTCTGTTGGCCCGGGCCGGCGTCTCGGTGCTTGTCCTGGAAAAGCACGCCGATTTTCTCCGGGATTTTCGCGGCGACACGTTGCACCCTTCGACGCTGGAGATCATGCACGAGCTGGGACTGCTCGAACGATTCCTGCAATTGCCCCATCAGAAAGTATCGCGGATCAACGCACGGTTCGGCGATCGGGAGTTCACGGTGGCGGATTTCTCTCATCTGCCGACCCGATGCCGCTACGTCGCCTTCACGCCGCAATGGAACTTTCTCAACTTTCTCGTGGAATCAGGAAGTCGGTATCCTGGGTTCCACGTTCGCATGAGCGCGGTGGCGACGGACTTGATCGAGAACGGCGGATCCGTAGTTGGCCTGCGCGCCGAAACGATCACGGGACCGATTGACGTACATGCACAACTGGTCGTGGGGGCGGACGGCCGGCACTCGACCGTCCGCAAGAAGGCGGGGCTCTCGGTAGAAGATTACGGAGCCCCCATGGATGTGCTGTGGTTCAGGTTGTCACGCTGTCCCGAGGACCCGGTCGATCCGATGGGCCGCTTCGATGTCGGCCGGATCTTCATCATGCTGAACCGGGGTGATTACTGGCAGTGCGGGTTCGTCATCGCCAAGGGAGCACTCGGAGAAATTCGCGCGAGCGGCCTGGCGTTGTTCCGCGACAGCCTGGCGAAGCTGGCCCCGTTCATCGCGGATCGTGTCCACGAACTGCAAGACTGGGAACTGATCAAACTCCTGACGGTTCAGGTCGATCGATTGCGGCAGTGGTATAGACCCGGGCTGCTCTGCATCGGAGACGCGGCTCACGCCATGTCCCCGGTCGGGGGAGTCGGAATCAATCTGGCAATCCAGGACGCAGTGGCGACGGCGAATCTGTTGACGCAGCCGTTGCTCGATGGGCGAGTGACTGAAGCGGATTTGGCGAAGGTGCAAGACCGGCGCGTCTGGCCGACCGAGATGACGCAACGGGTCCAACTCCTCGTCCAGGACCGCGTCATCAGACCGGTGCTGAATAGCACGACTCGATTGACCCCTCCCTTTGCTGTCCAGCTGCTTGCCCGATTTCCATTTCTTCGCCGTATCCCGGCCAGAATGATCGGACTGGGGATTCGGCCCGAGCATGTACGGACGCCGGTTTAGCGTTCAACGGCTGTCGGTTCTGCTCGCGAAACGCAATAGGAAATATTTCTATCAAGGGTCTCATTTAAATTCCAAGCTCTTCCGACAGGCGCACTTCTGATTCGTCGAGGATCTCTTCCAGGCAGGTGAAACAGGCAAAAGGAAAGCGTTCGATTGGAATCGCGCAGACTTCTCCGACCGGCGATTCCTCAAGCGCCGGGCCGCCGCATTCTTTGTGAATCAATACCAGCATGACGTCTACCTCATCACCAAACGGCGAAACAGCTCAAGGTGTTCGGGACTACTCAGCCGATGGTCGCCCGGAATCAGCCGGAGGTCCAGCGGAAAGTCCGGAACGCGACGAAACAGTTCCTCGGCGAATCGTCGGCTGCCTTCCGGTGGAATCACCGCGTCCTCGAGTCCGTGCAGAATCGTCGTCTTGACGTCGCGTACGACATCGAAAGTTCTGGCCCAATGGGCTTCACTCTCCTCTACCCACTTCCAGGAGATAGGCCAGTCTTTGTGTAGCGGGTCGTCGTCCCACGGCATCCATCCCGCGGTATGCCAATCGTGGAGCCGTTCCTTAGGAATGGCGTGTGCTCTTTCTCCCATCATATTGAACGCCGGTGCGATCAAGATCAGTTCCTCGACGATGGGAAAGTCTTGCGCGACCAGCCAGGCAATCCAGCTGCCGAGCGAATTACCCACGATGGTAACTCGGGGAAGCGGCGCGTCGCGGGTGACCGATGGCGAAACCATCGGTGGGCCGGGTGGGTGAGAAACACTCGTCTGGGGTGGGCGGGTGAGATGGTCGCCACCGGTCAGCATCGTGAGGACCGTCCGTGCATCGGCGATCCAATCGGAAAGCGTATAGTCCGTGAATTGTCCTTCAGAGTCCCCGAACCCGCGCACGTCGTAACAACAGAACCCCCAGCCTTGCTCTTGGCACCATTGTGCCAGCGCTTTGCTCTTGTTTCCCCAGCGCTTGGAGAGAAAGCCGGTGATGAAGAGAATCTGCCGATGAGTTCCATCCAGACGATTACCTTTGATCTGTTTGCCGTCCGCACCGGTCAGCTCGAAGTCCTGCACATTCATGCCTCCAGTACCTTCGTCAGAAATGGGCCCAATCGCCGCAGCACTGATTCAGGAATTTCGTGCCCTCCGCGGAAGCTGTGCCACTCTGTGTCCAGACCCGCTTCACTCAGCGCGTCACGGAGACGCTCCGCACCGATATGGGGGAGGATGTCATCCTGTAGACCATGGCTTTGGAAGACCGGCAGACCCTTGCGGTCCGGCATAAGCGGACCCCAGACCGATCGCGCGAGAAGATTGCCGGAGAGCTGCACCAGACCGGCAAAGGGATAGTCCGTGTGCAAGACCGCATCACACGTCAGCATCGCGCCCTGTGAGAATCCACCGATGACCGTCTTCTTGTAATCAATCGAAATCTGCCGCGGCAATTCTCTGAGAAATACCAAAAAGCGTTCCCGCGCCAGGTTCAATCCCTGCGGAATCTCCACTGAGAGATCGCGAATGCGGCCTGCTTCACGATCCGCCTGAATGCGCGCAAAGTCGATGATCCACCAAGCGCGCGAGTCGCCGAATCCCATGTTGAGCGAAAGCGGCGCCTCCGGAAAGAGCCAGCGTGTTCCTAGCGGAGCCTCGATCACGTCCGCAAGCGGCACAAGATCGTCTCCCGGCGCGCCGAAGCCATGCAGGAGCATGATTACCGGACCGTCTCCGCCACCATGCCCATCGGATCCCCCGGTGAGTCTCACTTTCAACCCGCTCAATATATCCTCTCGCATTCGGCTTCCCTATGATGAACAGCTGACGGCCAGATGCTTGCCCCAATTGGGGGGAGGGAGTGCGTAGGCCTCCATGCCCGGTTGCTCGGTAAAGGGATTTTGGAGCAACGTGAAGAGTCGGTCGATTTCCGAGAAGTCTTTGTTTTGTGCCTTCTCGATGGCGACCTGAGCCAGATAGTTACGCAGCACATATGTGGGGTTTACACGATTCATCCGATCACGCCGTTCGGCATCCCTGCTACGTTCACTTCGCAGGCGATTCCGATAACGTTCCGCCCACTCGTCGAAACGGTCTCGGTTGAGAAAGTGTTCACGCAGCGCGTCGTTCGTTGCCCCGTCAGCCGATGAAAAGGCGCCCAACTCTCGGAACACCACCGTATAGTCGGCATGGCTGCCTTGCAGCAGGCCCAACAAGTCGCGAATGAGCTCCTCGTCTTCTGCCTCCTCTTTCACGAATCCGAGTTTTGCCCGCATTCGTCTTCGATACTCATGTTCAAACAGAGGTTGATAGCTTTCAAGGCCTGCCTTCAGCGCCTCCTTCTCTGCCAATGGAAGCAGCGCTTGCGCCAAGCAACTCAGATTCCAGAGCCCGATGTAGGGCTGTTGGTTGAAGGCATAGCGGCCGTTGTGGTCCGAGTGATTGCAGATGAAGCCCGCATCGTAGTCGTCCATGAAGCCGTAAGGTCCATAGTCCAACGTAAGGCCCAAGATCGACATGTTATCGGTGTTCATAACCCCGTGCGCCCAGCCGATGGCCTGCCAGTGGGCGATCAGCGTTGCTGTGCGCTCGGCCACTTCCGTGAAGAATCGGGCGTATTTTTCTCCGGCCTCACGAAGATGAGGGAAGTGCTGATCGATCACGTAGTCGGCGAGAACCTTCAAGAGCTCGTGTTGTTTTCGGTAGTAGAAGACTTCGAACGTGCCGAAGCGGACATGTGAGGGCGCCATGCGGACCAACATTGCGCCGGTTTCGACTTCCTCACGATAGACCTTCTCCTCGCTTCCGACCAGGCAGAGCGCCTGTGTGGTGGGAACGCCGAGGCCCTGCATCGCCGTGCAGCAGAGGTATTCACGGATCGTCGAGCGCAGGACCGCTCGGCCGTCCCCGTCGCGGGAAAACGGCGTCATCCCTGCGCCTTTGAGATGCAGGTCCCACCGTTCCTCTCGATTGTTTTTGACCTCGCCGAGGAGAATGGCCCGTCCGTCGCCGAGTTGTGGAACGTACACGCCGAACTGATGGCCGGAATACAGCATTGCGAGCGGCTCCATTCCGGGCGCCAGCGCTCGGCCTCCGAACAGGTCCGCGAACTCTGCCCGATTGAATTGCCCTTGATCAAGATCAATGAGTTCAGCCGCCACCCGGTTCGCGTGAATGAGATAAGGCAACGCGCCGAACGGAGTCGGATTCACTCGAGCGTAAAAGGCTTGCGGAAGACGAGCATAGGTATTGTCGAAGCGAAGCATTTCCAACGTGCGGCCGGTCATGGTTGTCTTTAACATGACTTCCTGTGGCTTTGCTACGCATCGGGCATCTGGACTATTCGCTGGCTCAACTACTCCGAATCCCCTCGAACCTACTCAAATAGCTCCTTCCTGGATCCCGCATGGCTCACTCGACGATGTCGCTCCGGGCTGGCTATAATACCACCGCCCTACGGCAGTATGTCCTTTGACAGAGACCACCCGTGAAGAATCGGACCATACGCGGCGCTCCTTCAAAGAGTCCTGCTCCGGCTAAACCTCCCGTTGCCGCTGCTGAGGTGTTGGCTTGGGTCAGCGACTGTCTGGAAGGCGGGCTCTGTTTTATCGCCAAGGGGATCTTGGTTTTTGAAAATGCGCAGTTCTGTGAATTGGTGGAAGCACCGGCTGCGCCGACAGGCCGGTCGACACCCGACATCAAGACGCTACGATCTCAACTGTTTTCCGATGCCATGGCCTGGAACCAGGAAGCCCTGGGCACCAGAGGCAGCAAGACCTATCGGCTGTCCGATCGTAAAGGTCAAACGCTCGTCTATGAGTGTCGCTTTAACGTCGTCCCCTATCATGGAGAGACCGGCGTGCTGTTGGTCCTGCAAGACGTCACCGAGCATACGGAGCTGGTTCAAGAGGCTGCGCAGATCGCCCGTTTCCAGTCCGTGCTGGCCCGTATCGGAACGCTCGCCGTCAGCGATGCACCGGCGCAAGAATTGATGGGTGAGGCGGTGAAGCATACCGCTGACGCACTGGACGTCGAGTTGTGCAAAATCCTCGTCCAGCGGGAATCAGATGATCACCTCGCCGTCGTAGCAGGCATCGGCCTTGAGCCCGAACTGATCGGCAAACTGACCGTCGAGGGCGGCACACACTCACAAGCCGGCTATGCGATCCGCGAACGGCTGCCGGTGGTCGTACGAGACTTGCGAAAGGAAACCCGATTCACACCGTCGAAACTCCTGACCGAACATGGGGCGATCGCCGGCATGTGTGTGCCGATGCTCGTGGAGGACCGGGTTTACGGAGCCATGACGGCTCATTCCAAATCCGTGCGGGACTTCACAAACAAGGAACTCGAGTTCCTCTGTACGGCCGCCAACACGGTGGCGACCGTACTGGAGCGCCGGCGGCTCGCCGATACTCAGCGCGACCTCTATCATCGGCTATTCATGTTTGCGCGGGATGGGATCATGCTAACGGATACCCAAGGCAGCATTCTGGAATGGAATCCGGCCTTAGAGCGCATGACGGGTTGGACACGAGAGGAGGCACTCGGCAAACGTCCGTCAATCTTGAAATCCGGCAAGCATTCCCCTGACTTTTACGAACGGCTCTGGCAAGCCATCCGCTCCGGCCTCGCGTTTGTGGATCGTTTCGTCAATCGCCGTAAGGACGGATCCGAGTTCTTGGTATGGGAAAGCGTCAGCCCCGTCAAGGATCGTGACGGCACCACGCAATTCTATTTGGGGATACTCACGGATCTTAGCGAGCGAGAACAGATGCTGGAAGCGTTGCGCCATGCCGAGCAAATCAAATTGGTGGGCCAACTGGCCGGCGGCATTCTCCACGAGGTCCGCAATCCGCTGATCGGACTCGGCAGTCTGGCCACTCATCTCGCGGAACAAGAAGAATTGCCCCGCGCCGCCAGAGACCGATGCGCGCTGATCGCGCGCGAGGCGTCGCGCATCGACGAACTCTTGGAGTCTCATTTGGGTCAGCTGCGGCCGCGGCCATTCGATCTCCAGCCCTGCAATCTCTCCACCCTGATCGACGATATGTTGACGCTGCTGAGGCCCAACTTGAGCAAACAGCGGATTACCGTAAAAACGATCATTCCGGGAGTCCCTCCGGTTGAAGCATCCCGCGCCCACTTGCAGCAAGCGTTTCTCAACATCTCGATGAATGCGATCGATGCCATGCCGAACGGCGGCGAGTTGACGATCGCCGCTGCGCTGGCCGCCAAACAAGTGCCGGGCGTCTCGGTGACGTTTTCCGACACGGGGAAAGGAATCGATCCCGACGACCTGCAGCGAATCTTCGAACCGTTTTTCACGAATGGGAAGGCCAAGGGAGTCGGCCTCGGTTTGACGATTACTCATGACATCGTCGAGCGCCATGGCGGACAATTGGCGATCAGCAGCCCTCCGGGCCATGGAGCGATCGTCGAAGTGTGGCTGCCCCTGAAACGAGAGACCTAGCATGACGTGGCAACTTCTGTTGGTGGAAGACGAAGAATCCGTCCGTGAAGCGTTCGCCTTGCGTCTCACCGATCAAGGATACGCCGTGCGGACGGCCGGGTCCGGCGAGGAATGTCTGTCACTGTTGAAATCGTTTGAACCGGACATTCTCGTGCTCGACCTTGTGATGCCGAATCTGTCCGGGCTGGACGTCCTCGCTCGTGTCAGGCAGACCTCCCCTCACCTATTGGTCATTCTCTTGACCGCCAGAGGCACCGTGAAGGACGCCGTCGAAGCGACGAAGCTGGGCGCGTTCGACTTCGTCGCCAAAGCCATCGACATGGAGGATTTGCAGCATGCGTTGACTAGGGCAACCCAACTGCTCACGCTGCAACGACAGGTTCATTTGCAGAGCGGGCAGGATGCCGAGCGCTACGCCCTCGACCGCGTCATCGCCAACAGTCCTGCGACTCGGGCCTTCATGCATCAGATTCATGAGCTCGCCAAGAACGATCGAGTCACCGTGCTGCTCCAAGGCGAGACCGGCACCGGTAAACAATACATGGGACGCGTGATCCACTATAACGGCGCCAGGGCCTACAAGCCTTGCATCGAGGTCGACTGCCCGTCGATTCCGCGAGACCTCTTCGAAAGCGAACTGTTCGGGCACGAGAAAGGCTCATTCACTGGCGCGTCTGGCCGCAAAACCGGATTGCTGGAGCTGGCGGAGGGAGGAACCGTTCTGTTCGATGAGATCGGAGATCTTCCTCTCCCTTTGCAAGCGAAACTGCTTCGAGTCATCGAGGAACGTGCGTTCAGGCGGGTGGGCGGGTCGACAACAATTCCGTTGGACGTTCGCTTTATGGCCGCCACCAACCGCAATCTGAAAGATGCCGTCGCCAAAGGCGAGTTTCGTGAAGATCTCTACTTCCGGCTGAACGTCGTAACGCTCATGATCCCGCCCCTGCGGGAGCGGCGCGATGACATCATACCCCTCGCCGAACAATTCTTAGCCCGCTCGGCGCTTTCACTCAGAAAGCCGGTTCGTCATCTGGGCGACAGCGCGCGCGCCGCCCTGTTGCAATACCATTTCCCCGGCAACGTCCGGGAACTGAGCAATCTCATGGAACGAGCGGTTCTTTTCTGCCCCGGCGATACGCTGGAATCGATGCACTTCCCCTCCGACATGCGAGACGCCCCTTCGCTTTCGGTCAGCGATTCGCCCTGTTCTCCCGTGCCGTCTGCAGACAGCACGGATCCAGCCGAGATCCACATCGTGTTCCGTCTTGGCGAGTCCTTGTCGGAACTCGAAGACCGCATCATCAACGAGGTCTTACGGCGTTCCGAAGGCAACAAGTCCCTTGCCGCCAAGCATCTGGGCATCACGCGTTGGAAGCTCGATCGCCGGCGCAAGCCGGACTCCTGACTCATAGCATTTACGCCGTACGCCCACCTAGGCGGCGGCTTCCCTACCTCGCTGATTGACTACAGCTGCACCGGCTACTTTATGCCAAGAGCATGGATGCACAGCACAAAGTGCGCCCATACACATGCGCACGGTCGCAATATCTCATTATCGCCTGCGACCTATGGTTTTGCGCCCATCCAGCGCCTGTACATAGGTTTCAATGTTGGACCGCTGATTGCATAAGTGCATGGTAGGAAACAGTATACCCATGGGGAGGAAGAAACCATGAATTGCCTTCGTTGCAACAGCCCTATGCACGTGGAACAATATGATGACCTGCTCGACAGCCGAGATCAAAGTTTCTACGGGATGCACTGCCTCATGTGCGGAGACATTGTCGACCCTCTGATTTTGGAACATCGTCGTAACGGCGCTGAACCACGGATCCGACATGTCGGACTGTCGCTGGCCCTGTCGGTCTCATCAGCTTAAATCGACAGCCGTACGAATCGGTAAACGGCCATGAAACATCTCCGGGCGCTCGAAGATCAAAGCGTCTACATCCTGCGCGAGGCGTACAAGCATTTCGATGACCTCGCGATGCTGTGGTCCATGGGTAAGGATTCGACCGTGCTGTTGTGGTTGGCCCGGAAAGCCTTCTTCGGGCATGTGCCGTTTCCGCTGGTGCATATCGATACCGGTTACGAGATGCCGGAGCTGATCGAGTATCGCGATCGGCTGTGCCGGGAATGGCGCCTTGATCTGGTCGTGGGCCAGAACAGCGAGGCGCTGGCGGCCGGCATGGGTCCCCAACAAGGGCGTGTCACCTGCTGTACCGCCATGAAGATCGACGCCCTGAAGCAAACGATCGCCAAGCACAGGTGGACCGCCATCATTCTCGGGATTCGCGCCGATGAGGAAGGCACCCGCGCAAAGGAGCGGTACTTTTCCCTGCGTGACAAGCATGGCGAATGGGATTTCCGAGACCAACCACCCGAGTTATGGGACCAATTTAACACGACATTTCCGTCGGGGGCTCATGTCCGAGTCCATCCCTTACTGGATTGGACGGAGCTGAACATTTGGGAGTATTTGGAGTTCGAACGGATTCCCCTCCCACCTCTCTATTTCGATCAGGGCAACGGGACCCGATATCGCAGCCTGGGCTGCGTGCCCTGCACCGGGACCCTCGCATCGTGCGCTTCCACGATCCCCCAAATCATTTCCGAGCTTCGAGTCACTACG
>DATIGP010000196.1:0-3865 GCA_035454625.1 Nitrospira sp.
CATGGAAACACGGGAAATCGTTCAATGGGTGGGTAGTCTCGCACAAGATTCTTGATATCGAAGAGGTTCTTCCCTCCCCTTAGAGCATAAACCCGTGAAAGGCATCATAATTCTCGAACTTCAGTTCAGGACGTTTCGCGAAACCGACCCTAGGGTAAGCCCTGGTGTGATTCAGTCTTATTTTTGGTACGAATAAGAAGGGCGTCTTTGGCAATTCGAAGCCTAGGATATAGGTCGGCATGGCTCACACACGTACACACATACGGCCGCGGCCGCATGGCATCCTATTTATGTCCTATCTCAGCGTTGTTCTGTGCGGTGGTCTGCTTTCATCGACATCTTTTGCCGATGTGCCTTATGAAGGGTCTCATCCAATGGTTGCTGCTCCTCCCGGCATTGATGACGTGTGGACAGACAAGACGAAAAACGACAAGTTTCTCGCATACGGCCCGATGTCTTCAGGGGGAAGTGATGCCTGCTTTTCAATCGATGATCCAATAGAAGGGGGACCCCGGCGGTCTGGTGACAAAGGCACCTTGTTCATGCCCTTAACGATGGTATGCGTCGGTTTGTTCGCCTCAGCGAATGAAATCGGTTGGGCGGGATATGAGGCCAATGGAGACCATGCAAAAGCAGCCGGGAATTGGCCTGAGGCTGAAAAAGCATACGCGACGGCAGTGGGGCTATTGGATCGCACCTTCGATAAGGAGGTCAACCAAAATCTGGCAGCGCTGCTCAATAAATTGGGCGCCATGCGATTCAAGCAGAACGATTTTGCCGGCGCAGAAAAGGTCTTTCGCCGGGCCCTGGGCATCTATACCCTGACCCGAGGAGCTGAGGACCTCCATGTGGCCGACACCTTGGATCTGATCGGGAGCGCGCTATTCGAACAACAGGAAGGGCGGGCATTAGCCGGCCCGCTGTTCTTTCGCGCATGGGTGGTCCGAGAGGCGAGGTTAGGGCCGGAACATCCTGCCGTCGCGGACAGTCTTCATCACATGGCCGTCAGTTTATATTCAGACAACCTCTCGGTCGCGATCCCGCTGTTCCTGCGATCGAAGAACATTCGAGAAAAGATCTTCGGCCATGAGCATCCGCTGGTCGCTCACTCGCTCGACGCAATGGCTCGTTTGTATGAAGCACATGACCGACGAGATCTCGCCATCCCGCTCTATCAAGACGCGTTAACCATACAAGAAAAAGTCTTCGGACCCAACGCTTCAGAAACGCTGCAGGCTCGTTCCCATCTGGATATGGCTCATCGAGGGAAAGAAGTTCCACATTAAAGTCCGAACGACCCGCCCGGAAGGTCCGAGCAAAAGCTCTACGCCGCACTTCCATGGCTCGGCAGGGTCTAGCATGCTTTGTAGAGGTATGGTCTACCGTTTCCATATGCCTTTCCAGGTCAAGGGATCTACCTAGGACGAAAAGGGCATCCTTGGCGATTAAAGTTATGGCACGATGCGGAAATGTATGGTGCTGCTTCTGCCGGTCTATCTGTACGCCAACGGCTGCGTCTCCACACTCCCGGCGCCTAAGTCCACCTACACGTTCGATCGCGGGTGTATTTCATCGGAGACCTCCTTCAAAAATATGCCCGTCTCGAAGGTTGAATTGATTTCTTCCTCTACTGAGAAGATAGCCCAAGACGGCGATGCCACGAAGTATTACAGTCCCATCGCGATAGACATCGCCGATGCCCTGCATTTGCTTCCGTTGCTCCATCGGCTGGCATTTCTTGAGCACGCTCACAAGGATCCAAACGAAGTGGAACGGGTCCGACGAAAGCTGATCAATCGGCTGCAGCTCGCCACGCTCGAGGTATCGAGCTTGGTTGCGGAATTGGAATGCGAGGTTCATCGGGCCGATGAAGTGCAGGATCGACTCAAAGAGGTTCAGAATACCCGCAGCATGTCTCAAACCATCTTATCGGTCGTGGTCGGGGGCCTGGTTAACGTCATGACCGGTGGGATCGGTATGGCGACGGGCGCTGGTAATACCGCGCACATCATGTCCGTCGCGGGGGGAACTTTGGAGGTTTTGTTCGGAACATCGGCCAACTTTACCAAAGTAAGGCAGGAGTTCAGGCACCCGCATAACCATCTGCAACAAATATGGGAAGGCGAAGAGAAACGAGAATACTACCCTCCTCGGATCTGGCGGTTCTTGACAAGGCCGAACAACCGCGATCTTGAACGACGAAGCCTGCGCGAAGTCATGGTCACCACTTGGAAAGAGGAAGGCCGCCTTGGTAAACCCGGCTCTCGACGCGAAGAAGAACGGAAATCGCTCTTATTCGGCCCGGGCGGGATTTATGATGCGGACGATCTTCACATTCGGGAAGCCATGCTGCAGCAACTCGAATCGAGTGTGCAGTTAATGCATCAGGATTTGGAAACCCTGTTACGTGAATTGCTGATCCGTCAAGCGATGGAGGAAGATGAAACGTGAGCTGCGACCGGCGCGGCTCTCATCGATACGACAAACGTCAATTCCGTCGAATTGAGATGGATCGGTGCGCGGTGGGCTGCAGGCATAGTCTTACAATTGAGAGAGGAGGGTACCGTGAGAATGGATCTCCGTTCCATGCATCGTGAGAGTGTGTCCCAAAAAAAACTGGCACAAACCGCTTCCCCGAAGCGCAAGCCATCATCCAACCAGGGTAAGCTGCCTGATCAACATCGTAAGACACCCGCCAAGCCAACGACCTTGGTTGTGGATGTCGGCGCCAGCGGAATCAAGGCCGCCCTAGTCAACGAACTAGGGAATCTTATCGGTCGGCGTCTCCGCCAAGACACCCCGCCTTCCGGCAGGCCGCCTGATCTTATGGATGCCATCGTCACACTGGTCAAGAATTTTAAATCATTCGACAGGGTGGCCGTCGGTTTTCCCGGTGTGATCGTCGACGGCATCGTGAAACAAGCCCCAAACCTTGCCCCTGAATGGAAGGACTTCAATCTCGCCGAGGGATTGCGAGCCCGGCTGAAGAAACCCATCCGAGTGGCAAATGACGCCGACGTGCAAGGTTTTGGAGCGATTGCCGGGAAAGGAGTCGAGTTGGTCGTCACACTGGGTACGGGTGTCGGCACGTCTTTATTCACCGACGGACATCTTGTCCCGAACCTGGAGATCGGCAAGGATGAGTTACGGAATGAAATGTTGCAGAAGGACGGCAAGAAAAAATGGAATCGGCGCTTGGCAAAATTCATTCGCCGACTGGAAGCGAAATTTCACTTTACTCGCTTATACATCGGTGGCGGCAACTCAAAAGCAGTCGATATCTCGCTGCTCCCGGCTCATGTCACGATCGTTTCCAACCTGAACGGATTGGTCGGCGGGATCGCGTTATGGCGGGATCAGGTGGTGCCGATAAAGAAACATGCGGTTGACCCTGGACCGATCCCAGTGGCCGAGAGATAACGTCGGCTGAATGGTTCTCGGACACCAGCAGCGAAGAAACACTCTCAAGTTGATCGAACGCATCGAGGACTTACACATGCCTGACGCGGAATTCCAGCGATCAATACGTATGGCGCACTCCAAATAGTAAGCCTATGGTGGATAACTCCGCGCCAGGCTGGTTTTGCTTCCAGGCGGTTTCCACGTTCAGCGTGAGTCCTTTGGGCGCGGTAGAAACCAACTGGGTCAGCGGGTAATCCACGCCGCCGCCAAGGCGCCAGGCAAAGGTATCGTCGATATCCTTCGTGTTCACGTTCACCCCGATACCGGTTGTGAGATACGGAACGAAAGGACCGATATGACCGGGCCGAAACTTCAGCGTCACCGGTAAAATGGAATCGTATTGACTGACCCATTTCGGCCGTCAAGCCATGCTGTCCCATTCGAGCATCATGCCGGCTCGCAT
>DATIGP010000197.1:0-10354 GCA_035454625.1 Nitrospira sp.
ACTTTCTTAGCTTGATCCTGTAGGTCGTCGAGCTTCGTTGTGACTGGTTCCATCAGATAATCCAACTGTTCAAGCGTGTGCTGAGACTTCGCCAAATCAGCCGTTGACTGCTTCAATCGGTCTTCCAATCCTCCCGCTACCCTGTCGGACTTCTCACGCTTGGATGGATCCTTGCCGGTCTTTCCCGGCACTCGAGTGACGGACAACACGAGTTGCGCGTGAGAAAGGGCATCGAAGAGCGCCGAGCGTTCCGCCTCCAGGCGCTTTTGTCGAGGCGCTCGGTTGACGAAGGCGTTCGCCGTCTCCGCGAGCCGCCAACAGGCTTCAATCAGATCGGCATGCTTATCGTAATCCCTGGAATACTTTCGCATGGCGCGATTGTATCAGGGCTCCCAGGCTCGACCTACTAGTTAAGGCCCTTAGAGGCGCTCTACGACTTGACGGCGTCTGTGGAATTCATGGCCCGGAAACACCCGTTAGACCGGCTCCTGAACGCGTCTTAGAAGATCCCGGTCATCTCCCAATGCCACGCTGAACGAAGAGTCACGGGACCGTGTCATCAAGGAGCCGCCTCGCCTGAAAGACCGCGAGTACTTTCTTAGTTCGGTTCTCGCGGGGTCACCATCGGAGAAGGTTTTGTGAAACGAGGGCGCAAGACAGGTTGCTCACATCATCGATCGGTCTTTTCGCCAGATCTCACCTACTGTGGATAGCTCTCAATCGGAATCATTACATGGGCATAAGGTGTTCCGGCCCACATGACCCAGGGGCCGCCGTTTTTCGAATCGGTGGGCAAGCTTTTCAACGTTTCCACATCCGACACGAGGACCATAATATGGGCGCCGAGCTTATCGACCCAATCATCGCCCGGCTTCGGTTCGGCCGCATACGGATCCGTATTGCTCACCGGACGGTCGCCTTGGAGCATATAGGCGATTCCCATTTTGGTATGCGTCGGCTTCTTTTTGTTTTTCAACGCATCCATGAAAAGACGCCACGATTCGTTCATGCAGATGGAGTCCGTTCCCGCGGTCCCGGGGTCATCCGGCAAGCACATCCACCCGTTGCTCCCAATGCGCACCACTCGTCCGTCTCGATCGAGAATGGTGGCATTCTTCGAGAGCGATGCGGGGGCAGCTTGTTCGGCGGCCGCCGCTTCGGTCGCTTGGCGGACCACATCGCGGCGCGCCCCCCCTTCGCCGAGGACCAGCGAGGGCGATAGTGCCACAGCGATGATCAACGCTCCGGCGGACGCAATCATGGAGGTTCCCTCTCGCATCATAGTCCCCGCTCCTTTGTCAAAAGACGGTGATCAGCGGCCACCATCGTAGGCGCTCAGATATCGGAGTGCAATGGAAAAGACACGGCGAGATAAGGACAGTCAAACTTGATGAGGCCACCTCCCCGAGCGAAAAAAGGTGCCAGGCGGTAGAAACATAAAGGCCGCGCCATTCATAAGACACGGCCTTCTGAATCGACTTACGAAGTCGGCGGAATCGACGCGCTATCGTTCCGCCTCCGTCAAACGCTCTTCATGTTCCAGCTCCTCCAGGTCCGCATCCGGCCTTCCTTTCGTAGTCGACGGATGAAGACCATATTTCCTCAGCATCTTATAGAAGTCGGCTCGGTACCGGCCGGCAAACTGCGCGGCGCGCGAGATATTCCCCCCCGTCAATTGCAGAACGTTCTTCAAATAGGTCCGCTCGAATTCTTCTTTCGCCTCCGTCAGCGGCTTGAGCGGTGACTCGGCCGACACACTGACGGCCGGCAGCAGATCCGGCGTGATCATATCCTGCCGTGACATCACCACGGCCTTCTCGACCACGTTTTCCAGCTCACGCACATTGCCCGGCCAGGGATTGATCATCAATCGATGAAGCGCCGCGGCCGTGAATCCCTTCAACTCCTTGTTGGCCCGTTTCACGCTGAGCTTCAGGAAATGTTGCGCCAGCAGCGGGATATCGTCGCGCCGGTCGCGCAGCGGAGGGATGAACAGAGGGACCACCGAGATGCGATAGTACAGATCGTTGCGGAACGTCCCGTTTTTCACCGCCTCACCGAGGTCTTTATTGGTGGCGGCGATGATGCGGACGTCGACCTTGGTGGAGGTTTCCGATCCCACCTCTCGAACCTCCCGTTCCTGTACCGCACGCAATAATTTGACCTGCATGGACAGCGGCATGTCGCCGATCTCATCGAGGAACAGCGTGCCGCCGTTGGCCATTTGAAACAATCCTCGTTTTGCACCGAGCGCGCTCGTGAAGGCGCCCTTCACGTGTCCGAACAGCTCGCTCTCGAACAGCGTTTCTGGTATCGCGGCGCAGTTGAGCGCCACGAAAGGGCCCTTCCCGCGCCGGCTGTTGGTATGGATGACCCGAGCCATCACTTCTTTGCCGGTTCCGGTTTCTCCGAACAGCAAAATCGTCGCATCCGAATCGGCCACCTGCGCGATCTGCTGGAAAAGCCGCTGCATCGCCGGACTCCGAGCCACGACGTTTTCCAATCCGTACAGTTCTTTGACCAGCGACTTCAGCCGCTGAATCTCTCGGCTCATCCGCTGTTGCGCGAGCGCCTTCTCGATCGTGGCCTTCAGCTCCTTGTCGTCAAACGGCTTCGTCAAGTACCCGAACGCCCCTCGTTGCATCGCCTCCACGGCATTGGGAATACTTCCATGGGCCGTCAGGATGATGACCGGCAGTCCCGGATGACTCCTGAGCAGTTCTTCGGTCACCTCCAACCCGTCTTCCCCGCGAAGACGCAGGTCGGTGATCGCCAAGTTGAACATCGTTTTCTTTGCTTCTCCGACCGCATCTTGTCCCGTCGTACATGGCGTGACCGAATAACCCATCGCGGACAACCGCATTTTCAATAAATGCAACAGCCCTTCATCATCGTCGACTACGAGGATATTTTCTTGCTCCATAATCGCAATCCCTTCTGAGGTTCGTTAGGGTGTCGTCTCGGGTCCGGGAATCGGAACGGTCGTCAACGGCGGACGTATCGGCCGCACCTTTTCCCGCATCTCTTGATCGATTCGTTTCAATGCGTCGAGTTGCATCGAAAGCTCTTCGATCTTTCTGTCCCGCTCGGCCAACTGCTTTTGCAGACTTTGAACGGACGCCGGATCGGCTGACGACTTCGGTGAGTCTTTCTTCGACTGCAGCGATTCAATCTTGTGATCTCGATCCGCCAATTCACGCTGCAAGGCTTCAACGGTCTCGGAATTCCCGTTCTTGGATGCGCGAAGTTGCTGAACGACCGCCTCCTTCTCAAGCAAGTCCCGCACCAGGCGATCGGCGGCGAGCGACAATGAGGTGTTGGTTTCGGCAAGGACCGGAGCTGTAAGAACCGCTTGCGTCCACGATCTGGGGCCCGGACCGGCCGACTTGCGCAATAAATCAAGCCATCCTTTGCTCGATACGGCAAATTGGCCCTTCGGAGCGACCGTTAAAACTTTTTCGAAATATTTCTCCGCAACTTCGCGGCTTTCATATAATCCAAGCAGGCCGCGGGTATAGTAGACGTGATCACACGAATTCGATTCATTACATTTGGCCGCAGCGATTTCCTGTTTTTTTGCAAGCGCTTGAAAAGACCTTACGTCTTGGGGGTCTGCCTTGAAATAGGGACGCGAAGCGGGGGTCGGCGTCGTCCAAGCCGCGCATCCTGTCAGGAAAAAAACACCGATGATGAGGGGGCTCGTCGTTGGAGACAGTGTTTTTCTGGTCACGCTTGCCCTACCTTTTCCGATTGTGCCAACCGTAGGATAAACCGTACAGTGGCCCCCTTGCCTTTCTCACTTTCGATCCAGATTCTCCCTCCGTGAGCTTCAACCACCTTCTTGACCAATGCCAGCCCCAATCCGCTTCCCGCCGTATGCTTCCCCTTCGTGCGTCCTTGGTAAAACCGTTCGAAAATATGGGGAAGATCTTCCGGGGCGATCCCTGGCCCCGTATCCGAAACGGATACTTCCAGAACTCCGGCTTGCGGGTCGGGTTTCATCTGAACTTTCACGACCCCTCCTTCGGGACTGAACTTCAGGGCGTTGGAAAGAAGGTTGTCGAGCACCTGCTCCAGACGTGCCGCGTCCGCCTTGACCCACGTCCGCTCCCCGATGCTCTCCAGCACAAGCTGCACATGCTTGGAATCCGCCAAAAGACGAACCTTATTGATCGAAATTTCCCCGATCCGTTGAAGATCCACCGGGACGATGCGGTACTCCATCATCCCCGCTTCCATCTTCGACAGGTCCAGAATCGTGGAGATCAGATGGATCAGTCGCCGGCTGCTGTCGGCCATGATTCGAAGAATGGTTCGTTGCTCCTGCGCGAGCGGACCGGGAATTTCATCCAATAAGAGATGCGTGCCTTCTTGTATCGACGCCATCGGAGTACGCAGTTCGTGGGACACGTGCGCCAAGAACTCCGTTTTCATATCGTCGATATCTTGCAGTTTTCTTCCCATCCAATTCACGGTATCGACCAACTCACGTAGTTCCGCGGGAGCTTTGATCCGGAGGGATGCCCCGAAATTTCCTTGCCCGATTTGCCTGATGTGCCCTTGCAGCTCTCGAAGCGGACGCAAAATCGTATAGCTGGCGATCCCGGCAAGCCCCAATCCGAACACCAACGCCACCAGGACAAGTTGCTCGGTGACGGCCTCTGCTTGGGCCGCGCTGGCTCGGGATTCCGTCACGCCGACGCTGACTCGAGCCTCATGCAGATCGATATAGCTCTGAATCGAGGACGACATCCGATCCAGAAGCACATCGCGTCGGTTTTCATACTCCGGAGTAGGCCGAGGGA
Organism: Nitrospira sp.; assembly: GCA_035454625.1. Lineage (GTDB taxonomy): Bacteria > Nitrospirota > Nitrospiria > Nitrospirales > Nitrospiraceae > Nitrospira_D. Next base: position 4,806 of record DATIGP010000197.1, read on the forward strand.
TCTTCCCGTTCGTCGGCCGCAATTCGCCCTGAAACAGTTTCACCTGCTCTTTGCTCAATTCATCCGTCTCCTGAAGCAGTTTCAGTCCCTGAGAGGAGTGTTCCTGGCCCCGTAGCAACTGGAGACTGCGCTGAAACTCGTCCACCTCTTCGTTGAGATTCGTCAGAAAGGCGTGATCTCTGGTCGCCAGGTATTTCTTTTCACTGTTCAATTGGGCATAGAGCGACCCTAAGAGCCTCTTCGCGGATTCCGCGGCCGGATAGTGGTACGACGCCATGTCGGTACTCATCGCGGTCAACTGACGAAGCTGGAAGAGCGCGTACAGGTTGACTCCTCCCATGACCGTAATGACAACGAGGGAGGTCATAACCAGCCGCCAAAAGATGGAAAGTTGCATGAGTCCGCGCCTTACCCGAACCACATCCCGCAGGAATAGACCTCAAGTGTAGGCCAACCCATACACTATTTCACCCCCGATCACAAGCCGAGACTTATCAACGACCCAAGAGGTGTCACTCGCTGGTATTAGGTACAACCGTACTGAATCAACCTCGGACACCGCCAATCGTGACTTCCGTCCTACGTTCTGGTGTCAAACTGGCGAGAGAATAGACGCTGCCGTCTGGAGGACCCATGGAGCGATGCAAAAAGATGGCCGCGGAACAACAAGATGGCCATCGCCATTGGAGGTGTAAGGAGCAGCAGCACGATGCCTTGTTCCTCTGAATCAAAACCGACGTAGGACAACCACCCGGCGATGGCGGTGAACGGCAGCAGCAGAATCTGAAAAAAGTCGAGGCCGGCTCCCCGGCCGGCGCGACCGGACAATGAAAAAAAATCCATGAGACCGCCCGGAGAGAGCACCACGGGCAAAATGAGAATCGCGAAGGGAAGGAACCACTCGATCCAATGCTCCAATATGAATTGATAGGAGGTCTTTATGACCTCGAGAGGTGAATCGTGCCGGACTTGATAGATGACCTCCGGGGCCGGATTCAACAAGAGGAACACCAGGAGCAGAAACGCGGACGAAAGAAACTGACCGTAGGGGTTGGCTTGCATGCCCATATCGAGCAACATCGTCGGGATCCACAAGACGAACCCGACGCCGATCACATCCCAAAAGTAATGCCCGAAGCTTTCAGTCACATCCTTGAGTTGAATGGTCCTTGCGGCGCTCAGCGACTGTTCGATCAGCCGGAGCGTTGCGCCGACCAATATGGCGTTCACAATGCCCAGGATAAAGCCCCCCGCTATTCCCAATGGACCGGCGATCCTGGAGACCGCTACAAACAAAACGGCAAAGACAATGAGCGCAGCCATCGTCATCCAACTTCTGGCGAGTGAACGTCCCGTCGAGTACAAGACTTGTCGATAGAGATGAAGAGTGGCTGACACGAGGTTGACCATGCCGCTGCGTACCCTAATCGGGATTGCCCCAGAGGTCAAGAACTAGTCGTGCGGGCCCGGAGAACATACATTTGTGGTTGACTTACCACCCCCGATGATTATCACATGAGACATCGATAGAACATTTTAGCGGGGACGACCATGGACATGAACCGAATGACGATCAAGCTCCAGGAGGCGTTACAGTCCGCCTCTGGTCATGCACAGAGGAGAAGCCACCAGGGCATCGACGTGGAGCACGTGTTGCTGGCGTTGCTGGACCAGGAAGGCGGGACGACTCCGGCTTTGCTCGAAGCAGCCGGTCTGGCCATGCCTGCGGTTCGGCAGGCCGTCGAACAAGCCTTGGGAAAGCTGCCTCAAGTGCAAGGCACCGGAGCATCGCCGGGTCAAATGCATGTGACCACGCGCCTGTCTCAAGTCCTGAATCGCGCTGAGGACGAGCAAAAGTCGCTCAAGGACGACTTTCTGAGCGTCGAGCATGTGTTGCTGGCCATGGTCCAGGAAGGGGGAGTGCTCAAGAAGCTGGGGTTGACTCGGGATCGTCTCTTGTCCGGCTTGCAACAGGTGCGCGGGAATCAGCGTGTCACCAGTCAGGATCCCGAAAGCACCTACCAGTCGCTGGTCAAATACGGGCGTGATCTGACGCAATTGGCCGGACAAGGCAAGCTCGACCCCGTCATCGGTCGTGACGACGAAATCAGGCGTGTGATTCAGATCTTGTCCCGCCGGACGAAGAACAACCCTGTCCTCATCGGCGAACCCGGGGTCGGCAAAACCGCGATCGTGGAAGGATTGGCGATTCGCATCGTCAAAGGGGATGTTCCCGAAAGCCTCAAACACAAGAAACTCTTCGCGCTGGACATGGGCTCGCTCGTCGCCGGAGCCAAGTTTCGAGGCGAATTCGAAGAGCGGCTCAAAGCCGTGCTTAAAGAAATTCAATCCTCCCAAGGTCAGATTCTGCTCTTCATCGACGAGTTGCATACGGTCGTGGGTGCGGGAGCGGCCGAAGGGGCGATGGACGCAGCCAATCTGCTGAAGCCGATGCTGGCCCGAGGCGAGTTGCACCTCGTCGGCGCGACGACGCTCGATGAATACCGGAAACATATCGAAAAGGACGCCGCCTTGGAACGCCGCTTTCAGACCGTCCTCGTCGACCAGCCGTCCGTGGAGAACACCGTGTCCATCTTGCGCGGCCTCAAAGAACGGTACGAAGTTCACCATGGCGTGCGGATCAAGGACAGCGCCTTGGTTGCGGCAGCGAAATTGTCCCACCGATACATCTCGGACCGGTTTCTGCCCGACAAAGCTATCGACTTGGTCGACGAGGCTGCTGCGCGGCTCAGGACCGAGATCGACAGCCTTCCGGCGGAGTTGGATGAAGTCTCACGCAAAGTGCTTCAGCTGGAGATTGAACGGGAAGCGTTGAAGAAAGAGAAGGATCCGGCGAGCGCCGCACGCCTGACCGCTCTCGAAGCTGAACTGAACGAAAAGCAACGCGACTTACAGGCCCTTAAAACCAGATGGGAATCGGAAAAGACATCCGTTTCCCGCCTCCGGAAAACCCGAGAGGCCATCGAAGACGTCAAGCTGAAAATCGATCAAGCGGAGCGGGCGTATGACCTGAACCGCGTGGCGGAGTTGCGATACGGAGAACTGCCTCGGCTCGAGCGGGAATTGGAGTTGGAACAACAGCATCTCGGGAAAAAGCAGGACGGGACCAAGCTGCTGAAAGAAGAGGTCGATGAGGACGAGATTGCCGCCGTGGTGAGCCGGTGGACCGGTATTCCGGTCTCGCGGTTGCTCGAAGGAGAAACCGACAAACTCCTGAAGCTCGAAGAGCTTCTGCATCAACGTGTCGTGGGACAAGATGAAGGCGTCCGAGCAGTCGCCGACGCCGTGCTTCGCGCCCGATCCGGCATCAAAGACCCCAACCGCCCGATCGGTTCATTTCTGTTCTTGGGCCCCACCGGCGTCGGGAAGACCGAATTGGCCCGTGCGCTGGCCGCCATTCTGTTTGACGACGAAGGCAATCTGGTCAGGATCGACATGTCCGAATATATGGAAAAACACACGGTGGCCCGCCTCATCGGCGCACCGCCCGGCTACATCGGCTATGAAGAGGGCGGCCAACTTACCGAAGCCGTTCGACGGCGCCCCTTCTCGGTGATCCTGTTTGACGAGATTGAAAAAGCGCACCACGACGTCTTCAATGTCCTGCTGCAAGTCCTGGATGACGGGCGGCTGACTGATTCACAAGGCCGCACGGTCGATTTCAAGAACACCGTGTTGATCATGACGTCCAACATCGGCAGCCCCCACATCCTCGAAGCGCAACAACGAGGCGCGTCGTATGAGCAAGTCAGGACGGTCGTGATGGGCGAACTGCGCCAGCATTTCCGCCCGGAGTTCTTGAATCGGGTCGATGAACTGGTGGTGTTCCATCCGCTCGGCACCGAACACCTGATCAAGATCGTGGAGATCCAACTTGACCGACTCCGCCATCGATTGGCCGAACGGAGGATCACCCTGTCGCTCACCCCGTCCGCGCTTCAGCACCTGGGAGAACGGGGTTATGATCCGGTCTACGGAGCCCGACCGCTCAAACGCCTCATTCAGCAGGAATTGGAAACACCGATCGCGAGGTTGCTGGTCAAAGGAGAGTTGCGCGATGGAGATACGATATCGATTGATCTGAAAAACGGAAGCCTCATTTTGGTGCCGGCCGTCACAGGTCAGCCAAATACGTAAGTGTGGTCCAGAGCACTGCCCAGACGTACGCGGTTGGTACGTTGACTTGAGGGGACGCGAGAAGGCCGGCATCCTCTAACCGATTGGGACGGCGCCCCCTTTGAGGTCCTGCGTGAGCCCGCTCTTCTGCTGTTTCTCGAGCTTCCACTCCGTCGTCGACACATGCAGCAGGCGGCCTTTCATGGTGTAAAACTCTCCTTGCGGACAGGACACTAGGTCGGAGTCCTTCACTTCGACATGGAGAAGGATTTTGCCGGACTCCGCCTCTTTCATCATCACGCTCTTGTTCGTTTTCGCCAATTCATAGGCGCGCCGTTCGTTGAACATCATGGTGCTGTCCACCATCTTCGCCAACATTCGGCCGTTCGAGTCGAACAGCGCGAAATTCACCAGCAGGGCGCCGGTTGAAGGATGCCGCGAGACCTGAATCTGCGGGACACCTTCGACTTCGACTGTGCCGTTGGAATTGCGGTATAGATTGGAGCCGATTTCGATATCCATAGTCCTGAAGCCTCAGTGTAGTTTTATTAGTATTCAGTTTTATCTCTGAGATCGGTCCTTTTGCAATCCCGGCCATCCGCTGAAAGCGTGGTCTTGCTAGCCTTGATTGCTTGTGATTGGTTAAGCGGTTTGTTAGACTCGGCTCAGCCGATGCGAGGCAATCATGGCTGCGCCCGCCGTACAAATAAAACGCTGGACCCGCAGGGAATACGACCGTATGGCCGAGGCGGGGATTTTCAATCAGGAGGACCGCGTCCAATTAATTGAGGGTGATATCGTCACGATGACTCCTCAAAACAGTCCCCATGCGTCAGCGATTGGAAAAACCGAACGGGCTCTCGAGCGTCTCTTTGGAATGAGCGTTTGGGTGCGAGTGCAAATGCCGCTGATCGTCGACCCTGATTCAGAACCTGAGCCTGACCTGGTGGTCGTACCAGGAACGCCGGATGACTACCGCGACGAACATCCGCGGTCGGCTTTGCTTGTCGTCGAAGTTTCCGATACCACTCTTGCATTGGATCGAGACCGCAAACGCATCATCTACGCCCGCGCCGGCATCCAAGAATACTGGATCGTCAACCTAGCCGAGCGTTGTTTGGAAGTGTACCGGGATCCGGTAGCCCCTCCCGGTCAAGCCGCCTTATACCGTTCATCCCGGAAACTCACTCCTTCAGAGAGCCTCGCTCCGCTCGCCGCTTCCGGATCCACAATAACCATCGCCGATTTGCTCCCGTAGGCAAGCCGATATCAATGCCATCTTTTCCCAACTCACACTGTAACCTCAGCGCACAGTACCTCCGCCTGCTCCAGCACCGTCTGAGTTGCCCTCTCCTGTTTGTCCGGAGGGTAACCATACTTTCTGAGGATGCGCTTCACAATCACGCGGAGCT
>DATIGP010000198.1:0-10042 GCA_035454625.1 Nitrospira sp.
TCACTCTTCCATTCAGAGAGATTCACATTCCCATGTTGGGTTGCGGGATCATCCTATTCGCGCTCTTCCTGTTTGTTCGGGCGGGAACTCAGGCCCAGGCCGAAGATCATGCGGGGGGGATGTCCAATCCTTCGGAGGCGATTGGTAAGCTGGTGAAAACTATGGATGGGAAGAGCCTCGGCAAGATCAAGGACTTGGTAATTAATTGGCGAAGCGACGGATACACCGGATATGCCGTCGTGTCTTTCGGCGGGTTTTGGGGATTGGGAGATGAATACGTGGCAGTGCCGTGGAATGCGTTGGCACCAAGCGATAACAAGGAATATTTCGTGCTCAACGAGGAACATCTGAAAGAGACCTCCGACTTTATGGCGTATCGCTTTTACGATCGCTCGTCGGTCCCCATCCTCCGAGCCGGCCGGTCTCCCGACGCTCCATTTGCTCCTGCCATGAAAAGCGACGGCGGAACCGACGGGTCCCAATGGAATGCTTCAGTGGCGCGGTCGTTCGGCATGCAGTATGCCATGGGAGCGGAGTTCCACAGATGAAGTCGGCGAGCACCTGAAAACAATGCACCTATGTGAAACATACTTATGACAGGAGGCGTTATGAACAAAGTTGGTAGGATCATGACCGTTGTTGCAATGCTGTTGATGCCGAGTTTGGCCTTGGCCCAGGCGAGCGGTGGGTCCGGTGATATGTCCGGACAGAAGATGAACCAGCCGAAATCGTCTCTTGATAAACAAGCGACCGATATGACCGGTGGCCGGGAGGGGGTCGTCGGGAAGTATGATGTCGTTCCGGTGCGTCAGGGGGAACTGGTCGATGAAAAGGGAGGAGCCTTGGACCAAATCGTGAAGAATAAGAAAGGAGAGACCCTCGGTACCATCGAGAAGTTATTGAAGGACACGAAAACGGGGAAAATCGAGTATGCCGTCCTTGAGTTGGAAGAAACGAAATATCAGCTGCCGCTTCAATGGAGCCAGTTCAAGCAAGAAGGCGGACATTTGACATTGAATGTCTCCAAGACTGATTTGCACCCCGTGACGAGTTCCGTCTATTCAAAGGACATGTCGCCGGATATTTCTCACTACATGGATGAGATCAACAAAGTCCGCAGCCAGCCGAAGCCAAAAGGCGGAGATCCGGCCGCCGGAGGAACCGACCGTCCCGCATCCGCAGGAACCATGGGCGAGTCCTCCGTGGGAGGCGCCGGTCCGAGCGGCACGCCCGCTCTGCCGCCGGGTGGCGCTCCGGGCCACGAAGGTGACCATCCCAGCAGCAAACGGTAGCCACGCAGCCACAGGATGGTCTGCCCGGGGTTGGGTATGAGACACAACATTCAGTGCTCGGTTGTCTGCGGGCTTCTCTTCCTGTTCATGAGCGGCTGTAATCGATATCAGGCCATCCCGGATCACTTGCTTGGTCACGTCAACAAAGAATTGACGTATGAACAAGTGAAAACTTCGCCGGCCGCCGCTCGTGGTCAGATAGTGGTGTGGGGAGGCGAAGTGCTCAACGCCGTGCGAGATCCTGAGAAAACGACGGTCGAAGTGCTGGAGATACCACTGAACAAAGACCATATCCCGCTGGATAAGCGGGCGTCATCGCGAGGACGGTTCTTAGCGATCGACAGTCATGGTGAAATCATTGACCCTGCCATCTTCAAAGAAGGATCGAGGGTGACGGTCATTGGCGAGATTCTTGAACTTCGGACTGAAACACTCGAGCAAGCGGCGTATGACTATCCGGTCGTTGCGATTCGCGACTTGACCGTCTGGGACGAACACACCACATCGAATTATCCGCTTGCCGGCTTTCACAATTATTATGGGTACGGCTACTACGGGCACCGGCCGTATCTCTTCGGACAAGGGACTCGCGTGGAGAGAAGCGACCCGAGTAAATAGGCGAGGCGATATGGTCGTATTCAGCGTACATGTGTCGGATTGGTCGTAATCACCAATATGAGGAAGTTGTCAGCGATGCATTATTCTCGGCGCCCTAGGCGATTCCTATGAACTATGTCGCCTTGGCAACAGATTACGACAATACGTTGGCTACTCACGGCCGCGTAGCTAGCAAGACGGTCGCCGCGCTCGAACGCTTGATCCAATCCGGTCGAAAAGTTGTGCTGGTAACAGGACGCCTGTTGCCGGATATCTTGGACATCTTTCCTGAAATCGCGCTGTGCGAGCGAGTCGTCGCGGACAATGGCGCCGTGCTCTATCGTCCGGCCACCCGGGAGCATACGGTCTTGGCGCCGCCGATTCCTCCGGCGTTCATCGATGAACTACGCCGACGAGGGGTACCCGAGCTTTCCTTCGGAGATTCCATCGTAGGCACGGTTCGGCCGCATGAGCTGACGGTGCTCGAGGTCATTCGAGATCTGGGGCTCGAACTGCAAGTCATTTTCAACCGTGACGCCGTCATGGTTGTGCCGTCCGGAATCAACAAAGCCACCGGACTTGAGGCCGCGTTGCTGGAGATGGGCTTATCGCCGCGCAACGTCGTGGCGATTGGAGATGCGGAAAACGATCATGCGTTGCTCAATCTCTGTGAATACGCTGTCGCGGTGGGCAATGCCGTGCCGATGCTGAAAGAAATCGCGGATTGGGTGACCACCGCGGAGGATGGGAACGGCGTCGTCGAAATCATCGATGAGCTTGTGAAGCATGACTTGCGTGTGCTTCCTTTCTATGCGAACGGCCGGAATATTCTGGTCGGTACGACAGAGACAGGCGAGGAGGTGTCCATTCCGGCCACAGGGCTCAATGTGTTGCTGGCCGGCTCGTCCGGGAGCGGCAAATCGACGCTGGCCACCGGGATGCTGGAGCGGGTGATCGATCAACGATATCAGTTTTGCGTGATCGATCCTGAAGGAGATTACGAGGGGCTTGCGGGAGCAGTCATGTTCGGTACTCCGCAACGGGGGCCGGGAATAACGGAGATTCTCACCGCTCTGGAAACCCCGGACACCAATTTGGTCGTCAATCTGGTGGGCTTGCCATTACAAGATCGCCCGGCGTTTTTTCTCGCCCTCCTGCCGGCGCTTCAAGAGCGTCGGGCCAAATCAGGCCGGCCCCATTGGATTCTCGTCGACGAGACGCATCATTTGCTGCCTCGTGAATGGCAACCGGTGCAGGCCATCTTGGCGCAAGAGTTGACCGGTATGATCTACGTCACGGTGCATCCGGACCAGGTTGCGAAATCGGTGCTTCAGACAGTGGATGTGGTGTTCTCTTTGGGAGACGATCCGATGGGTACGCTCTCGCGCTTTTGCGGGGCACTCGGTCTTCCCGCGCCCGAGGCGGCACGTCTGACGCTGGCGCATGGTGAAGCGGTCTTTTGGGATCGACGATCCCCGGAACTGCCCTGCAAGTTGCGCATTGCCCCGTGCGAAGCGGACCGTCAGCGTCATCGCCGAAAATATGCCGAAGGCGAATTGCCGGCCGATCGGAGCTTTTTCTTCCGGGGACCGGAAAACGCCCTCAATTTACGCGCGCACAACCTTATTCTCTTCATGCAATTGGCGGATGGCGTGGATGACGACACATGGATGCATCATCTCCGGCGAGGGGATTACAGCAGGTGGATGGCGGAAGGCATTAAAGATCCTCACTTGGCCGATGCTGTCCGGCGGATCGAGCAACAACCATCCGTCAGCGCCGAACGCAGCCGGCAAGCGATACGGTCCGCCATTGAAGAGCGGTACACAGTTCCCGTGACCGGTGCATGATGCGCCGGATGTTCCGCAGCCGGCTACCGGAGAAACGGACGATGCACAACAAAAACGCGGCGCGGATGAGATCGCCCGGCGCCTATGGCGCGGCGCACAGGTGGTGAACAAGGTGCTCGTGGAACCGTGAAACGTCCGTGTCCAACTACATTCATGAAGGGATCGCCCGGTGCGGCCTCGCGTTCCCGCTATGGGTATGGGTGTTATGCGCTCCCGTCATCCATGAAGCGTGACCCCGAGAAAAGTGAATTGATGGAATGAGAGCGGCTCGTCATCGTTAATGCAAATGAGATCGTCCACCGAGGCGACGTATTCGGGTCGCAGACGGAGGATGATCGCCGGCGAGGTAGAGGTAGAGGGGGTGATTTGCAACGTGAAAAGAAATCAGACAGGTCCGATGCCGGATGTGAGAGGTGCCACGATGCGATCAACGAATAATACTTTGCCAGTCGCCATAGCGATCTTCTACCGGGCCACACCGGAGGTTGACCATCATGAGCGCGAGCCCACTGGCGGCGCTGATCCATGGCCATTCCGGCACGCCGCTGTCAAGAATCCAGGCCGCAAGGAGCATCCATGCGCCGAGAAGTATATTCGGCGCCCGTACCAGGCGCGCGGGTTCGGCAAATGCGATCACCGAAAAGGTCACGACCAGCGCGCCGACTATATGGGTGCTATCGGCGACGGTCCCGGCCAATTGCAACAGTGTCGGTGCAGCCATCAACCAGGTTCCAACCATTGTGCTCAGCCACAGATTCCACGGAGCGGAGAACGCTTCTACGCTGTGGAACATTTCTGAAAGCAGGGATCGGGGTTTGATCTTCGGTTCCTGCTCCGTCGCGTGTTCGCCTCGCCAAAATACGCGCCACACATTACCCCCGGTACGTCGTGTACGAAGGAGAAATTGGCCCGTGGCGATCACTTCATCCAGCGCCGGGGACACCATCAGCAACATCACGACCGATGCAGCCAGACAGAGCGTGCACCAATCGCCGATGCCGACCGGTTGGAGAATCACCAAGACAATGCTGGTCACACCAGGTGGGATGATGAAAAAACCAAAAAGTATCACCATCCACGGCATGGTCCGCCAGCGCCGCACGCCTCCGATCAGTCCAGCCAGAGCGTCGAGTAGGTATGAAAGCGCTCCCAATCCGGCGTCGGATACCGGAAAAGCCCTTGAGACGTCCGAGGTCAGTACGCGTCGCGTGCTCTCGCCGAAAAACGGATCCCATGGATACACGATATGGCCGAGTTGGAACGCCGCCAGATACCGAGCGAGAAAGAATCCAACCATCGCTAGGAAGACGATCGCCAATCGTTGTACCCACCCGGAAGGATTATAGCTCCACCCCGGCGGAGCGCCGGAGCCAGGGCCGTCACGACCGAGGTGCGGGACAATTCCGGCGAACGTAAGCACCAGCGCGCCGACAAGCAAATCATTGTTGTAGACAGCGGCATGCGACGCCCAGAACACCAGCGGCGCGCTCATGACCCAGAGACCCACTCCGCACACGGTCCAAGCGGCCCAGTCATGGCGAACAGCAAGCCCGCTGAACAGCAGAATCGCCGCACCGCTCGCGAGGTCGCTCCAAAACAGCGCGGGCTCGATCGCGCCGAGCGCAGGCGCAGTGCCGATGAGCCACAGTCCGAGCAGCATGTTGGCCACATGCGGCCAGGACGGACCGTCCGAAACAGTCTTCGTTTTCAAATCGTTTTCGCGATACCAACGCACGGGGTCGGATTGCAGCGCGGTGAGCATCTTCGGGAGCGTTTCGCGCAGGGACTGTCGAGGATTCCAACCGAGAAGCGTGCGAGCCCGGGAGATGTCGAGTGCATAATGGTCGTCAGATATATCGATCATCCACGGCTTGATGAAGGGGTCGGCGCCCGGCACCAGGGTGCGGAGCCAGGCGCCGAGTTTAGCGACCGGCTTAGGAATGCGATAGGTGTTCCATTCGTTACCGTGAAGGCGGCGGCTGATGATGCGTTGGAGTTCGTCGTAACTCAGCGTGTCCGGCTCACCGATGAGGAGGGTTGTGACCGGTGGAAGCTCGGTGCGGTGCTCCACAGCGAGTACCAAGGCCTCAACCATGTCATCCATATGCACGAAGGCCGCTCCGTGCGTGAGGTCGCCCGAATAGAGACGGCCGATGAGCCGCCGCTCATAGATGCGTTTGATTTGATGTGAGATGGGAATCGAATGGCAGTGATCGTCATACACACCGGCAATGCGTAGAAACACCACCGGTACATCGCCTCGCTCACGCAAGATCAGTTGTTCCGTCGCGATTTTGGACTTGGGATAATCCCATTTCGGCTCGAGGGGCCAATCTTCGTTGATTCGTTCTCCAGGTCGGCACGGCGCATGCACGAGCATCGTGCTGGAAAAAATGAACTGTTCGACCTCGAAATCTCGCAAGCCATGCAAGAGCCGTTCAGTGCCTCGCACGGTTACTTGCTCATACAGGGGACTCGGCTCGCCGGAGAAGCTATAGTATGCGGCGAGATGGATGACAGAGGTAATTCGTTTGTGTCCGAGCCGACGGACTGTATCCAACGCAGCCCACACGCTGTGATCCGAGCTCAGGTCGCAGTCGATGACATGCTCGGTGTCCGGCGGCGGATGGGGAGGCCCTTCGCGGTCAAAACCCATTTCGATGAAGCTTTCGCCTATGCGATCAATCAACGAACTGCCGATACGACCACTGCTGCCGGTGATGATTAATGTTCCCAATCCCTTTTCAATCGCCGCTGTCTCGTTCATGCCGACATACCTTTACCTTAACGATTCTTCCTGAACCTCACGTGACTTTGCTCCCTACGCTCAGTTAGGAATACTGGAACGAACCCTAGACGTGGTGCGGATTCTATCGGGCCCTCTCTCACACTCGATAGAAACGAGTTTCTTATCGCGATGCTCTGGGCATGTGATTCGATTGAGTATCGACTATTGGCGTGCTGTCTACGGTGGTCTTAAGTGTGTCTATTTCGGAATCACCGAGATGCCGCCTCCGACCTCGATCACTGCGTATTTGATCTGGTCCATCCGTTCCAGGCCGGGCCCCTGGCGGGCGGCGGCCAGGACGTCTTCCACATCGATGCGCGCGCGGTCCATCAGCGGCTTGAGCGGAATGCCGTTCTCCACGATGATCATCGGCAAGCCATCCAGCCACCGGTTCAGCGCGGCAGAACGATGTTTCCAATAAGAGAGCAGAATATCGGTGCCGACCAGAGTTACGATGGCCAGCACACCGGTCGTGATGGAATAGTCATTGCCCAGGATGGCATTCTGAGTCGCTTCGCCGATGATCAACAGCAGGACGAAGTCGAAACTCGTCATCTGCATGAGCGTACGGCGACCAGCGAGTCGAAAGACCAAGAGTAGAACGAGGTAAATCGTCAGCGCCCGTAGAACCGTTTCCATACGGAACCTCCTGGTTAGTCTCTGAAGCCTGCCCTAGGGAAATATGAACTGATGTAATGTGACTGAGCTGCCATCGTTCACGCGAATACGGCCGTTCAACGCACCGAGGTGCTCCGGTCGTAAGCGGAACACGATGACAGCCGACGGGGATAACGCCTCGATTTCAAATGTATACAGAAATCCGTCGATGCCGATGCGTGATGTAAGAGGCTCCGGCATGATGTATTCAACGACTTGGCTGGTCCAGTATCTCCGATCGATCTCGACGAGGACTCGGTGGGTCTTGGTTGCTTCAGGGAGCAACAAGAGTGTTAAGAACAATTCACCTTCATAGCGTCCGAAGCGATCGTACTCCAACCGAAAGGTCTGCCGATCATCCGTAACCTCCACACGTGCCAAAGGACCGCTTCCAAACACACCGGCCAATGCCGCGACGATGATCAGGGCCATGCCGCCCCAACCGATGCGCTGAACGATCCACGTCTTCCGCTGCAGGTCGAGATCCTGATTGATCTCGAGATCGCCTCTGCGTACCGGAGAAGACGCCATGATGGATGGTGTGGAGAAGGGACGAGGGGCTTTTCCCTGCGTCCCGCCTCCGCATATGTACCGCGCGCCGTCAGCTCGCTCGACGGATATCGGCTCGATCGCGATATTGTTCCGCTCGCACTTCCACTTGCGCTGTTTCAGGGGTGCCCGTCATGCCGCCGGCGATCGATAGACCCAGTGTGATGATCGCGAGTGCGGCAAGCCACATCGCGATGGACCCCATACTGTCCAGGGCGCGATTGCCCGCTTCGACCGACTGCTCTTTGACTTGCTGAGCCTTGTCTCTTAGGGGCTCAATGAAACCGATGGTCGACTGCACCAATTGCCTCGCCTGCGGCTCCGTCATGCCCATCTTGCTCGTCATCACGTTAATGGCGGCATCGCGATCCAAGGCCAAGAGTTTTTGCTGCAGCTCTTGAAGGGCCGAGTCGGAGAGTTCTTGCGGCGGCTGTCCGTCGCGAGAGGCGCCGGCCGCACGTTCGGCATCTTTACGGATCTCGCCGGGCTGAAGCTCTTTTTTTCCCGTCGCCGCCAGTATGGATTCCGCTTGGCGGCGCAATTCATCCATGGAGATTGAGAGATTGCCGCCGCTCAGCTGGGAGGCGGCCGTCGACACGACGGTCGTAGCGCCACGCCCGAGGCTTTGCAGCGTGGTTCCAAACGCTGAGAACACGCCGCCGAACATGGTGGCCATGGCCGTGGTGGTCAGCCAGGCGAAGACCAGCCAGTTGACACCCCACACAATGACGCCGTGATACAGTCCATCGCTTCGCAATGGACTGCCTGACATGCGCGCAGTGATGTATCCGCCCACGAACGCGGAGATCAGCATGGAAATGCCTGTCCATATCCCTGCGCCGATCGGCACGCCTCCAACCGGTTCTGCGTCCTTGAGATCGATTGACCATGCTCCGATTCCCAGTCCCAGCAGGGTCAATACCAATTGTGTCGCGAGACCGACCGCCCATCCCGCCACGACCGCGCTCCATCGCACCCGCACTCCGCCTATCGACCACTGTTCGATTGAACGTTCCACTTCCATGAGATCCTCCCCGCGTAAAGATGGTCGCGTGCGCGACATTGCGCAGGCGTCCTTATGTAACGAAATGCAAATAGAAGGCCCTGGAATGTCATTGCGCTGAAATGGGGAAACTGCACCGCACAGATACGTTCGGCCACCGAGAAAGGCGCGTTTCTAGGCCATTATGTCTCCGGATGGACGGGATGTCCGACCCGACTGGACCGCGACGTCACGTTGACCAAGGAAGGCGAGACAGCGGGATCCCCTTGCAGTTTGGTCTCGATACGAAAGGCATATGCACTGTCATATAAAGTGATGTGGTTTGAAGATGATCCACGGGCATCCTATCCCAGGATCTCGGTGGGCCTGCACGACTTTACCGAGTCCAGCGTGTGGACCGGCGGCGACGCACGGATTCAGAGCGGACGGGGGATATCGCCCGATACGGCGCAGTTGAATCATATGAAACCATGCATGCGACAAGTCAGTGGCAGGATGATCTGGCCGATTTCGAATCGCTTGTGGACGGCAGGCGCGCTCAATTGGTCAGTGAGACCGCCCTGTCGCTTGAAGAGCGGTGTCACGTTCCCTTAGTCGAGAAGATCGTGAGTCGGTTTGCCGGCCGCCGCGAGGAAATGTGAAGCGGTCTTCCCCGGGCAGGCTCTGACAAGCTTGTTTCACGAGTTCAATCAATCCGAGCAGCTCAAACGGTTTGGCGATATACCCATAGATTCCTTTGATCAGATCGCAACGATGGGTCAAGAAGTCGTCACCCGACATCAGAATGATCGGTGTCTCCGGCCACTTCACACGGCAAGCCTCGATGAATTGCAGGCCGTTCAGCCGCGGCATCTGGTAGTCCACCAGCACGGCGTCATAACGTCGTTTTTCCATTTGCTCCGACCCTTGAAAGCCGTCGGCAGCCGTGTACACGTTATACCCTCGATCCATCAAAGCTGTCCCGGCCAGATATAGAATGTCCGTATTGTCGTCGATGATCAGTATACGTTTACCGTACCCCTCCATAGCATCCACCTCCCGTTGCGACCGTTCTTTAAACCCCGGAGTGCCACTCAGCTGAGAAATAACAAGCAAAGACCAGTCCACCGACCTAAGAGCGAGAAGAATCCAATTCTTGGGAATCGGCGACGGGAGACGGCTCACCCTGGGCCGGCTCAGATAAAATGTCCGAAGCCAGATACCTCGTCCGTTGACCGTTGGCGAGACCGTACTGCCGTAGCTTGCGCAACAACGTCTTTCGGTGGATCCCCAAAATCGCGGCCGACCTGCCGAGATCTTGATGATG
>DATIGP010000199.1:0-3995 GCA_035454625.1 Nitrospira sp.
TGTCCAGGTCACCGAATGAATGCCGTTGGTAATGGAATCGATGGTATACCCCGGGAACATTTCCTGCGAGATTTGACCATGCCGTTTTGCGACCCCGTTCACATAGGCGCTCATGTTCAGCGCCAGCAGCGTCATGTTCAGTCGGTCTTGTCCCGCCAGCATCTGCAGCAGATCGAAGGGTACCGCCTGGCCCAGGACCTCTTTCACTAGATCGTATGAGAACTGGTCGTGTCCGACCGGGACAGGCGTATGCGTCGTAAAGATGCACTGATCCCGCACGCCGTTGAAATCCCACTCCACTTCATCTGTATGCCGTTCGCGGAGCAGTTCCAGGGTGAGGATAGCGGCATGTCCTTCGTTCATGTGAAAGCGTTCGAGTTCGGTATAGCCTAAGGCGCGAAGCATTCGGATGCCGCCGAGGCCTAGAACGATTTCCTGTTTCAATCTGTATCGCTCGTCTCCGCCATATAACGACCCCGTAAGAGCCCGATCCTTTGGGTCATTCCCCTCAACATCCGTATCGAGCAGTAACAACGGCACGAGGTGCCCGGAAGTGCCTGCGATATCGCACTGCCAAACACGGATGTGCACGGCGCGACCTTCAAGAGCCACTTGTACAGTTGCAGGCAATGGTCGTGCAAAACGTGTCGGATCCCATTGCACCGACCGTTCGCTTTGGGTGCCCCATTCATCGAGCACCTGATGGAAATAGCCCTGCCTGTATAGGAGACTCACGGCCACAAGGGGTAATTTGAGATCTGCACAGGAACGAAGCGTATCGCCGGCTAGAACGCCGAGGCCGCCACTATAGGTCGGCATCTCGGATGCCAGAGCCACTTCCATGGAAAAGTAGGCAATTCGACGTGTCTCGTGACTGCGGTGGGCACCGGCTGCGTGTCCGGCCAAATACTTTTCCGGAGCCTTCAAAAAAGCGGTCTTGCATAATTCCGAACAGAAACGAAATGGCTGTCCCTGATGGAGAACGATGAGCTCACCGTTTGACGGCACCATCATTCCACAGACAGGATCTTTAACGATAATCATCGGTAGTCACATACTCCCGAGGCGTTCTTTAGAAGAGGTCGCCAAGCGACTGATGTTCGAGGAGTCGTTTAATCGCCTCAGCAATGACCGGCGCAATCGAAATCACTTGCAGGCTGGCCCAATCAGTGGGCGCGCCGGCGATCGTGTCGGTGATCAAAACCTTTTTCACTGCCTCCTGCGCCAACTTCTGGCGAGCTCCAGGCAGTAGCAGGCCATGTGTCGCTGCTATTGTGAGGTTTGGTCGAGCCCCTGCTTTGAGAAGCGCCTCGATGCCGGACGCCAAGGTCCCACCGGTGGAGATCATGTCATCTATGATCAGACAGCTTTTGTCTCTGACGTCGCCGACCAAATGAGTGACGTGAGTCCCTGTGCCACTCTCTCGCCGCTTATGGAGGACAGCGACCGTGCCTTTCAGACGCTGCGCATAGTCAGTCGCCATTCGGAGGGCTCCGGCATCTGGCGCCACCACGACAATGCCCTCAGGCAACGTCTCCGCCAGTGTCTTGCACAGCGTTGGACGGGCCGAGAGATTGTCCACCGGAATGTGAAAGAATCCCTCAATTTGCGGCGCGTGAAGATCCATCGTGACGACATGGTCGATTCCGACGGCCTCCATGATGTCGGCGACCATCCTTCCAGCGATGGGTTCCCGCAGACCATGTCGCTTGTCCGACCGTGCATATCCCAAGTATGGGACGACCGCCGTGATCCGCGCGGACGCAGACCGGCGGCAGGCATCAGCCAAGGCCAGCAATTCGATGAGATGATCATTGACCGGAGGCGACAGTGACTGCACAAGAAAGATTTCTTTTCGGCGGACCGACTCAAGCAGCTGAGCCGAAACCTCTCCGTCCGGAAATCGCTCGATCGTGCACGCACCTGGCAGCACCTCCAAATCCACCGCGACCGCAGACATCAAGTCATGGCTCGCTGTGCCCGCAAAGATGACAATTTCAGCTTTATCCACGCGATAGCTTCCGTTCAAGGTAGCTGACGCAGCCATCTATACTTCCAAGCTGAGGGTAGTCGGATTCGGGAAGGTCGACGTGGAATTCCTTATGGAGGGCAACGATGAAATTGAGAAAGTCCATCGAATCGATGTTCTGCAAGGTAGGGACCAGAGGTCGTTAGCTGCAACTTGCATGATCCGCTTATAAAGCACGGACTCCGAAGTGAAGCATCACTAAATAATAATCTAGGTCCTGTAGCACAAATCGTCACCCTGGACACCTCGGAGGGGAAAATCGCGACAATGGAGCGATTAGTGTGAGGGTTGCTCGATCAGCAATTCGGCGGACATCCCGCTATGCCATAGGCATCTCTGAATCCTCTTGCCTGGCCGTGGCTCTAATCAGTTACGGGGATGTAACATGGAAGGTGCTATTAGAGCATGTGGATGCCAATGCGGACAGGAATGAAACCACTCACGGCCTCACTAGCTGCCCTGGCTCTGTGGATGCTTGCGATGCCGTCCTTCGCGGCCCTGACAGGGCGCATTCTGATTGCAGGCTATGGGCCAGAGCTGCCAGTGATGCAGGAACTTGGGCGGGCCTTTGAAAAGACTCATCCGGGAGCAGCTGTTGACTTCGGTTGGGACAAAACGGTGAAAGCAGCGGAGATGGTCAAATCGGGGAAGGCACAGGTGGCCGTCACCGATCAGCCTGATCCCGATCTGAAGACGATCCCGATTGCCTGGGACGGGATTGCTATCATTGTGAATTTTTCCAATTCGGTGAAAGAAGTGACCACTTCACAAGTCAGGGACTTGTTCAGCGGCAAGATCACCCGTTGGTCCGATCTCGACGGAGGGGATCAGCGAGTCGAGGTGTTGCTTCGCGCGCCCGAGGACAACGTGCAATCAGGGCTCGAGACCTCATTAGGAATTCTTGGGCGGTTCCACGCACCCGGCAAACCAGTACGGACCGACGAAAAGGCCCTTCGCACGGTGTCCGGCCGTGACGCGGCGATCTCCCCTATTTCTTTGGCTGCCGCGCTGAGAGCGCAGGAGGATGGGATTCCGATCCGCATTCTCACAGTTGACAAGGTCGAACCTGGCTTTCCGACGGTCAAGAGCGGGCAATACAAACTGCAACGCCCTGTGTTGTTACTCACCGCACAGGAGCCTGATGCACTCACCAGGGCATTTGTCGAGTTTGCCACGTCGGCGGAGGGACAACAAATATTGCGGTCGACGTTTGTCCCCTATGCAGCGGAGACCAATGAAGCACCGACGTCCCCCGCTCGAGTCACTGACGGTCAAAAACTCACGCCTGAGAACAGCCGGTCTTGAGCGGGCCCGCGTTTTCCTCATGTACCGCGCCCCAATTGGGACCGACATGGGCACTGACAATCACCAGATCCGCGCGTCGTCGCGCACGAATCAAGGCCAGCGCGATGCGAGATCGGTATGGTTCCAGCAGTCCCTGATCGTCGTAGCTCACGTAGTTCACGCCTGGCCGGTTTATCGATGCTTCCCGCTCCGGCTCATTGTCCGTCAGAGCCATGACTGCCACACGTCCCTGCGGCAATGTAAACAGCGCTGGAGCCAACGCTCCCTCGAGCGTCGAGCCGGCGCCGGCACGTTGAATCTTCGCCTCATCAAGCAGGGTCAAACAATCCAGAAGGGCGTCCGGTCCATAGTCCAGGACGTGGTTATTCGCCACCGTGACCCCATCAATCTGGGCTGCTCGAAGAAATTCCAACGCACGAGGCTGGGCACGGAAATGAAAGGCCTTGGTCGTGGGATGCCATTTTGCGCCGCGGCTGCTGATGACGCATTCCAGATTGATCACGCGACAGTCGGCGGTCAGCAGGAGGGCAGCATGTCGCCCCATAGCGCTTCCGGACGCACGGACCGATTCTGTACCACGCACTGATCAACCAGACTCCCAGCATGACGTCACCGGTCAGGGCAATCTTCACAGGTCACTCCGATGGAGGAACCGTCTGGT
>DATIGP010000200.1:0-6891 GCA_035454625.1 Nitrospira sp.
TGCGACCATGATATAGATCAGGAGCCCAATCGAAGCCAGTCCACCCAATATGTACATTGCATTCATGTTCATGCTCCTACGTATCAATGCTTCCCGTTACAGCCGATCCAAACCAACAATCAACCAACCGGAAAGGATAAAAAATCCGATCATCAGTGCTAAGGTGACGAAGTCCATGGGAGAGTACCTTTCTTGCCGATTACCCTACCAATCTCGCTGTAAGAACGGTGTAAAAATTAGTCCCTGCCGGTCGGCCTTCGGGTTTTCGTATCACGTCACGCTGCCCGCGACGTCGGTGGATGTTTAGGCCGTGATGCCTGCAGACGCTTCAGCTCGTGCAACGCCTGTTTCAGATCCTTTTTGGACCTCTGAGCTGACGGCCGTAATGGTCCAGGCAGAGGGTGACTTCCCGAGTGCCCCCCAGCCCACCACATCCTCACATCGTCAAGGAATCGCCTTGCTCCGATACACACTGTGACCTCCCTCATGGAGAATCCAACGTCAAAATAAGGCCGACAATCACCATGTGCTGCCCCGGGGTCAGAGCATTCTGGGTCCCCTTAAAAAAGCCCCCATTCGCGCCGGTGGATTCGTCATAGCGGTATTCAAGCCTGGTAATCATGTTGGTCCACTTGTACGGAAAGCGATACTCGGCTGTCGTGGTGACCGCCTTGATGAATTGCTCGGCGCCGGTGTGGAATCCGGTTCGGTCCCAAAAGTACTCCGGTCGCACCGCCACGCTCCAAGGCCCGCTGATATGCCACCGTATCGGCAAAGCTGCACCCATGTAGAAGGTCCGAGGATTTCCCGGCGTGGATGCCATTTCCTGGGTCCCGATCTGATAATCCGCGGCCACTATGACATCGTCGTTGACCTTCCACTCCACGATACTGTCGGAGAAGAACCGCCAGAATTGGAGGGATGTGTCCTCCTGATCCGGGCCGTAATACATTGTCTGCTTCAGGGTCAAATTCTTGGTCGGTTTGTAAGCCACTTGTGCGCCATAGCTGGGAAGACTGTTTGCGTTCTGGAGATGGAAATACTCGTTAATGATGAAGAACGCGCCGCTCCATTGCTCGTTGAACGCATATTGCGCATTAACCCCGAACATCAGATACGGTGAATAGTCGGCAATCCATGCGCGCGTATAGTTGAAATTATCTTTCGCATACAACGACTCGTACCCGATAAGACTTGGGAACAATCCGGCTTGTAGCATCAGCCCGTTTCCCACCGGAGCAAGGTAAGAGACATTGGCCCGCCCAAAATGTCGTAACGGCAGTGCGTCGGATCCCTCCAACTTTGAAAGGTTCACGCCGAATCCAAAGTCTTTCGAGTCCTGCCCACCATGGACGAGCAGTTCCGCTCCCCACCGCGAGTCCGGCGACGGATCCTTTCGGCCATAGATCCCGGCCATGTTCAAGTCCAGCTCGTTGACCCGCGGCGTGGTACTGCGATTGCGGAACAAGTGGTTCTCGGGAAAATTGAAATTCAGGGAATACCCAAAGTCCACGAAGCCACCGTAGTGCAATTCAAACGGCTGCGTTTTGGGCTCGCCGGATACTCCGTTGATATCACCCTTCACCTGGCCCTCCGGTTCGATGATTCCCTTAAGTTCCTCGGCCCAGGCTGGTGTGGTCAGCTTCCATACCACACACATCGCGAATATCGATAACCGCCAATGTACCTTCGCCATCAGTTCCTACCTTCCATCCTCACGGTTATTCTCACGCTGCCTGGTTCCTTGCCTGCCTAATGGAACCCTATCAAGACTCGCGTCAGAATCGTGTTAAACCGCGACCGAAGTGTGTCAAGGCCGTATAAAAACCACCAACACAAACTGTTGGGAGCCGTATCTTTACTTCTATCTCGGTGAAGATGATCCAGACTAGGAGGGACTATCCGGAATACGTTCTGCCGAAGGAAAGATGCAATGTTGAAAGGTGAACTACGTTGAGAGACGCTGGTGGTGGCTCAGTAGAAGCACCTTCCCCAGGCGAAGGATACGAGCATCAGTACGATGCCCAGGTTGTAGGTGAGATGCGTCAACCATGTCCCTTCCAAAAGATTCAGCATCGTCAGGATATTGTTCCAGTCGTGACCGTCGGTATCCTTCTCCGTCACGCCGCCGATCAGGAAGAGGTCAAGCGTTCGCGCGGCATTGATGTAGGGTGCGATATCCATTCATGCTCTTCAACATAGCAAGCGCCGCGCAAAAATACCGTAAAAACTAGGCCGTGGGCCAATAGAAGGCATCAAATCGAAACCGCCTGAACCTTACTTGTGACGCATAGTGCGTTGACTACTTTTACAACACATTGACGTCGTTAACCCCTGATCTTGCCGCTGTATTAATACCGCCTCACGTACGATGTGCCTATGTTATCTCGGCCTCTCGCATGCAGACTTTCAACAGAGGTGGCGCACATGCTGCGCGATTTGTATCGAGATTGCACGCTCCGTTGTCAATGATATAGGGTAGCAGCTTTCACACTAGAGCAAGGAGACGCGGAGGATCGATGATAGTGGTTTACGTGTTTTGATTACCTTATGATACGAGTCATGGTGTCTACCCCGCCGAGTGATGCTGAGAGCGGGCATGTGGTCCGCCATTGAGGGACTTCAACGTGTCAGACGTCACCAAAGTTGTCCGGCACTTTCGACAAATCCTGCTCTGGCCAATGCAACTCATGCCCATCCGCGAGGATGCGCCAATCCAAAAGCACTGGGAGTGCTTGCAGGCAATTAATTCGGACAATCCCTGGCGGGAGGTAGTCGATGAATTTACCGGTGATCCGCGCCACTTTCAGGAACGCCACTACAGCGAATTCGTGACGTTTTTACCTTATGTTCAGCAGTTTCTCTATGGAGAAGGAAAGGGGACCAGCTCGGGTGTCGTTCAGGAGTCCGCGATTCGTGTCTTTCGTCGGGACGATATCGCGAAGGTACGGATGGTCTTCCCCGGTTCGGATGCGACGCCCGAAACGTTTGCTGTGGCGCACGTGGATCTCTATTTTTTCTACGACATCGATGTAGCGATCTTGGTGGTTGAGATCTATGGCGATGATCTGCCTCTGTCGCGGGCCCAAAACTCACTCTTGCGCCTTGGCCGCTGTTATCCCACCTATTGGGAACCTGATGGGTGTGGTAGCCATTGTCCCAAGTCTGTGGAATGGCTATCCTCCGAAGGAAAGGTACTCGCGATATCGGACTATGAAAACCGCCAAAAATACCTTTCCTTCGTCTGCCGGTATCACTCGCCCAGTCTGGCCTCGCACTGGGAGTTTTTGCTCAAACCGTTGGTGCTCCACCATTCGGAGAAGGAGGGACTGATTCGGTATCGACAGATCGAATACCATCTCATGCCGGTGATGGCCTATCTCACTCTGGACGATCCGGGATCATTGACTCGAGCGGAATTCACACGAGTGGGATTGGCAACGGCGCCCGGTCGGTCTGACACGCTACCCTTTTCCGAATCCTATCTCCGCCACTTCGAAGAACGGCACTGCTACGATCGGTATTGGAATGGGCAGGGAGAAGGCTCTCCAGGCGCTCGCTTTATGTGTACCGGCCGCGTGTTTACGATGGTGGGGGTGTCCGGCGAGCCAGCGTTCGATGATCGCAAGACCAATCTCGAACAGTTTCGCCATGAGTATTTTCTGCTGTTCCTGATTCCCCATTTCCACAAAGCCGCGTTGTTGATGCTGAGGAACCGTCTGGTCGAGGCGATGAACCAGCTCGATCTCACGAAGCTGGATTCGGTTCGGCAGTTCCGACGCGTGATTCGCCGAACGTTGGGAATTTTTCTGCGTTTCACCCATCGGTACTGGTCGCATCAGGTTTCGGATCATGGGCAGGTCAAAGAACTCTATCGGATGATCAGTGAGCATCTGGAAACCGATCGACTCTATGCCGAACTTCGGTCGGAACTCGAAGATATGAGCCAGTACCTCGACAGCGATGCATTGCGCCGGCAAGGCGAGACCATGGTACGCCTGACTGTTGTAGCCACGGTCGGCTTGATCGGTGTGGGCACGACCGGTGTGCTCGGCATGAACCTGTTCGCGCTGGCGGAAGAGCCGCCCATGCTGCGGGTCCTCTATTTCCTGATGGTCCTGCTCCCCATTTTCTTCGTTACCCTCTATACGGTGTTGAAGTCCAGACGTCTGGCTGATTTTCTGGAGGCACTTGCAGAGGAGCATCGGTCGCCCCGAGAAAAACTCGCGGCTATGCTGGCAGTGTGGAGGATCAAGCACGGACGGCATCCCGACCGAACACAGAATAGTAGGATCTGATCTCGTACCGTGCCCGGGCTAACGTACCGAACTTCCCACCGATGCATATAAAATAGACCCTATCGGGTGGTGACGACGCAGATTCGTGGTCATGGAGAATCGAAGGTCCACAGAATGGCCGAGATCAGCTGATGCTGACTTTGCTTGAGGCTGGGCACACCGGGGCTGACTTCACCTCCTGTGAAGAATCCGCCCTGTTGGCCGGTCGAATCATCATAACGGTACTCCAACCGTAATCGCGCAATGGTAGACGCGACAGGAAGCTTGTATTCGAGCGTCGTCGTGACCGCCTTAATGAATTGTTCGGCCCCAGTGAGCCTTCCATTACGGTCCCAATAAAATTCCGGGCGAACAGCCGCCGCCCAGGGCCCGGCAATGTGCCGCCAGAAATAGAGTGCGCCACCCATCCAAAAAGTTCGGGGAGAACCGGAGAATTCGGCGGCATTTTCCGTCCCGATATCGTAGGACATCGCGAGGATGAGCTGATCGTGCTTCCATTCAACGATGCTGTTGGAGAAAAACCGCCAATGTTTCAGATCGGTGTTGCTCTGGTCCGGACCATAGTAGAAGTTTTGGGTGAGCGTAAATCGGGAGCTGGGCTTCCAACTCACTTGAGTTCCATAGCTCGGCAGATCGTTCGGTCGTGAGAGGTAATTGTAGCCATTGATGACGTACAGAACATGCTTGAGGTTCTCCCTCAATTGATATTCTGCACTCACTCCGATCATGAAGTAGGGCGACTCATCCGGAAGATAGGTTCTGGTGTAATTGAAGTTATTCTTAGCGTAGAACGACTCATATCCGATAAAACTGTTAAACAGCCCGGCGGTGAGCTTCACGCCGGTGCCGACGGGAGCCAGGTAGGACGCGTTGGCGCGGGAAAAGTGCTTGAGCGTTTCGGCGCCGGGCAGCGGACGATCCCGACCAGGAATCTCCTGTGGGACCTGTCCATCAGGGTCGTAGCCGCCTTGGATAGCGAGTTCCATACCCCAGCGCGATGATTCATTCATGTCCTTCCACACATAGCCCAGCACCATGTTGGGAGTCAGCTCATTCACCCTCTGCGTCGTGAGTTTGCTCCGCCACCTGTGGTTCTCCGGAAAATTGAAGTTAACGGCATAACTGAGATCCAGGTAGGCCCCATAGCGCCATAAAGAATTCGGCCGTGAGATGTAATTCAATCCAGTTAAAAGCTCCGCCAGCCTCGACGCCGGCGAAGCTCCTTCCTCCGCGATGGCGGGGGGGATGAGAGCCACTATCATCGCCAGCATCCACAGACACTCGCACCATGTTAAACGCGTGATTGTGGACGCACGCAGGCTCTTCACTTCAGCCTCTTCTATTCCCCAAAACTTTTCCGCGCGACACTATACATTCTGGCATGCCTGGAGAAAAGCAGTTGCGGCAATCACCGTGTGGTGGTCCAGCCGCCAATCGGACTTGTTGGAGTAGGGATCCCAGCGCTTACAGCGAGGAACAACCGGACGAGGAGAACCGGCGATAATGGCGCAACAAGATAATGCCTCCCCAGAGGAAGGAGCCGAACATGAGGAGAATTCCAACGTTGTACGTGAGATGAGCCAGCCGATGGTCCCATTCCAATAAATCCAGCATGGTCAGGATATTGTTCCAGTCATGACCGTCAGTCTCCTTCCCAGTGACTCCGCCCAACAATAGAAGGTCCATTGTTCGTGCATCATTGATGTAAGGAGCGATATCCATCATGCTCTGGGCTGTCCACCACAAAGCCACCGAGGCACCGAATGGGTCGCGAGTCTTTATGACGAACGTCACGAGACAGATCATCGGCATGAGAATCTGACCGAGCGTGCCCCCCAGAATCGTCATGAAGCGACCGAACGGCATGAAGATCAGATGGCCGGCTTCGTGAAAAGGCAGATTGATGAGGTGGAGAAACGATTCTCCGGCGTAATTCGTTTCGAGCGGCGTCGTGATGAACCTCCACCCCCACCACACCATGGCTGCGAATACGGCAGCGCGTCCGTAGAACGTCATGGAGTCGGTCATTGTGTCCGACTCGATAAGCCACTGCTTGGCCGTCACTGACCATCGAAAGCGCTTAATCGAGGTCGAAGAAGATACACTCTGGACTCTCACCGAACCTGTCCGGAACTTAGCGAAGATGATGCCGCATCGGATACACTCCGTCGCCTCCTCAAGCCGTTCGGCCCGGCATTTCGGGCAATGCGTCGTAGTTGTCTCCCTAACAATCATGTCCCAACTCTAGGATCGACGGGGGGTTCGGACAAGGAAATCTCAAGAAGGTGCGTGGATAGAATGGATCGAGTAACGAGGAAGCAGATACGGTGATCCACAGTCATCCAGGCCGGCCTCGTGAGTAAAACCGGGCTTAAGAATCACTACACTGTAAGACCGCAATTGTGAACTAACGCAGCGGAGACGAGGCTGAGAAATCAGGAAGTTACTTTGAAGCCGGTTTAGTTGAAAGGATTAACTATCCGTAGCTTACCGAATACGGCACTGGTCTGAAAATCTTCTGAGTACAGGAGTGTCGCTCCAGCAACCAGTGCAGCCTCAAGAATCAGGGAATCCCAAAAGGATAGCTTTGCCT
>DATIGP010000201.1:0-22093 GCA_035454625.1 Nitrospira sp.
TAACATTGGAGGCGGTAACGGGCTTTGCGGCGGGGATTCGGTAAGGAGATAAAGGTAATGGGCGTGTCGTCGTAGGGGCAGGTCGGCTGATCGTGGAGGAGATGGACCTCGGCCATCATCGTAATGGAAGCGACGTCCCAAGGCGGCGCGTGTTCTTCCTTCCCGGTGATGTGCTCCACTGTATGGCATTGCTCACATTCGGCTTCATACTTTTTCACCTTTGCGTTGTGCGGAGTATGATCCGTCACCTGCATGGGTCCGCCGCAGCCTGGCTTGGCGCACGTCACATGTTCGTGTTGAAGCGCCAGAACGAAACGCCTATGATTCTCCCGTTCCTGTTCCGATAGCATGGATTCTCCTTTTTAAATTCCCCATCCTCCGCTGATTTGGATGTTGGCCCCGTTCACGTACCGCGCTTCTTCGCTCAGCAGATAACGAACGGCTGCAACGGTATCATCGACCGTTCCGATGTATCCGGCGGGAATCCGTTTGGTCATGGCGGCGAGTTCTTGAGGCGGCGCGCTCCCCGAATCAATGAAGCCCGGCGAGATCGCATTGACGGTAATGCCATGGGGCGCTAACAACTTCGCCAGCGTGCGGGTCAGGATGAGCACGCCGGCCTTAGCGATATAGTGGGCGGTCACGTCGGATTGAGCTTCCATCTGATCCGCATTGGCCATGCTGAAGCTGACGATACGACCGGCCTTGCGGGCCTTCATGCCCGGCGCGACGGCTTGCGCCAAATAGAAAATGGGATGCAAGTTGCCGGCGAACATTTCGTTCCAGCCCTCGACAGTTTCGTCGAACAGATTGATTCGATGATAGGGGCCTGCTCCATTGATCAGGACATCGATTCGACCCCATTCTTGTTCGATTTGTCTGACCATACTCTTGGCTGCCGTTGGATCGGAAACATCGCAACGAAAGGCCAGCGCTTGTCCTCCACGCTCCATGATGCTCTGCGCCGTCGCTTTTGCCTCTGTTTCGCTGCTTCGATAGCAGAAGGCTATGCTCCAATGCCGTGAAGCAAGGTCCAGTGCAATCCCTCG
Source organism: Nitrospira sp. (assembly GCA_035454625.1). GTDB lineage: Bacteria > Nitrospirota > Nitrospiria > Nitrospirales > Nitrospiraceae > Nitrospira_D. Next base: position 1,050 of record DATIGP010000201.1, read on the forward strand.
TCCGATCCCTTTCGCTCCTCCAGTGATTAGTGCAACGTGCCGGTCCATGGGTCTTCCTGGTTGAACGTTTGATGGGGCATTATGCTCTCGACCGAATCCGTTTGGCGAGTGCCTCAAGTACGCCGGCAGTGCGGTTTGAAAAAGCCCGATCTTTCTTCGGCTTTTTGATCTCGGCGTGACAAGTGTCGATGAGGGCTTGGAGGTCCGCCAATGTGTCTACATCGCGCCACGGCTGAATTAGGCCGGTCTTCAGTCCGAGCGAAGCGGCTTTCTCTTGGGTGAGTTTCAGTACTTGGTCGCTCGACCAAGGAATATCGGCGAAGAGTTCTGGAATCGGCCGCTTAAGAGCGATGAGGTAATAGCCTCCGTCAAACGCCGGCCCGAGCACGAGATCATGGTTCTCCAGTGCGATGACGGCCTGTTTGACATGATCCAGCGGAAGCGTCGGCACATCCGTGCCCATGAGCAAGATCTGTTGATGCCCGTTTGCAAACAATGTTGTAAAAGCTTGGTTCATGCGCGCGCCCAGGTCGCCACCGACCTGATCGATCAGCTTCACACCCTGCCGCTCCTCCATGATCCTGAAGAAGACATGCGTGGCGGCCGGCGCGCAGGCAAGATAGCGATCCAGCGGCTGGTTGAGTTGTGTAGCAACGACCTTTGTTCTCTCCAAAGCATCGAGGACGAAACTGCCGTGAAGCGTGGCCGCTTCATCCGGGGTCAGAGGCGGACAAAGACGTGTCTTGACCTGGCCCGGGATCGGCGCTTTGGCAAAAATCACCAGGGCAGTACTGCGTCCTGAGGTCGGATTGTTAAGATAAAGATTCGGCATGTACTACCTCACCGACCGATAGACGCGAGCAAGCTGATGCGGGCTGACGCCGACCCAATACAGGAAGCGCAGGGTCCACATGAGGACGATTGTCCTTAAGGGGCCTTGCGTGTGCCAGCGCCTGAACGACGTGACAACTGTGTCACGGAGCGCTACGATTCGACCGGCTTGCTGCAGTCGTCTGCTGAATTCGATGTCTTCCATCAGCGGAATTTCGGAGAACCCGCCGAGCAGCTCGAACACCTGACGACGGACAAATAGCGCTTGGTCCCCGGTGACAATGCTCGTGAGGCGCGATCGATAATTCATAAAAGAACTGATGACTCGTCCCCAGGCCGACGGGGTATCGAAGCGGACGTTGAAGCGTCCCCCCACGGCCGTCGGCTTGGCCAAGGCCCGTTCGACGCTCCGTCCGGCTTGCGCCGGCAACTGTGTGTCGGCATGCAAGAACATCAGAATTTCGCCCCCGCTGACTTTCGCTCCTTCGTTCATTTGGCGCGCACGCCCCTGCGGCGCCGTAACGACACGGGCGTGGTCCGTGCGGGCGCAAAAATCCTGAGCGAGGCGGAGGGTACCGTCCGTGCTGCCGCCGTCTACTATAATAATTTCGGTAAAGGCAGAGTCCGAGAGAGACGCGAGCGTGCCAGGAAGGCTTCGTTCTTCGTTCAAGGTGGGAATGATGACGGAGATCGTCATCGGCTTGGAATGGCGGACCACGCGTCAAGCCCGATCATAATCACGGCGCGGGTTTCTTGGGCTCGACGAACATGAAGTACATCACAATGACGATGGTGACCCAGAACAGCACCTGCTTGTGCCAAAACAGAACTTCTCCGTATTGAAACAGGCCTAAAGCCAAAGCGATCGCTGTGGCCATGACGCCATAGCGGAGGGTCGGAGTTTCGATGGCCGCATTGGCCCATATCGTCAGGCCGCAAAAGTAAATGAGGAACGGCACGACATTGATCTCGAATCCGCCGCTGATGGACAGAAATACGTTGAGAAAACCGATAAACATCAACGCCGTTCCCACCATCAAGCCGATGACGTGTATTTGATGCTCGTTCCCGCCTCCCTGCTCTTCCGGCTCGGTGCGACGCGACGGGTGCAGAGACTTATCTTGAGGCGGTAAGTCGGAAGGAACCATGGCTAGTAGTCTCCACATAGCTCGCAGGATGTTCAAAAAGGCCGCCCAGCGAGGCCGCAGTGAGGTCCGCGACGCGAAGAATAATGAGCGTCACGTCCGCGGACGGGCGCGAGTTGGTGAGCGCCCAGTGTCCTAAGGGCGAAGCGTATTCTTTCTCACCCGCCCCGCCCCGAGCTGCTCTCGCAGCTCTTACCCGTGGGTACGTTGAGTCTCTGAGCGATGCGAGAACGAAGCTGGAGGAGATTTTCAACATCCTGCTAGACTTTAAAGTGCTTACTGAGCGTCAACGTTTGTCGCTGATAGGACGATCCCAACACGGACCCATAGAGTTGAGTCGGCACCCCCCTCATCTTGTCATAGACGACCTTGAAAAAGGTCTGTCCATCATGGATCAAGAACGGCACGTCATGAGGCCGAACTTCCAGCACGACCTGAGTCCCCTTGATCTCTCCCTTCGATCCATAGCCGAATCCAGGGTCAAAAAAACCGGCATAGTGAGTCCGCAACTCTCCGCAAGCTGCTTCGTAGGCCACCATCTCGGCCGCATAGCCGGCCGGCACGCGAATGCGCTCCTTCGAGGCAAGGATATAAAACTCTTCCGGCTCCAATAACAAGCTGTCATGACGATGGCGATGGAGCGGTTCCCAGAAATCAGCCGCGGCATAATGGCCGACCTTCTCCAGATCAATGACATGGCTGTTTTTCTTTGCGCGGTACCCGATCACGCGAGAGTCTCTCTGATCCGTCCCGGCGAGGTCGATGCGGAGGAACAGTCCGCGCTCCACCCGGAATTCTCGGTTGCCGACGGTCGTATGGGACGCTACATTGTGATACAGCAATGGCGTGTGTCGATGCAGCGTCTGCAGCGCTCGGTCCGGCACCGTGGCCTCGCCGTACACAAACCGGATTTGATTCAGCGACTGCCCAGCGCGGACTTTGATGGCGAACGAGCGCGGGACGACCTCCAGAAAGAGCCGGCCTCGATAACCGGCGCGGATTTCATCGAACCCGGAGGTGAGATCCGTCACCACGCGGGTGAAGACATCCAGACGGCCCGTCGTGCTTTTGGGATTTGCCCGCGCACGGATCGTTTTCGGGAGGGCCAGCTGTTCCAGCAATGGAATAAGATACACATGGCCTTTTTCCAGAATCGCCCCGTCGGTCAGATTCATCTCATACATCACGAGATCCGACTGATAAAAATCCAGCACGTTTAGTCTCGAGGAGATGGCCGACAATTCCGGCAAGAAACTGCTGATGAGCCGATAGGCCTTGCTGCCAAGACGAAGATCGAGGCTGGCCGGCTGGATCTGTCTGTCTTCGATCGAGGGAGAGGCCGTGATGGCTCGGCTTGCAATCAAGCGCTTGATGTCTTGATAGGGGAGAATACCGGCTCGGGATGAGTAGATGCTCACAGGTCGTCCGCATCTCCGCCGCAGCTGTTGCCCCAGGCGGCGTACCCGTCGCGATCCGGGTAGGTGTCGCTGCAAGCCGCGTAGGCTTCTTCTGAAGCATGGACCGAGGAGCCGACACCGATCATCGGAAGCTCCCGTCGATTGTCGGGCTTTGGTTGGGGGTAATGGAACGTCTTGTCCTCATAGTTACGGAGGATCGCCCCGTCTTCATCCAGATGGACCACATAGTTATCAGGTAAGAGGGGAATCTTGCCGCCGCCACCCGGCGCATCGATCACAAAATGCGGCACGGCCATGCCACTCGTATGGCCCTGGAGAGCCTTGATGATGTTCAGACCGGTTTCGACGGTCGTCCGGAAATGATTCGTCCCCTTAGTCAAATCGGCCTGATAGAGGTAGTAAGGTTTCACCCGTGCAAGGAGCAGCTGATGGACGAGGCGTTTCATGATTTCCGGATCGTCGTTGACGCCTTTCAGGAGGACGGTTTGGGCGCCGAGTGGAATGCCGGCATCCGCCAGCCGGCCGCAAGCGGCTTTGACGTCCGGCGTCAACTCGTCCGGATGATTGAAGTGCAGGTTCATGTAAATGGGATGGTATTGTTTCATGATGTCACAGAGCTTGGACGTGATGCGTTGCGGCAATGACCCGGGGACCCGCGAACCGATCCGTACGAGCTCCAAGTGAGGGATCGTTCGAAGCGCTTTCAATACCCGTTCGAGGAGATGGTCGGGAAGCAGCAGCGGGTCGCCTCCCGAGAGGATCACATCCCGTACCTCTGTGTGTTCCCGAAGGTATTGAATGGCCCGGTCCAGCTCACCTTTTTTGAGGAAACCTGGTTTTCCGACGAGTCGCTTCCTCGTACAAAACCGACAATAGATCGGGCACTGATTCGTCACCATGAGCAGCACCCGGTCCGGATAGCGGTGAACCAGGTGAGGAACCGGACTCATGAGGTCCTCTTCCAGAGGATCGTCATCGGCCGCAATGTCGTCCAATTCGGTTATGTCGGGGACCACCTGTTTCCAAATCGCGTCATCTTTAGATTTGATCGTCTCCAGTACGGTGGGAGTGATCCGCATGGGATAAGGGCCGACGATCGCTTCGATCTCTTTTTCATCGACGCCGAACCGGTCGGCCAAGTCCTTGGGCTTCACGATGCTCTTCGCCAGGACTTGTCTCCAGTCTTCCATGAATCGTCCTTCGTTGATCAGCCAATCCGGCAAGAAGGGTGTTCGTCGTCGGTGCCAGGCACGTCGGGCGTGGTGCGCGCTTGCGACTGAAAATCGGTTGCTGCCGGGGCTCCCGAGCGGTCGGCACGATACCGTTCGTCCAAATAGGCCAGAATGTCGGCGGTTTCCGTCAGAATGAGATCACCGTCCTTGAGGACCGGCACATAGTATTGGCCGGATACCTGGTACACCTGCGTACGCATGCGTCGACTGTCGGGTACGACGACCCCCTCATAGGTCAGTCCCAAGTCGGCCAGTTTTCGGCGGACCACTTGGCAGTCAGGGCACCAGTCCACATGGAAAAGCGTTACAGCCACAATGGTATAAGGCTAACAGGAAATGGAACAAAGTGGAACGCCCATTTTATGGTTTATTGGGAAAGTGCGCATCAGTCCGGCCGTAGGGCGCAAGGAACCAGAATGGCGTCCTTCATGCCGTGAAGGATCTTCTTGTCGGCCGGACAGATCGTTGCCAGAATGCCAGCGAGTTCCGCTTTATCGTCCGAGACAAAATAATAGGGAGACAGCCGTGCGCGGCCGGACATGCGCACGATCATCCGCATGTCTTCATCCAGATAATCCATTTCGAATAACTTCCCCTTATGGAACTCTTGCAAGATATAGGGCGTGGTGGGGAATGATGCCAGGACGTCCCGGATCGCGTCAACCCAGGCGCTCTGAGGCATGTCATGACCGATGAAGACACCTCGGCTTCCCCAAGCCAGTGAGGAAAAACCGGAGGGCTTGATGACGAAATGGCGGTCCTTCTGCGTGGCCGTCTCGAGACCGGACCAATGTGCAACGGCACGTCCGCCGACGTGGAGTCCGGGAATTGTCGCAATCGCAGGGAGCGGCGCCGGGTCCAGCAACCAGGTCTTCGGCATGATTGTACTCAGATGGACCAGACAATCGGCTCCGAGTTCCTTTTCCCAGAATGGGCGGAGGATAGGATGGTGCAGCAGTGCGAAGGCCGATTTCTCCTCTAGAGCAGGCTTATAGGGCGGCGTGACGGAAACCCAACCTTTCTTGGCCGCATATTGAACGAGCTCGGATTTTGGAATGTTCAACAAGTCAAACAGTTCGTAAAAGCGATAGATCACGCTGATGGGCTGTTCGTGAGCATCAATGCGAAGGCGGAGTCCTTCTTCTGTAAACCGGATCTCGCGCGGCTCAACGCACCATGCAGACAATCCCTCTTCGCGAAATCGTGCGGCCAACCAGGACATTTCCGGCCGGTAATCCTTTGATTCCTCCGAGACCACGATCGCCATGCATCCCTCACGCCGACCTTGCAGCGATCGCAGCATGCGGGCAAATCCACGTATCATTCCGTCTCGTCCCCCGATGAGTTTATCGCCGTCAAGGTCGTGATAGATGGCCGATAGGCAAGCGGTCAGCCCGATTCCCCCTGGCACCGAATCCAGTTCGGTGATGACCATGCCGGCCTGTGTGGGAATGACATCGGGCCTGATGACTGCGGGCAGGGCATCACGAAACCGTTTCATCCGGCTGTACTGCACCAACACGTCCGGCTTGCCTTGATCGAGGTATCCCGCCACCCAGGCCGGTTGAACGCCTTTGACGCTCTCGTGGTAGAGCCGATTCAGCGCTCGATAGAACGAAAGCAGCTGCGGCCCCAAATCGGTGAAGAACTGCAGCTGATCGGAAGATAGGTAAAACGGGCAGGGGCTGATGCGCCAGGAGGTTGCCCCCTGCAATTCTGATGTGACGTTCTGTTGGGAAACCGCCGATGGATCGCCGAACAGGTTCGCGCGACACAAGTGCTCGCGAATGGTCCGGCAGCGGTCGCGTGCGGTCTCGGGCCGGAGAGTCGGGCAAAAGGATTCGGTCTGCGCCAACGAGCAATCCTCAGCTTAGATTCCGGGAACGGCGTAGATGGGCGAAGTCAGCAATGCTAACACGCACATCGAAGACCGACAAGAGGTCGGCAGGTTGCTCCGATGGGTATGGAATATGAGGCAATGCCGACAAGTCGCGCGATGATCGGAAGCGAACCTTCCTTGCTACCGTCCGGCATGCATCGTATGATTGGAGGTCGATGGACCTCAGTACAGTGGATTCCAAACAAACGATCGCGGTTTTGCCTCAGCTCGTTCCGGATGCAACGTGTTTTCGTTGTGATGTGTGCTGTCGTTTCCCGGAAGCCGACAGCTTTCTTCGCCCATACTTTACGCGTCCGGAAATCAGTGAGGCTATCGCACATGGAGTACCGGAGTCGCTCTTTCCCGACAAATCCGGCTCGCAGGTCGAGCTTGTCAAGAATCCGATCGGCGAAGGGTATCTCTGTCCTGCGTTTGATTCTGCGTCAGGCCGGTGCGGAATGTATGACGTTCGCCCGTTGGATTGTCGGCTGTATCCGCTGGCGTTGATGTGGGATGCGTCGGGCAGCGAAGTGCTGCTCGGCTGGGACTCCAAATGTCCGTTCATGTGCGACGCGCCGACGAGTACAATTCACGAGTATGGAGACCATGTCGCGATTTCCCTCGCGGATGAGGCGATCGTGGAGATGATCGTGGCTCATCCTCGCCTCATCGGGCGTTTTCAGGAGGATGTGGTCGTTCTTAAGGCGCTCCCCCACCTGACGGCTCGGCTTGGTCCTAAGCGAGTTGATCCTCGGCTCCATCCACTGACGTTGTCGGACGCGCGGCGTTTCGCACATGCGCTCGAACGGGCTCACGTGATCAGCCATGATACGCCCGCTGCATTTACGTTTCCCTACCATTACATATGGACAGCGTTGCTGCCCTATTGGTGGATGGAGTCCGATGACACGTTGTTTCTCTTTGCAGAGTCTCCGGACGGTTGGTTTATGCCACTGCCGCCGCTCGGAGCCGGTCCTCTGGATCAGGCGGTGGAGCAAGCGTTCACCCTGATGCTGTCATGGAACGGGCAGTCGCCGGTGAGTCGAATCGAAAACGTGATGGAGTCCCAAAGACGACTGCTGGGGCGCGACGAATTTCAATTCCGCCAGAAAGAAGGCGACTATCTCTACCCAGTCGACGCTTTGGCTGCATTGGCGGGAGATCAGTATAAGTCCCAACGGGCACTCTGCAATCGTGTAGCCCGAGAACAAATGGCGACCAGAGAACCCTATCGGGATGACTATCGGTCCGATTGCGTGCGTCTGTATCGACGGTGGGCCGAGCAGAAACGCCAGGGCAATCTCGACCAAATGGGGAAGCTGCTTCTCGAAGATGCAGAAAGTGCCCATGCGCTCGTCTTTCAAGAGCATGAACGGATCGGCTTGTCGGGTACCGTTGTGAAAATCAACGATGCCATCGCCGCCTATACGTTCGGCTACTGGTTGACGCCTCAAACCTGGTGCATCTTGTTGGAGGTTGCCGACCGTTCGATCCCGGGTCTCGCTCAGTATGTCTTCCGCGAAACCTGCCGCACTGCCGCCGCGCAAGGGGCGGTCTATATTAATGCCATGGATGATGCGGGTCTGCCGGGATTACGCGCGGCCAAGTCGGCCTATCGCCCATCCGCGGTCTTAAATACCTGGGTGATCACAAGGATGACCACATGACGCAATCGGAAGAGCGAACCCCTTCCACGGCTCGCCGATACGAGTGGTTGATGTTCGTGATGGTCTTGATCACGCTGTTTACATTGGGCGTGGGGACGTTTCTCCTCGGCCATGTTGAGCGCAGCATCGTGGCCGCCGTCTGGCTTCCGTTGTTGGTATTGCTGCTGTGGTCGACGGCTCGATTGCGGGCGGAATATCGGCAAGCCCAGCAAGAAAGTGCCTGGGCGAGGGCCGCTGAGGCCGCCTTACTGCAAAGTCAGGAACGCAATCGAGCGATCGTCGATACGGCGCTCGACGGAGTCATCACCATTGATGCCGCAGGAATCGTGACTGAGTGGAATGCCCAAGCGACGGCCATCTTCGGGTGGACCCGCGAAGAGGCGATGGGCAAATTACTTTCGGACACCATCATCCCGGACCGCGATCGCGACGCGCACGCTCAAGGGATTCGAGAATATCTCAAGAGCGGCGTCGGTCCGGTACTGAATCGTCGGATCGAAATTGCGGCGCGACATAAGGAAGGCCACGAGTTTCCCGTCGAGCTTGCCGTCTCGCCGGCGCGTATCGGTGAAGCCTATATCTTCAGTGCGTTTGTGCGGGATATTACGGATCGCCGTCGGGCGGAACGGCGATTGGCGTCCCAATATGCGGTGACGCGTGTCCTGTCGGAAGCCGTGAGACTTGAAGAAGCGGTGCCGAAAATCATTCAGGCGGTCGGCGAGAGCCTCGAATGGGACCTCGGTGTGTTCTGGAGACTGGACAGACAATCGGGAACGTTACGGTGCGTCGATCACTGGCGAGTCACGACGCTTTCCGTCAATGAGTTTATCGAACAAATCCAGCATCAGACCTTCAAGCCGGGGGTAGGACTGCCGGGTCGAATTTGGGAAAGCGGGCAGCCGGTGTGGATCAAAGACGTGACGCTCGATCCGGCCTTTGTTCGAGCCGATTTGGCTGCTAAATCCGGACTTCATGGAGCGTTCGGATTTCCGATTCGTATCGGCGGGGAAGTCGAGGGCGTTATCGAGTTCTTCAGTCATCAGGTACGCGAGCCGGACAGCGAACTGCTCAGTATGATCACCGACGTCGGGTTGAAAATCGGACAATTCGGAGAACGCACAAGGGCCGAAGAGGCGCTGCATCTGACGGAAGCGCAACTGCGCCAAGCGCAAAAGATGGAGGCCGTGGGGCGGCTCGCCGGCGGCGTCGCCCATGACTTCAACAACTTACTGACGGTCATTCGCGGGTACAGCGAGTTGATCCTGAGTCGCTTGGCGGCGGCGGATCCTGCGCGACGTGAGATGGAAGAAGTGAAGAAGGCCGCTGATCGAGCTGCCGGCCTGACCAGCCAACTGCTCGCGTTCAGCCGGCGGCAATTTGTCGCGACGAAGATCGTGGATCTGAACGCGATCGTCATGAACATGGACGGAATGCTGCGGAGGCTGATCGGCGAGGACATCATTGAACTCTGTGCGGACCTCGAGCCGCAGCTGGGATCGATCAAGGCCGATCCCGGCCAGATCGAGCAAGTAATCATGAATCTGGCCGTGAACGCTCGGGACGCCATGCCGAAGGGAGGTCAGCTGACGATCCAGACGCGGAATGTCACCATCGGAAAAGGTCCACGACGGGAGACCATGATGCTCGATGAGGGATCCTACGTCCTTCTGGCCATCAGGGACACGGGCCATGGAATGAGCGAAGAAACCCAATCGCATTTATTTGAGCCGTTTTTTACCACGAAGGAAAAAGGCAAGGGCACGGGTCTCGGGTTGTCCACGGTGTACGGAATCGTGAAGCAGTGCGGTGGAACGATCGGAATCGAGAGCAAGCCCGGACAGGGAACCACGTGCAAGATCTTTTTCCCGAAAGTAGAGGAGACCACACAAGCCGCGCCGGTTGCCGGTGGGACGGTTGACCGAGCGATCGGGCGGGAAACCATACTTGTGGTCGAGGACGACCCGTCGGTGCGCGGGCTGGTCCAGGAGGCGCTTCGTCTTAACGGCTATGAGGTGTTGGTCGCTCGTCACGGCATCGAGGCACTCTTGACGGGCGCGAAACACCTGGGCCCGATCCACTTGCTGCTGACAGACGTCGCGATGCCGCAGATGAGCGGGCCGGAGGTTGCGGAGAAATTGACGGTGGTACGGCCCGAGATCAAGGTTTTGTACATGTCGGGCTATCCCGATCATCCGGTGTTCGAACAAGGTGGAGTCGATCGGGACACGGCCTTTCTGCAGAAACCGTTCACGCCCAATCTATTGACGCAAAAAGTTCGTGAAGTGCTCGATGGAAAGAAAGTGGCGTAGAGTGCCGTAAAAACACCGGAGACAGCTAATTAGGATGCCGATAAGGCCTTTTTGTCCGAATCATCGACGGCCGCATCCGCCCATGTGGGTAGCCTCATTCCACCGGCTTTCGCAATTTTGACAAGACCGTCAGAATTTCTGTCGGCCGCGGCGGACAGCCGGGGATGCGAACATCAACAGGGATGTGTCGTTCCACTGGTCCTGTCACTGCATAACTGCCTTTGAACAGTCCACAGGTGATCGCACAGTCGCCGAGTGCGATGACGATTTTCGGATCAGGCGTCTGCTTGTACGCGTCTTTCAAGGCTCGCTCCATGTTAACGGTGACCGGCCCAGTCACTATCAATGCATCGGCATGGCGCGGAGAAGCTGCGACATGGAGACCGAACCGTTCGGCGTCGTATACCGGATTCATCAAGGCATTCATTTCCACTTCGCAGGCGTTGCAGGAGCCGGTGTCGACTTCGCGGATTGTGAGGGAGCGTCGAAAGACCTTAGCTCTTTCCGTTACGGTTGGGTTGATTGGTTCGGACGATACTCCCGATTCTGGATATTGTCCGGTGACGATACCTGTCTTAAGGCTTTTTTTGATGATACGAAACATGGCCTGTCCCTTTCTCAGAGGTCATTGCCCGCATGGGAGAGATTGAAACTCTTGTTGATGAGTGGAAAATCAGGAATGATGTTCCCTAACACGGCCCATTCTATGGCAGGCCAATTCACGAATGAGGGATCGCGAACTTTGCAACGATGAATCATTCCATCGTCTCCGGCTGATACGAAATAGAGAATCTCGCCTCGCCATCCTTCTACGGCCGCGACTGTCCAGGTTCCAGAAGACGCCGATCGGTCGGATTTAACCACTATGGGACCATCCGGAATTCGCGCCTCAATCTCACGAATGAGCCGGATCGATTCGTGGATCTCATCGCCACGGACGCGCAATCTCGCCCGCACGTCACCATAGCGATAGAGCGCGACGTTCACGGGCAGTTCGTCATACGCGGCGAAGGGGCGATCTCGTCGGACATCCTGATCCATCCCCGACGCCCGTCCAACCACTCCCGTCACGGCGTGATCCCAGGCAATCCGTTCAGTCAGAACTCCTGTGGTCTCAAGTCGATCTGTGAGCGAGGCATTGGCAAAGATGATGGCGCCCACTTCGGAGAAGTCCTTTTGGATGCCGTTGAGTTCTTCAACGAGGTTGCTGAGTTGGCCGCGATCGACGTCCCACCTGACTCCCCCGACCTGCATGACGCCTCGCAGGAAGCGCGAGCCAACCAGCCGTTCATTGAGTTGCATGATCCGCTCCTTCATCCGACCACAATGCGCATGGGCGAGGGCATAGGCCGTGTCATTGCACATCGCGCCGATATCGCCGAGATGATTGTACAGTCGTTCCAGTTCCAGAAAGAGAGAACGGAGGTACCTGGCGCGTCGTGGCACGTCGAGATGCAGGAGCGTTTCCACCGCTTGGCAGTAGGCCAGACTGTGTCCGATGGTCGTGTCGCCGGACACTCGCTCTGCTAGGGGCACGGCTTCTGTCAATGTCCGTTGCTCGAAGAGTTTTTCCAGGCCACGATGTTTCCAGAAATGCCGTAGTTCCAGCTGCATGATCGGCTCACCGGCGACCGAGAAGCGGAAATGCCCTGGCTCGATGATCCCGGCATGGATCGGTCCGACCGGGACTTCGAAGACTCCCTCCCCTTCAATACGGTGGAAATGGTATTCGCCCCGCTGGCGTTCCAAGACATTGTTCCACGAAAAGTCTTTCTGTAACGGATGGGTTCCCTTCGGCCAATGCTCGTGTCGAACCAGACGACGAAGATCCGGGTGGCCTTGTGGGATCAAGCCGAAGAGATCACGAATTTCCCGTTCATACCATTGTGCGGCATGAAGCGCGGGCGTGATCGACGTGAACAGATGGTCATCTCCGATCAGGTCTGTGGTCACGAGTACGAATGGTTGGCGGAATTTGAACGCGAATAGGTACTGCAACTCGTACTTCTTCTCCAGAGGTCGGCAATCAACCGCGAACAGCAGAGCCAGGCGGCCGTGCATCTTCTGATGAAGAAACCGCGCGAGTTCCGGTAGTTGGAGTTTGGCTATGCGATACTGCACCAGAGCTGTGTCTGAAGGGTAATTCGGAATCAATCCGGGAAAGGCTATCTGTATCTGTTGCTCGATTGATCGCTCAAGCGATGGATTGTCTGTCACTGTTTCCTCCCGACTACCGGTTTACCAACAAGGTTGAGGCGGCTTCAAAGAGCTGCTGCAGAGGAGGCGGCAGAGCCCAGCAGAATCCCACGAGCACGGCTCCCAAGAGAATGATTGGCACGTGTCCTACGGACCACTGCTCCCCGGGGACGATGTGCCCGGGGGCCACGCCCCAGACCATGCTAGTGATACGATGGAGAAGACCGCCGAACGCAATAAGACTACAGAGCAAGAGAACCACGATGGGCAACCCTGTGCGCGGCTGGGTCCATTCACTTGGGAGACCCGATGATCCCAGCGCGGTGATAATCTGCATCTCACTTGTGAAGAGCGCAAAGGGCGGGAGTGCGGCCAGTGCAAGTCCTGCGATCAACAGTGCCAGCGCAGACCAGGGCAGGACGGTCGTAAGGCCGCGAACTTGATCGATCTCGACCGTCTTGAACCGGCGGTGGATATTGCCTGCCGCAAAGAAGGCGAGTGATTTGGCAAAGGCATGATTGACCAGATGGAACAGGCCGCCAAAATTTCCGATTGGGCCCCCGACCCCGAACCCGACCATTGCCAAGCCCATGTGCTCAATGCTGGAGTAGGCAAAGAGACGTTTGTAATTGTGTTGCAAGAGGATAAAGAACGCCGCGAGCGCGAACGATACAAGCCCAAAGACGGCTAAGAGACCGCCAGTGAAATCAGGGGACACGGCCTGATCGACGATACCCCGGCACCTCAAAATTGCATAGACCGCCACGGTTTCCAGCACCCCCGCCAGCATGGCCGCCACTGGCGCAGGCGCCTCCGTGTAGGCATCGGGCAGCCAGCTGTGCATCGGCACGAGGCCGACTTTTGTGCCGTAGCCGACAAACAGAAACACAAAGGCCAATTTGAGGATGTGAGGGTCCAGCTGACCGGCCACCTGCTGGAGTTGGGTGATGTTGAGGGCCGAACTGACATCTCCCAGTACGCGCAAGGAGGAATAATACATCAGCACGACTCCAAACAGAGCCAGGGAGATTCCGACGGAACAGAGAATGAGGTATTTCCAGCCGGCTTCCAACGATTCGCGCCGCCGCCAGAACGCAATGAGGAACGTCGTCGTCAGCGTCGTCGCTTCAATCGCCACCCATTGCACGCCTAAGCTGTTGGCAACGGTCGCGACGACCATGGCTAGCAGGAACATATGAAACAGGAAGAAGAACAGGTTGAGGCGCTTGGGGGCGATGACGCCGCGGGCGACTTGTTCGTCCATATACGACCGCATATAGAGGGAACAGGCCAGGCCGACCATCCCGATAATGAACAGAATGACCGACGAGAGGGCGTCGATGTAAATGATCTCACCGAACGCTGTGATCGAGCCTTGCGCGAAGACGGATCGAGCGATCATGACCTCTGCGGCGACCAGTGTTCCGATGCTGGTCAGATTGGTCACATGGAGCCAGCGCGAGCCGGTCAGCAGCAGGCTGAGCCCCCCAGCCACAAGCGGCGCGAGCAGGAGCAGGCTGACGGCGATCGTGGTGGTTAAATCGCTCATTCCTTCAACTCGCTGAGGTGAGTGGTATCCACGCTGTCGAAGGCATCCTGCAGTCGATTCGTGTAGATGCCTGCGATCAAGGCGGCGACCAACACGTCGAAGAACACGCCTAATTCGACGATCAGCGGCATGCCATAGGTTGCAGCCGTGGCTCCTAAGAAGAGGCCGTTTTCCATGACCAGGAACGCGATCATTTGCGTGACGGCCTTTTGGCGCGCGATCATCGTGAAGAAACCGATGAGCACGATCGCCAGGGCAATGGCCAGCGAATCGCGGGTCAGCAGGTGCCCAAACGGAATGATCGGCTGTGTGATCAAGAAGGCGACCATGACCAGCACCCCGCAGATGAGCAGGCTGGCCGGCACATTGATGTTCATCACCAGTTCACGCGAAACGTTGAGTCGCTCGATCACCTTCTTCAAGATCCGCGGGATGACGATCGCCTTGATCAGAATAGTAAGGGCGGCGGCGACGTAAATGTGGTGAATCCCCGTCAGAAATGCGACGAGAGTCGCGGTGAGCGCGAGGAAAACCGATTGCAGGGCAAACAGATCGACACAGGCCGACAGCCGCCGCTGCGCCACAATTCCAAAACAGGTCAACAACAAGAGAGCCGACCCCAAGTCCACCAACTGCGATCCGATAGGTGGTGTCATCAGCGGCACGTCAGCCTCGCAGAACGTAGAAAAAGATGAGTCCGAGCAGCGCCAGGATAAAGGCGGTTCCCAGCAAGTCCGTCACTCTGAATAAACGCAACTTGGCAAACATCGATTCAAGGAGGCCGATAAACACCGCCAATCCTGAGACTTTCACGAGATAGGCGGCCAGGCCGATACCGAGCGCGGCCGGCTCCATACTGGTGGCAATTCCCCAGGGAGCGGATACGTTCACGATTAAGGTCAGAAAGACCAAGAGCTTGAGTCCCGCTGCCCATTCGACCAGCGCCAGATACCGCCCCGAGTATTCCAAGATCATCGCTTCGTGGATCATCGTGAGTTCGAGGTGGGTGGCTGGGTTGTCCACCGGCACTCGTCCCGTTTCGGCAATGGCCACGATGACCAGCGCGGCGAACGCCATAAGGTGAGGCGAAGGATCGGTCACAATGCCTTGGAGTAGCGCCGTCTTGTGGACGATGGTGCTCAGATTCGTAGACCCAGCCGTGAGCGCGATCGCAAAGATCGACAGCATCATGGCCGGTTCGGTTAACGACGCCACAATGGCTTCGCGACTGCTCCCCATCCCTCCAAAGGACGAACCGGCGTCGAGACCGGCCAGCATCAAAAAGAACGTGCCCAAGGCCAGCAGGTAGACGAGGGCGATGATGTTGCCTGCCAAGCTCAATGGGGTACGAGATATGAACACCGGCACGAGCAGCCCGGCCGCCAGTGTCGAAGCAAAAAGGATGTAGGGGGTTGCGGTGAAAATCCACGACGTGGTGGATGAGACAACCGGCTGTTTGCGGAGGAGCTTGACGAGATCAGCGTAGGGTTGAAAGACGGAGGCCCCCCGCCGACATTGCAGACGTGCCTTCACCTTCCTGATGAGGCCGACGATCAACGGAGCGACCACCAGTAAGACGGCGGTCTGCATGACGATAAGAGCGAAGGCGTCCAACATCGGCTCACACTGCAAACAATAACAGGACAATCAACGTGACAAAGATATAGGCCAAGTAGAGGTGCAGGCTCCCCGCCTGGATGACCCGCAGACGTCCGGCTAGGGCGGTCACGAACGCGACTACCGGGTCGTAGAGATACCTTTGAAAGACCGGCTCCACGTGAAATTCAAAGCGCCGTCGTTTGGCGAAATACTGTGACTCTTGGAGAAACTCCGTCTCGAGCTTCACCGTCGGTTGATAAATCGAGCTGAACACTCGTTTGATGGGCTGCACAAATCCGGTTGCGGTATACTCCATTCGGGGCGTCAGGTTGATCCCGCAGCCCCATGTTTTGTAATAGCGCTTCCTCACAAGCCCGCCGCAGGCCGCTACAATCCCAAGCCCAAGCACTGAAAGCCCTCCCAGCAGCAGGGCAAGGATCGGTGGTGAGAGACTCGCAAACTCCACATTCACCGTGGCTAGCGCCCAACCGTCAAGGGCCAGCACTTGGCCTTCGATCGACACACCCGTAAACGGCGCGACGACTCGGTTCAGCAGCGGCACGACCACCATCGGTCCAAGACCGAGGCCGACACAGACTGCAGCCAAGAGTGCCATCCCTATGCGCATCGGAATCGGAACCTCTTCTGCCTGTCGGGCGTGCGTACTCCGTGGCAGTGCAAGAAACGAAATCCCGAACGCTTTTACGAAGCAGGCCAAGGCGAGCGCTCCGGTCAGGGCCAGCATCGCCGCTGCCAGGGGGAGTATCAGCTTCAGGAAAGTGTCGGGGATGTGAAAGCTGAGAAAGAGGCTTTGAAAGACCAACCATTCGCTGACGAATCCGTTGGTCGGCGGCAAGGCTGCAATCGACACAGCGCCGATTAAGAAACAGGCACCGGTCCATGGCATGCGCCGGAGAAGGCCACCGTATTCCTCCATATTGCGTGTGTGGGTGGCATAGAGCAGCGAGCCGGCTCCCAGGAACAGGAGGGCTTTGAACATGGCGTGGTTGATCGTATGGTATAGTCCGGCCAGCAGGCCCAGCGTGGCAAACTCCTTGAGCCCGTAGGTCTGAAAGATCATCCCCGCCCCGATCCCCAACAGAATGATGCCGATGTTCTCAACGCTATGGTAGGCAAGTAAGCTTTTCAGATCATGTTCCATCAGCGCGTACATCACGCCGAGTAACGCAGACACTGCGCCGATCACGAGGACCACGAAGCCCCACCACCACGGAAACTGGCCGCCGAGGAAATCGAAATACACCCGGATCAGGGCATAGATCGCGATCTTGATCATGACGCCGGACATCAAAGCTGAAATATGCGATGGCGCCGCAGGATGCGCGTACGGCAGCCAGACATGGAGCGGTACGATACCGGCTTTGGTGCCGAAGCCGATCAAGGCCATCAGAAACGCGATCGTTTTCATGCCCTCCGGCAAAGGATGTTCCGGATATCGGAAGGCTTCGAACGCAAACGACCCGCCTTCTTGGAAAAAGATGAAGAACGTCAGGATGATGAAGGCCGTTCCCACATGGGTCATGATCAGATAGAACAATCCCGCGTACCGTACCTCTGCTTTCTCGTGCTCTGTCACCACGAGGAAATAGGACAGCAACGACATGAGTTCCCACGCGATAAGAAAGAAGAAGCCGTTGTCCGCGAGCACTACGAGGGTCATGGAACACAGGAACCCATTGAAGAGGGCTCCGAGCGTGGAGACCGATGCACGCCCATCAAAATGTCGCATGTATCCAATGGCATAGATCGACGCGGCCAGACCGGCGAGGGAGATGGTCAAGAGGAAGAATGCCGTCAGCGGGTCAATCCGAATCGCGAAGGTGAGTAGCGGAAGTGTGGAGGTGAGCGATCCCGTGACGGGCTCGGAAGACGTGAGGCCGAGAAGCCCCAGAACGACGCCTGCACTAGTTGCCACGATGGCGGGTGTACTGGCTGGGAGGCTTTGAGCATTGGACCGTCGGGAGAGACAGAACGGAAGAAGAATCCCGACCGCATATCCGCCGAGAAGAATCCATAGCAGGTTCAGCATGCGATCGCTTGAGGCCCTTGCGCTCTCGTCACATTACCGCAGGACGATTGAAGGATGCGATTCAGCCAAATTGGCTGAGATACAGGGATGATCGCTACTCTGATTGACGCATACCGAGTGTTCAGCCCACCACGAATCCTCAAACCCCCACAACTACATGTGCGGCCGTTACCAACAGTGCGATGAGCAGCACCATGTAGCACGTCGTTTTCCAATCCCGCCATGCCCGCGTTTCGTTGTCTTTCACGATCAGCCTCCTGCTTACCTAGGTTAAGACTAAAGTGGTGATTAGGTTCGGCTCCGCTCAGCTTTCGATGCCCAATGCGCCGCCCGGCATTGGATGCTCCTGTTTGTGAATCATTGGCTATTCCAAGGAACCATGTCGATCGCCTTCGTACTAAACGCGATAGGCTCCAGTACGTCCTTCAAACCTGAGACACTGAGCCAAGGAACACAATATCCATTGTGAAAAAAGTGATCATATACAGCCGAGAGAAAAGCCAGTTCGTTTCGTGGGTGCACCACGTGCCCCGCCCAAACCTGTAGTCCACGGCGCAACGTTTCGCGCAAGCCAGCGTGACTTGTGGCAAGTATGCCGGTGGCGAGATCGAACCAGACCAGTGCAGTGATGCTACTCAGGTAGTGGACTACTACAATGTCAGCATGCTCTGACATGCGGCTCTGTCTCATTAGATGCTACTTTTCCTTTGCCGCTTAGCATGGGAACTCTCAGAGTTCGTTTGGGGCGACACTGAGGATGGGCATTTCGACTCGCTCATCACAGGCTCTGGTTGGGCGTAGATCGCGTCCGCTTTCACAAGGCCTGTGCGTGCCGAGCGAAAGGTGACTTCCACAAACTCTCCCTCTCGAAGATTGGAAAGCGCCACTTGTTCTATTCCCCTGGCAATGAGCGTCTGTTCATCGACAAGTACGTGAGTGCGGATTGCTATACTTCCCGGCACGACCGTTCTGACTTCAACCCGTCGGCCCTTAGGGAGATCCTTGGCAATTCGTTCAAGACGACCCCAGATTGTCGTCATAGGCCCTCCTCAACATGCGGGTTGGAGGTGGCGTCCTGTCTTCCGGCGGCAGCGAACTACCCCTTCCCTCGCCTTGAGATGGTTCGCATCACGATCTATGACCACTTTCCAATTGACCAAGGCCTCTTCGTACATTTCCATCGTTTCAAGGAGTGCTGCCAATTCGCATCGCGAGAGGATATCGCTGGGGCACGCGGTCAGCAGTTCTTGCAGCCGAGCGAGTCGGACAAACCAGCCTTCGTCAGGGGATCGAGGAGTTGATGTTGCCTCTCTCGTTTGTTCAACGCTCATGACCGCCCTCCTGCTCCACTTATCTGACCTTTCCTGCTCCAACCCTCCTGCAATGTTGCACCTACTGTTGCATCTAAAGAGAAAGTGATTGCCGGATATGCAACATTCCACTTCCTGAATGAAATGAGTAATGCCTAGCTCCATCGACGTCAGCGGATGGATTCGGCTGGCCCGACATCGATGACTCTCTCACGCCTTGCCGCATTCAAGGGCGTTCATTTCTAAGTTCCGTATTTCCCGCCATACGGCATAAGGAAGAGTTACCACGTTCAATGCAAGAAATGGATACAGCTCCCAGCTCCAGCCCATGGCTGCGACTGCCGCAATAATCCCCATCAGATACTTGGTCACCTGCAACAACCCGATCTGCTGCTCAAGAGTTGTCAACATTGCTATAGTCCTCCCTATAATCCGGCTAAAAAGTCATCCCCATGAACAAGACAAGAAGCGTCATCCTTCGAGACTCAATTTTTAGGTTCTTGCGGTCGGATGTCTTACCGAACCGATTCGTTGAGCTGCAGACCTGGCTCCGTTATTCCGTTACGCATGCGCTCTTGGCTTTCTTCTAGTCTTCTCGATAGCGCTCTGAATCTCTCCGGAAACTGCAGCCCCTTTCTTCTTTAACGTCCCGGCTTGCACTTCAGCCGCGAGATAGTTCCCTTTTTGGATAAGCTCATGCATCAGAGCGAGATCAGCTTCTAATCCCGTGAGATCCTGCTTGATGGTTTCTACGGCAGCCCGTTCTTTTCCGATCGGCGCTTTTGCCATCAGGTCCTTAGCTGACGCTACGACCCGGTGAGCTTCCTGTTCCATAGCAAGGGCTGCCGTCTTGGCCGCTTCCTTGTTTTGTGACGCCTTGGCCGCCACATGCCCACCGTACTCAACCACCTTGCTCAGCATTTCGTCCACGTCATCATAGGATCTGAAAATAGAGAAGACTGTCTCTTGCTTGGCTAGTTCATCCTTGGCTAGGGCGAACTCCTGTTCCAATTTCACCAAATCGTCCTTCGCATATGTCTCCGCCTCCGCAGCTTTGACGGCGTCGATAGCCTTTTGGGCTGCTTCAAGTTGCGTGGTGGGGGGGTGCGTGCAGCCGTTTATCAATAGGATGGCGAGAACGACTCCAGTTCCGGTGATCTGGGACACAACGCTCATTTATCTTCCCCCTTGCGTTCCCCTCGACTGATTCATTCCCGTCCCTGAACGCGAGTCTCTGCATACTGGGTGCCGCAAGAAGCGAACGGGCAAAGCAGTAGATTTATTGTGTGTTTTCAAGGGGAACCTCCGAACCAGAGTACCGTCGGATTCACGAGTCGACTGCGAGCATCCTCGTCACCTGCAAGATCTGCAGATTGTAATCTTTCAGTTGGAAGGTGAGACTCAGATGTCTTGCGACAGATCGCGGAGTTAGCTCTTTCATGTAACCGATCAAACACGTGCAAGAATTGCAGATTGAAGAGGAGATAAGACAAAAAGTTTGTTGTAGTGCGGGTAAAGTTAAAGGATCTTTACTCGCGAATGCCGTATTCCTTGATCTTGTACTGTAGGGACCGCAAGCTGATACCAAGCAGCTTGGCGGCTTTCTCGCGGTGATTGGTGACTTCTGCAAGAGTCCGTTGGATCACTTCTTTCTCGATTTCTTCCAAGGGACTTCCGAGGGTGACGACCATGGTTCGAATATCTTCTTGGCTGGCCTGAATCTCCTCCGGCAAATGCTGGGGTTGGATCATATCCTCGCGTACCGTCACGACTAAACGTTCGAGGAGGTTACGGAGTTGCCGAATATTTCCCGGCCAAGCATACAGCCGTAACAGCTGCATCGCTTCCCGTGAGACTTC
>DATIGP010000202.1:0-22854 GCA_035454625.1 Nitrospira sp.
TTTCACGGACCTGCTCTGCTTCGAGAAGGAGGAATAGAAGGTCGTGGCGTTCTCTTGCAAGGGAAGGCTCTCTCGATCAGGTCTCAGGTCTACAGACGAGAAGATTATCCTAGGCGAAAGGGCAATATCCAGCCTCTACGGACGGCCATGAAGTTATCGATAGGGCTTCGCCTTGCGCTGCCGGTGGCGATTGGTTAGTCTGAGGCCGGCGCCTTCCTGGCTTGATTCATCGCCCCGGAAGTGCTGACAAAGGATGTGCGCAACGTTCATGAACCGAATCTGCATTCTGTTGGCTCTCATTGTGTTGGTGTGCTCGGGGTGCGCTATCGAGCAAGAAGTGTCGCGCACGCCGAGGACGGCGGTAGAGCAGGTCCTGCTGACCCAGGCCATCGAGCGGGCGCTCTTGAACCTGACCGTGCAATTGCCGGAACACGCAATGCTTCAAGTCGACGCCACCAGCCTCGACACAGACCGTTCACTCGTGCGGATGAGCGGGTCGGATCAAGGCGCGACGAAACCACGAGGCCTGGAAACCGCATACGTGCGAGACGCCGTGTCGGCTGTGCTGGCGCGAAAGGGTTATCGTACGCTGGATGGTGAGGCCACGTATCTCGTCCGGGTCATGATTGAATCGCTCGGTACCATGCAGGGCATGACATTCGTCGGTCTTCCGCCGATCACGAGCGTCATTATTCCCTTTTCGCTCCCCGAACTCACGTTATACAGGCTACAGAAGCAAAGTGGCTATGTGAGGCTCCATCTGGATCTGTACGATAACCGTACGGGAGAGTCCGTCGGCTCAACCGCGACGCTGATCGGCAGGACCTATTATGACCAGTACACCGTGCTGTTTTACATTACTTGGGCCAGCACGGACCTGACTGCTCCGCCGTGATAGACCGGGGCAAGCGACCATCCAATAACGAATCGTGTTTCCGCATCGTGCTGTTTCACCGCCGTGACCTACCTCGACGTGGATGAATCCGTCTGGCACGCTTCCTCATCTCGGCTGAATGTGGTCAGGACGCCGAAGTGGTCGGAGGCGGGAAATCCTTCTTCGTTTACCTCCGTGCCGAACAACCGTTGTCTTACGCAGTAATCGGGGAAGAAGTGCTCGAGCCACAGGTAGTCGATGCGCCGCGGACGTTCCGCTTCCGACCGGTAGGCTTCCAGAGCTTTCGGTTGGAGTTCCGGCGGCAAGGTTCTGAATACCCTCTGCAGTTCAACGGGGAGATCCAGATCTTCTGGGATCCGGATCCACCGGTTCTGTTTCGGATCTGCCGTGAACAGTTCGCGGTCCCTCGAGTCCAACACATGCGCATCCGTGATTCGGAGCAATACAGCCTCCTGGTATTCGGGAAAATCCGGCTCGAAGTTGAAGTCTCCGCCCATGGCGAAGCCGGCATAGACACCGTCGCGCCGAAACTGCCTCAGTGTGCGGGTCAATAGATCAAGCTCACCGATCCGCCTGAGGCGCGCTTGGTCGATCTCCCAGCGAAAAGCGGGATAGCGGGCCAGAAAGCCGGCGCCATGTGCTCGTTCCATCTGTCCAAGGAAGTGAGCGCCTGCTTCGAAACCGGAATGCAGATGGGTACTGGCGATCAGGTAATGTTGTCCCGTTTCCGGAATCGTGATGTCACCGATCAGCGCATAACGGAGTTCTTCGAGCTGCAAGCCGGAGAGGCTGTCGCAGCGGCCGGCGTCGCCACTGAGTTTCAGGCCTTGAAGCTTGCGCAAGGCGAGCTCGCGCCGCGCGAGAATAACCAGACCGTTGTTGAGGCCAGGAATCAGCCCCTTGCCCTCACGTACCCGTATCCCACAAGCATCCACCTGATGGATCGCGTCGTATTCGAGTCCCAGTTCGGCGAGGGTTTGCACATACAGATCAGCCCGCATGGGCAGTGGATTGACTTCCTGGAGCAGCACGACATCCGGCTTCGCCGCCTTGATCAGTGCAGCCTGAAATTTCAGCCTGGCGTGACTGCTAGCGACCGTTTCAGCCGGGGTGACCCAGAATTCACCCGTGTTCAGCCCGTGCCAGGCATTGTAGGTAAGGACTGTGAAGGTTGCCGGTCCCGCGCCGGGCGGAGAAACAAGGATCCCCTCTCTATACAAGGTGAGAGAAGGCGTACAGGCCCAGGCAAGACACAGGCATGTCAAGGCCAGGGATAGTTGCAGGACTGATCTCATGGCAAGCCATCCTCTCCGCTTGCGGAGAGATCGGTGAGCATCTTGACCAGCCGGTCCGAGTACCACTGGCTCACCCGATTTTCCCGGAGTTCCTCCAGTTCCACGGGTCGGCCGTAATACCGTTCATTCGCGGCGTCCCGTACGAGCACGAAAGTTCCGCCCGCTGCAACTCCGGCAAAAAGACCCCTCGGAGACTCCACGCTGAGGAAACCCGTCCTTGAAATGGTCTCGAGCGATCCGCTGAGGCCGCCGCCGTAGCGGCCGACGCCGACTGTTCCTCTGACACCGAGCGTAAAGGCGCCATCCACCATTTCGTCGGCAGCGCGATCATCGGTCGCCAGCGCGACAATCTCGGAACGCAGGGCTCCGATCTGCAGGCCGAAGCTCAGGCCGGTGATCCGGTAAAAGGCCGGCTGGCTCCACTGGCCGGTATATGAGTCCCGAACGAGCAGTACGCCCGAGCCCCATGAGCCGCCGAAGAAATAACCGGCTCTCGTGACATGCGGAGCGATAAAAACCGCGCGTGCCTTCTTGGCTCGTTCACGAAACCAGGCCATCTTGGGGTCGCCCACAAAATGGGCCAAGGTCAAGCGCGCATCGTCAACGATGGCTTCCAAATCGGTGAGGTCGACTGCGGCGGCATTCGCGGGAAGCACCACACAAAGGAACAGCATCAAGAGCGAAAGCGAATACCGGGTGACCTTGTGTTCTATCCGATCCATTTCAGGCCACGACATTAAGTGAGAGGCGGTGCGTCCCGGTTTCCCGACACAGGGCAAATCGAGCCGGGGCGCGAGTGCCTTTTCTCCTAAGGCTTGCGATCATCGGCTGGCAGCGATCCTCCTAAGTTCCTCACGAGCCGCTGGAACTCTGGCGAATGATACAGCAGGCGTTGCGCGACGGTCGTAAGGCGGTCGATGGTGCCATCCGGAAGATGAAACGTGGTCGGCAAACTCAAGAAGGCGTCCCGCTCGGCGGGATCGGAGAGCCCCTGAAAGCTGACATCAATGGCATAGAACTCAATAGGCTTGGCGCCGGAAGTTTGTCTGGACGACGACCAGTCCTTCACCAACCGTTTCAGCAACTCGAGCGTTTCGAAGTTATAGCCGCTGATCATGGAGGAGAATGCCACGTCGCGGATATTGGAATAGCCCGGCGCCTCCTCGAGCAAGCTCCAGTATTTCGTTTGTTCTTTCGTTTCAGCATTGGCGACGATGAACGCGATATGCGACACGTTGTCCAGTCCGCCTTTGCGCAAGAGGGCTTCGACATCCTGAATGGACGCGAAGTAGTCCAGATAACCACGCACGCCGAGGTTGTCACTGATTCCCCCGTCGACGAGATGAACATAGGGCTTGTCCTTCCATCGGAGATAGGAGCGCATTTGCTCGCCCAGTCGGTACACGCGGCTGGACGCGTCCTTTTCCCGCAGAACCTCCTCCATCGCGGGCAGCGACTGATACCCGCATTCGCCCGCGTAGTTGCGAAGCGTGATTGCGCCGAAGGGGCCGGGAAAGGAAGCGGAGGCGGCAACGGCGCGGGCCAACGGAAACCGGTCGCGGTCCGAACACAGTATCGCGAAGTGCAAGCGCGAGAAGGGAAAGTAATGACCGTCGATAATATCGGTGGCTTGCAGCCATAAATCCGGCCCCGCTGGATCGAGGTCGTTGAACGTGGCCCCCTGAAACAGGATGTCATCGAAGTACTCGGCCTGGATGTCGGATCGGTTGAAATAGGGAGAGGCAAGCCGGAACCAATTGACGGGATTGAAGAGCCGTTGGATCAGTTGCCAGGTACCGTTCTGAGTAAGGAATCGTTGGGGGAAGTCGTCAAAAACGGCTCGGCCCTTCAGCGCCGCGTAGGCGGCGGTGATGCTTCCGCCGGACACTCCTCCGACGAGGTCGATTTCGTCGAACAGGCTATGCCGCGGGGCTTCGCCGATTTCACGTTCATCCGTCCGTGAGGGTAACAGGACGCTGTCGAGTGTTTGCAGCACGCCGTAGCCGAGCGCCGCTGCTCGTGTGCCGCCGCCGGAGAAGGAGACGATGAGCAACAGTTCCGGCGACCGCGTCGGAGGCTCGGCCCTGGGTCGGAGGTGCATGGCCGGGTTAAATTGCTCGAGTTTCGCATTAACGGGGTAGTGTGCGCAGGCCGGAAGCAGCGACATGACCGCCGCTAGACAGCAGCACAGCCCTAGCATGAATCGCCGACAAGGAAAAATCATCATGATCGCCTCTCATGCAAATCGGTCACAATCGGAACGCGACTCGACACCATACGCTTCGTGACCAGGTTGATCTGCGTTCTATCGGTATGTGCGCGTCATGGCTGCCACGTGTCGTTGGCGCCGGTTCCGTCATGTACTTTCACCGCCTCTTCCAGCGCGTGCAGGGCTCGCTCTGGATAGTCCTCGGGAAAGAAATAGTTCTGGCCTTGTCCCGGCAGGCGAAGCAGTCCTCGTCTGTCCGGCGGCAACTGGAACTTGAACAATGCCAGAATGTCGTTCTTGACCCATGAATTGGCGTACCAGTAGCCGTGTCCTTTCATCCCCCCGGCCTCATGCGGTCCTTTGACGGCAGTCACGTCGATCCCGTACACCTTTCGGATATTGCGGATGTGCGCCAGGTCTTCGATCGTTTCTCGGGAGAGTTCTTCATCGCTGATATGTCGGGGCGGGTTACTTTTCTAGATCTTCTAAACGAATTTCTCGACCGGGCGGCTCGGACGGGCGTCTGAAGACGTTCGAACTGCCCGATTGCTTCAGGTGCGCGGATGATCTTATGGCCATTCTGGACGGGATTCTAGCCAGAATGCTTATCCGAGGCAAATTGGTGGTTGGGAAGCAAAGGGCTATATCTGTTCCACTTCGCAATAATCTTGTGGTGCCCGCTCGCGCTTCGCGCTTGGCTTCATCCCATTCAAACCTCGCGAGACAAATGTACATGCAATGTGTATGTACGTCGATGTTCGAAAGCGAAGTGTTTGTCGGGAGAACGCGGGAGACTATATCCGTTCAACTTCCGAGATGATCGTGTGATACCCGCTGGCGCCGGCCGGTTGGGGGCGGACGATTTCAGCGATTTGGAGCTGGCCCTTGGTGTCGGTTGCGCGGACGACGGTTTGAAACTTCCCGGGATTCGGCGGTCGCCATGTGTAGCTCCAGATGACCCAGGAATAGGGCGACATGGGTGGCTCGATCCGGCAGTCGTTCCAGGTGCGGCCTGCATCAACGCTCAATTCAACTTTGCTGATGCTGTTGGGTCCGCCGAAGGCGATGCCGCGGAACGTGTGCTCCGGCCCGCGCAGCGTTTGGTAGTGCCCGGGCGAATCGATCCGTGAGAAAATCTTGATCGTGCCGTCGTCGGTCCAGCCTTTGCGCTGCCAGTAGCCCTTGTAATCGCCGGGATAGACTTCGATCTCGACGATCCATTTGACGTTCTTGATGCCGTAGAGGCCGGGTACCAACAGGCGGAGCGGGAACCCGTGTTCTCTTGGCAGCTTTTCGCCGTTCATCAGGAAGGCGAGCATCACGTCATCCTGCATCGCGCGTGTGAATGGAATACTGTCGTCGTAACCGTCGATGGCGCGAAAGACCACGTCACGCGCGGTCTCACCGTCCGCTCCGCAGTCGATGAGCAGTTGCTTGAGCGAGATGCCGCGCCAGGTGGCGGTTCCAAGACTGTCGCCGCCAGGCAGTGTGTCGATGCACATCAATGTGGAGATCTGATCGTAGGAATCGCGGTTCAGAATGTCGCGCCACCCCAGCGACATCGGCCTCGTGACCGAGCCTTTGATCTGGAGCTTCCATTGTTCGATATTCACTTCTCGCGAGGCAGACACCGCTCCATCGGCGTAGTTCACGACGTAAAACTTCGAATTCGGCGTGAAGTAGGTGGTGTCACGCGGAGGAACGGCGAACATGCGACCGAACACGCCTCCGACGGCATCGCAGCCGCCGGTCGCGCCGGTCAGGGCTCCAAGACCGGCTGCTTTTAAGATGGTTCGTCGTGAGATGCGCATTCCTTGTTCCGATCGTTTGATTCATTATCATACAGGGACGCGGTCCAACTCAACGACAGCGTCATGGGAGGCAGTAGAGATTTCGGTGGCCCGTCAGGCGCGGGATGTCGAACGGCAGTCATCACCGCAAATGAACGAGAAGCGGGTTATAGCTCACGTGCCGCGGCGGCATGGAGGCCTTTACGGAACCTTCTTAAATTCGCCGTGATACCGATCCCCTGTCTCGCGATTGGTCGCCTCCACCAGGAGAACCGAAACGCCCTTATGGTCATAGAGCGACATCCTGACGGCGCGCCGGTCCGAAACGCTGACTAAGTGCCCGTCCTCAGGTTGGAGCATTCCGGCTCCAACCGCTGTTTTGGAAAAGCTTTCTCCGGCGAAGAGATAGGTTCCATTCTCCCGGATCATCAAACGGACTGATCCGGACGGCATCATGGCCCGATTCTTCTTGATGGGTCCTTCCCATTCGCCCACCAACTGGCCTACCCGGGTAATCGGAATCGAGGTCCAGGTCGGATCGCCATGACCGGGCCGGCTGGAACAAGCAGCGACCAAGCCCAGTGCGAGCACGAAGGTGCAAACCCGAGCCAGAGCGACCGCGATGGCCGTTGGTCTCATGTGACCTCCCTATCAGCGCGCGTGGCGGTGGCGGAGACATTCTGCGGGGATTCAAATGGCCGAAATAGCGGTCAGAAACACAGAATATTCCCCGTCATTGTTCGTGCATTGTAGCGGCTCATTCCTATTTAGGTGGATAGCTTTCAAACGCCTTCGCGATCGCCTTGTCCCCGAGCTCGATATTCTCCTTTGGTGTATCCTGCAACGCCCCGACAATCGTCGCGTGCCAGATCAGTTCTTTCTTCGTTGGTTCGACTAAATCAAGAATCAAGGTGCCTCCCGTATAGTCGTAGGTGGTGACAGTGCCTCCGTATCCCGCACCCCACCCATATCTGCCGCACCGGCCATCGTCAAGAATGATGCCTTGACATCAGCAGAGGTGATGCTATGATGCCTCCATGCGCACGACGATCCGCATCGACGACGAGCTCCTCCGTACGCTCAAGGAACAGGCACGTAAGGAGGATACTCCGCTGACCCGCCTACTTGATCGGACCCTGCGCGCAGGCATGCGTGCGTCGCCCAAATTATCCTCGCGCAACCGACGCCATCGGGAGCGGAGCTACGCAATGGGCCCGCCCAGGATCAAACTCGACAAAGCGCTTGCACTAGCCGCGGCACTCGAGGACGAAGAGATCGTCAGAAAAGTGCTCGGTCGCAAGTGAAGGTGGTCGATCTTAACATCCTTCTCTATGCCATCAACGAAGACGCTCCTCACCACCGTCCCATACAGGCCTGGTGGGAGCAGGCCCTCAATGGCGACGAACCTCTCGGCCTACCGTGGGTTGTGGTGCTTGGATTTTTACGCATCTCCACCAACCACGACATCTTTCCACGACCGCTGGATCCTGGTACGGCCATCGACAAAGTTCACGCATGGCTGTCTCTTGACAGCACAAGGCTCCTGCCGGAAAGAGACGAACACTGGGAGATTCTCCGTTTCTTACTAAGCGAAGCCGGCACTGCCGCCAATCTGGTGACCGATGCGCATCTGGCTGCACTCGCGATGAGTTATGGCGCGACACTCGTCTCATGCGACAATGACTTTGCCCGGTTCAAGCGGCTTCGTTGGGAGAACCCACTCAGCCGCAAACCGCACCGGCGCTCCTGATTATCGCCGAGGGCAGGCTGATTGCCGTGAGTACCTCAAATCCGTCCATGGTCGCGGCTAATTCCTATTTAGGTGGATAGCGTTCAAATGCCTTCGCGATCGCCTTATTCCCGAGCTCGATATTCTCCTGCGGTGTATCCTGCAACGTCCCGACAATCGTCGCGCGCCAGATCAGTTCCTTCTTCGTTGGTTCAACCAAATCAAGAACCAAGGTGCCTTCCGTATAGTCGTAGGTGGTGACAGTGCTTCCGTACCCCGCACCCCACCCATATCCGCCGCGATAACGATAGGCACCGGCGGTCGGTCCGGTGCTCTGGATTTGCTGCTTCTCCTTGGCGCTGTACCAGTAGTACACCAGCACGTCGGGTTGCTGATTCAGATTGACTTGCCGAAGCCCTTTGTCGGTCAACTCCCGTGCGACGGCGGATTCGATCCGCTTGTGCATCAAGGAATTATCGTGGACTCCTCCTTTTTCGGCGTCTGCCAGTCCCACGAAAGCGAATTTCTTGATGGCGGTGAAATCCGCTGAGGGATCATGGTCGGTTTTCACATCGAACGTCGTACAGGCGCCCAGGCTGATCAACAATAGGGCGAAGGGAAAAGACCATAACGATCCTGGCCGGTTCATCAGCATCTTCATGAACGATAGTCCTCCTTCTCCGTCTCCGGCGTAAAGCCGGACCGAGCCCGCCGCTTGAGCAGGCTGCTTCGATCTACACACCCGTCCTTCTCGTGAACCCTGTTGTGTCGTCGACCGGTGCTTCCATAAACGGCCTTTCCCCGGCTCTCAGCGAACAGTGCGCACCAGTGGGAAGCCGAGGTGATTCGTGCGGTATCAGTTTCGCCCTTGCCGCGTCCACCGGGGGGAATATAACGTGCACAATGCTGGTCTGTACAGAGGACCGAGCCGCCCTTGTGGACATTCTTCAGCATGCCCGGCTCGCTGGGATTCTGTTCGCGCTGGATGCCAATATCGACCGATCTATCGGCAGTGAACCTCAAGGTGTCGCGATCAGTGACGAAGAGGTGGACTCGCCCCCAGGCTAACCGCGTAACGAAGGATCATGAGACAATCGGTCCCGCTGCTTCTTGTCTTGCTTCCGCGCCTTGCGCTCGGCCATCGTCTTGAAGAACTCCTCGTAGGACTTCACCATGGTCTTTCCGGCTTCGAGCACAAATAAAAGGAACAGCCCCACACTGAGAAAGAGGTAGGCGATGTTGAAAAGAATGCCGCCCGTCGTCTGAGGTCCCCAGCTGATCCCATAGGGCGAATTCATGGCCATCGTCGCTGCCGAATAGGCCAGCGCCTGGAGAAACGTTCGCCCTTCTACCAACCAGAAGAATAGAGTACCGACCAAGAGCATCGTCAAGAGCGCGCTACCCAGCGCCCTG
Source organism: Nitrospira sp. (assembly GCA_035454625.1). Classification (GTDB taxonomy): domain Bacteria; phylum Nitrospirota; class Nitrospiria; order Nitrospirales; family Nitrospiraceae; genus Nitrospira_D. Next base: position 9,332 of record DATIGP010000202.1, read on the forward strand.
AAATAGGCGTCCTCGATCAGTCGTTTGACAATGTCATAGGCAAATTTAAACAAGAGCAAGAGCGACGTCGCCATAGCCGGATTCCCTAAGAGACTCGCTGAAGGCGGGCTGCAAGGTGCATTCGCCTCCAGATGGCAGGTGCGCCATCCAGCGGCACCAAGCAGGAAAGCAACAGGATGCCGTTCAGCGGCAGGCTACGAGACAGCACGAGGCAATAAGCCTTCTTCTCCGACCGCGGCGTGAAGCCGGACCGACCTCAACGCTTGAGTGGGCTGCTTCGTCCTCCACACACGTCCTTCTGGCGAAGTCTGCTGTGTCGTCGACCGGTGCTTCCATAAACCGCCCTTCCTCGGCTCTCAGCGAACGGTGCGCACCAGTCGAAAGCCGACGTGATTCGTGCCGGTGTCCGGTTCGCCCTTGCCGCGGCCGCCCGCGATATACCGCGCGCAATACTGATCGGTGCAGAGGTACGAGCCGCCTTTGTGCACCTTCTTTTTCACGCCCGGCTCACTCGGATCGAGGCTGTCGGCCGGCCCCTGCGGGTTGCGCGCGGCTGCTCCCTGCGCAGCCAGTGTTCGATAGTAGTCGTGACGGTACCAATCGCTGGTCCACTCCCACACATTGCCGGCCATGTCATAGAGGCCGTAGCCATTCGGTGGAAAGGAAGCGACCGGCGCGGCACGCTCATAACCGTCTTCCGCCACATTCCTGTCCGGAAAGTGCCCCTGAAACGTATTGGCCATGTATTTTCCCTGCGGGGTCAGCTCATCACCCCAGGCGTAGGGCTTGCGGTCGAGCCCGCCGCGCGCGGCAAACTCGAATTCGGCTTCGGTCGGCAGCCGCTTGCCGACCCATTTCGCGTACGCGAGCGCATCGTCATAGGAGATATGGACGACCGGATACCCACCACGGTCTTTGGTATCGCTCTTGGGCCCTTCCGGATGCCGCCAGTTTGCGCCGGGGACATAAGACCACCACTGAAAATGGTCGTTCAACTTCACCGGGTGAGCGGGTGGGGAGAAGACCACTGAGCCGGCGACGAGATTCTCCGGCGGCGCGCCGGGGAAATCCTCCGGGCGCGGTGTGCGTTCCGCGACAGTGACATAGCCGGTGGCCTTGACGAACTGCGCAAACTGTTCATTGGTGACCTCTGTCTTATCCATCCAGAATCCGTCGACGTACACGCGATGCCAGGGTTGCGCATCCGGAAACTCATCCGCTCCCATCCAGAATTCCCCGCCAGGAATCCACACCATCCCCTCCGGTGCCGGACCAGGCGGCGGAACGGGACGGGTTGGAAGGCTGTCAGCTGGTTGGGGTGCTTGAGCAGGCTTCTCGACTGGCTGCACTGTCGAGGTCGCCGCGCTCCGTCCCGCCTTGGCCGTGGAAATGCCCATGTCGCAGGTCATCACCGGTGCGATCGAAGAGAGTACCGACGGTTGAGGACGGGTCCCATACCACCAGCCTCCGAGCGCCAAGCCAACCGCGAGAACGATTCCCGCTCCCACTGTCACCGCGTTCTTGGGCATCGCCATCTTTCAGTCGTAGGGTTTAGTCTCTCGGCTCCGGACTGGTTGGTCGGCCAAAAACCGGGACCAAGCCACAATAATGGGGCGTCCTGTCGTCATGGCGACCGCGATAATGAGAACAGATGCGGAAATCCTATCCCACCTTGTATCCTTTTCCCTCCAAACAGACCCCATAGGCTCGATTGAATGTCTGCTGACTCGCCTGACGATCTGCCGCCTGCTCCTGAACTTCCTGTCGGTACTCCATTTCAGAGCGGCGCCTTCGTATCGCGCCCGCCCCGGCTCCGACGCCGGCGCCGATCGCGGCACCCTTGCCGGCGTTTCCTCCGATGGCGCCCCCGATGGCGCCGACTGCCGCTCCTCGTGCCGCCCCACGAGCAACCTGCCCGCCCTGTGGCGGCGGCGGCGCGGCCGCAGCGGTCTGTTGGTTCGGGTCTATGCCGGTCTGTTCTTTGGCCCACTTGTAACAGGTGAATTCATCAAGCTCTTGCTGTTCTTTGGTTTGTCCCTTTTCAGGAAAGACGAACATTTGGGCGTCGGTTTCGGATGAAAGTCCGATCAACGCGATGACCACCGCCATAATAATGGTGACGAGCATTGCACGAATCATAAGAGCCTCCGAATCTTCAAGATGGTAGGTGTGTCAGCAGCTAATTCTTCTCCGGGATTCGATAGGTCAAGGAAGACCAGACGGCCACGCCTTCGCCTTCTTGCTCGGCTCTCTCGAATCCAGCGACCGTCGTGACCTGGCGAACCAGGATGCGCGAAACCATTTCACCCTCGCCGGTGATACCCTCAAATCTTCCCGTTCCCCCCTCAATTTTAAAGGGGCCACGACAGCCCTCCAAATCCCCGCTGCAAGAAAAGCGTGCATAGATACGGTTGCCGTCCTCATCGGTGAGGATGCAGCGCCCCTGTCCCGTCTTTGTCATGGATTTTAAGTCGCCTTCGGCGGTGGCGGGACAAACAATGGATGCCGCATGCAAAGCGCCTTTCCCGTTATCAACATAGAGAGTCCCGCTGTAGACACCCACCAAATAAGCTTGATCCTGACCGACCGGAAAGACGAACGACCGCGCCTTCCATGTCGCCGTCGCTCTGACGGTCCCTTCTTCGGCGCCGGCCACTGCATTGAAACCTGCTATGGCTGTAAGCACCGCCAGCGCCACTGTCATCAGCGTCCTCATGTGATGCCTCCTTTGTCATGCTACTGAACATTTCTTGGGGTGAGGTGACCTCGCGAACCGTGACCAAGTCTGAAATGGCGGCCTGAGCAACCGTGGTGATAGCCACCAGTACCCAATCTTAAGCAGCCTAATTCGTTTCATCAAGACCCTTTCCACGGATAATATCGCGTGCCGTGGTTGACTGCTCGCCGTATCGGATGATATGGTCAGCCGTATGAAGACAACCATCCATATTCCTGACGGTTTATTCGAGGAGGCCCGTAAGTTGGCCCATCGAGAGCGGACAACGTTGAAAGCTCTGGTGGAACAAGGGCTTCGCTGGATTGTCACAGAGCGCAAGCGGCGGAAAAGGTATCACTTCCGTAAGGCCACGTACAAGGGCCATGGCTTGCAACCGCATCTCGCGGGCGCTTCCTGGGAGCAGATTCGCGAAATGAGCTACGAAGGCCGAGGCGGATGATTGCCGTCGATAGTAATGTTCTCGTGTACTCCCATCGGGAAGACTCTCCCTGGCATGAGGCGGCATATGCGCGCATGCTTCGGTTAGCCGAGGGACGGACGCCATGGGCCATACCATGGCCGTGCATCCACGAATTTCTCGCTATTGTCACCCATATGCGGATCTATGCCCCGCCAACCACACCCGAAATGGCACTCGATCAAGTTGAAGCGTGGATTGAATCACCGAGTCTTGTGCTCCTATCGGAGACCGAGGACTACTGGACCCAACTCCGGGAACTTCTCCAGGTTTCCCGCGTGTCCGGACCGCAAATCCATGATGCGCGAATCGCCGCGCTATGCCTGCATCACGGAGTTACCGAATTATGGACAGCCGATCGAGACTTCGGCCGATTTCCAGGGTTAGCAGTTCGGAATCCCTTAGTCGGTTAGCTGAAGCATAGACCACCGGGTCGCCACTCTTTGGGTACTTCCGTCTACTCCCGCCTGACCAAGACCCCCGATCCTTTGCGTCTGTGACGGGTTCTATTCTTTTCTTGAACATGGAAATGTGCCGTCGTCACTTCTGTGCGACTGTTACTTTGACGATCTTGCCGGTGAAGGCGTTGTCGCTCTGTTTGTAGTCGGGAGAGACGTTTGTCTCACCGTGTCTCACCGTCCGTCCCGACATCCGTAAGCCGGTGAAAGCGGGGACGGCGCCGAAGTTGAGGCTCACCTGAGAATAGTAAGTCACGCCGATTCTGGTGTGCGTCCTCGGCTGATAAAGCAAACCGAAATTCCCGCCTGCTCCGACGGTCGTGTCCCTTGCCGCGATCTCTCCATCAGACCGGTTCGTAATGGCAAGCACATTGTTATTGATTGCAGCGCGGTAGTTCAGATATCCGATCATGATGTTGGCCGCAGCCGCCGGCTGGTGCGCCAGTCGGAAGCAGCACGACAACGGCCATAACCATGATCGCAAGACGGTGTTGCCGTGCGGACACCACTGTGCCTCATGTCGCGGTGGCGCTAGTCGGGTAAAGGGAAAGGGAGAACGGGGAGCCCCAACCTTTTGTCTGGTGCTCCGGCCCTGGCGATCAGTGTTGCAAGGGCCGAAGCGGCCAGTCATGCCCGTTCAGAACTTGGCGGCAGCGTTGCGAAGGTCGGCGGATTTTGGATTGCTGACACTGCCCTTGACGATGATGTCCGTCGGCCGCACGGATTTGCCATAGTAGGCCGCGTTGGAATCATCGGATACCGTAATAATGGAGCCGTCCAACGCCATGCCGGCGAAGATCCCTTTCTTTTTTGCGTAGCCGACGAGGTCCGCGGTGATGCCTTTCAGCGACCCTCCTTCACCGACCGGGCCTAAAGCCATGCTGGCGTCAAGTCCCAGCTTGAATTCGCTGCGATAAAAGTCTTCCAGTCCTCGCTGGCTGCGCACGACGAAGATGATTTCTGAAACATCGCCTCCGACCTGCAGGCCGAAGCTGGCAGAACCGATGTTGTAGAAGGCCGGCTCGGACCATTTCTTCGTTGCCTCGTCGCGGACGATCAAGACACCATGCCCCCCGGCCCCGCCGAAGACGAAGGCGCCGCGAAGAAATTGCGGCACGATGAAGAGGGCTTTGGTTTCCGATTTCAAGTCACGGAGCGCCGGTCCCACGCTGGGATCCGTGAGGAAACTTTCCAGCGTCATCTTGGCTTTCTCCACGACCTGCTGCTGTTCCGCGAAATCAGATGCCTGGGCCGGCACCGGCGCACCCGCAGTCAGGATTCCGATAAGAATCCCAGCCATAAAAGTTCGGGTGAACGCGGCGAGCCGCTTCTGCTCTAAGAAAGCAATCATTGTCCCTCCTCCCGGTTGTCTGGTCTTTGTCTTGTTTCCGTTGGTTCCAAAGTGACGATTCAGCATTCCGCGGGAATGAACCATGATGATATAGTCGTGTAAGGAACGAGAAGTCAATATAAGCGTGTTAATACATTGTTAAATGAGTACTCACGTCTTCAGTCCGACAATCATGGCATGAGCAGTCTGTAGGGGGGCATCATGTAAGGGCCTGTTCGCTTTCAGCGACCCAGACTAAGCAGCGGTGTCCCATCGACCATGGTCAGGACGAACCATGATGGGTGATGCAGGCTACACCCGCGGTTGAATTTAGAAGGCATTCGACTCCTGGGCTGCCGCAAGAAACCGATGTATGCAGTCGGCCATTCCGTCGCGAATCAATATCGCGTCCTGCGCCAGCATGTTGGGCCCTCTCTGCACCGACGTACAATGCCAGGTAAATGCTGTGCGGTCGTCCGAGCGAACTGTATAGTCGACCGCCAGCTCGAACGATCGTTCCTGTCTTGTTGTCCAGTTAAGAAAGAATCGTGTGATCGTCCCCGACACGAGGTGGTCGCTCGGTTCATTCGTTCGGTACCCCGATCGTTCAAGCTCTTTGCGAAGGGCATCCTCAAAAAAGACGCCGATTTCTCGCGCGAGGTATAACTTGCTCTTTGAATCAGGATCGGTTTCGACTTGACGCGGACGCACGCGATGCTCATCCGAAGGGAGATAGCGAAAAGACGCCGTACGGACAGTTCCTTGTCCTTTCAGAGCATTGGTTGGCTGATACTCCATGGAGACGATGTGGGGGCAGCCGGTCGTTGTGGCAATGAGCCACAGGAGGCAGGTCGTCCACAGGAGCGACAGGCATGAACGCGGCTTCCCGTCGAGGAAGTTCATCGGCGCTCCCGTGCAATGTACCTTGGGCTTTGCGAGATTGCTCGCGTAGGCCGGGATCATACTCTGCACGCCATGCGACCTCTCTTCTACGTCACGCAGCCTACTGTGTGCGTTATAGTCGTTGAAACATTTCCAGGCCAGCCCGGGCGCGCATACGCATGCCCGGGCCTACAGGGCAGCCGAGATCTACTTTCGAAGCGCCACGATGAGCTCTTCTGGTTTCGGCCGGGGAGATAGCCATCCGTCGGCCATGCGACGCTGTGCGCGCTCGAAAAACTCTTGCTCGTGAGATGGTGATACCCCGAGAAGTTTCCCCATCGACTCCAAGTACTCACCACGTCCCTTGGCCATGTCCTGCAGCAGATTATGAGTGTTCGCGGCCGCAAAGGCCAACGCCTTGTATTCCTCCTTCAGCAAACCATTGTCGTGATACCAATCACCAGGCGTTGTGCTGGACAAGATGTCATTAACGGTCTCTGTTACCGAGCAGGCCGCTGAGAGCAGCAAACTGCCGCTGAGCGCGAGAGGTATGAGTAAACCGCGTACAGAACAGGTAATCATGGTTCCAATCTCCTTTTTAACTGATTGTGACAGTCATGTCGCTCGACGTGTCTTCTTCCGGCCGCACTTCTGAGGCGTTCCGACCTGTTTCCATGAATCCGCGATTGCAGCGGAATCGTTCATGACTAATGCGGGGCAAGACCCTTATCGTCTTGCCTCCATCGTTGCACCAGACCTCCAAGTTCTCATGTGGCATACAGCTTCCTGAAAAGTAGGGTGGAGGATAGCAGCCCCTCTCATCTCTTGCAATGTCTGCGGATGGCACTCGGCAATAAACCCCTCCATTTTAGTTAGATCGTGAACTATGCTAGAGTGCGGCCCTGATAGGAGCCCGATTCATTCCTGAACCTTATCTCGTGAGGCAACATGGTGAAGACCTTGTCGATGATTCCGGTTCCCATTCGACGCGCTCTGCTCGGTGTCTCGTTTCTGTTACCCCTGTTCATCGTCGCGATGGGTTGCTCGGTGAATCCCGTGAGCCAGAGACCAGAACTGACGTTGATGACGGTGGAGCAGGAGAAGAAGATCGGAGCAGAGGAGGCCGAGAAAGTCGAGCTGCAGATGGGGCTATTGGATGATCCGGCGCTGACAGACTATCTCAACGTGTTGGGTCAGAGACTGGCCAAAGAGTCCCCCAGGCAGGACGTGACACATCGCTTCTACGTGGTGGACATGCCGGAACCCAATGCGTTCGCGCTCCCCGGCGGCTATGTCTATGTCACCCGTGGGTTGCTGGCGCTGGTTACGTCGGAGGATGAACTGGCCGGCGTGGTCGGCCACGAGATCGGCCATGTGGCGGCCAGGCACACAGTCCAGCGGGTTTCCAAACAGGGTCCCTTCGCGGTCGTGTTCGGGATTGCCTCGGGGCTGACCGGGATCATCAGTCCGCTCGTCGGAAATATCATCGGAGGCGTCGGCAATCTCGCGCAGAGCATCGTGTTCTCCCCCTACAGCCGATCTCAGGAGTCCGAGTCCGATAAAATCGGGCAGGAGATGGCGGCCAAAGCCGGCTGGGACCCGGAGGGGCTCGCCGTCTTTTTGCACACCTTGGAGAGGCAGGAGGCGCTCCTGAGCAATGGGCCGCGCCAGCCCAGCTTCTTTGATTCGCATCCGGCGACGCCTGACCGTGTTCAGAACACCAGCAAACATGCGAAGCAGCTCACACGAGCGGCCCGCGAGCCGCTCTCGTCCTCCCAGGAGGCCTTCCTGGAACGGCTCGATGGTATGGTCGTGGGACAGCGGGCTGCCAACGGCATCGTCAAAGATCATGCGTTCCGCCACCCTGATCTGAATCTCTTCATACAGTTCCCGGATGGCTGGAACGTAGAGAATACGCCAACCAAGATCGTCTCGGCGCCGAAGGACGGACAAAGAGCGGTGGTGTTCCAGGCGGTGGCCGAGGGTAACGATCCGATGGACGGAGCGAGGGCTTTGGAGAAGGCGAGCAAGGCGAAGCTCGAGACCAAGACCCATCCGATGAAAGTGAACGGCTTGCCGGCGGCCACGACCAGGTTTGCCGAATCAAAAGTCACCGTGGATGTGACCTGGATTGCGTATGGCGGAACGGTCTACCAGATCGCCGCATTCGCGCCCACGAGAGAATTTCAAGGCGCGGAGCCAGTCTTACGGCAAGTGGCCCAGAGCTTCCGGCCTCTGTCGGCGGAAGAGCGGGCCGCTATCCGCGAAGACCGCATCAGGCTGGTGAAAGCGCGGCAAGGGGAGAACGTGCGGGCCGTCGTGGCTCGATCCAAGAGTGCCTGGAAGCCGGAGCAGGTCGCGGTTGCCAACAATCTGACCGACTACGAACCGCTGCGCGAGGGCCACGTCATCAAGATCGCCGTCTCGGAGCCGTACGAGGGAAAGAAAAAATAAGGGACGGCTCGGTGCCTGGGCGGGGAAGGTCCTGAATTGGGGCTGCCGTCAGAATCGCATTTCAGTCTGCACATAGAAGTACGCGCTGTCCCGCGCAGAGGGGTTGCCGGGAATCTCAGCCTGCCGCTGCACGTAGGAGCCTTTGAAGAAATAATCGAAGCCCAGATCAAGCTCGATGAGGGTCGGGTCGGTCGCCCATTGCCAGGTGACTCGCAGTTCAACATCCTGGCCGAGGAAATTGCCCGAGGCCCCGGTCGGATCCTGAAGCCCGGAGCCGACCCAGGCATCCTTCGCTTGGGCAAGGTACCAGGCCCGGTACTTCAGCCCCACCGTCGTGTCATCCCGGGGCTGAAACCTCAACCGCACGCCGGGGGTGCTGATATTGGACCGGAAAAACGGGCCGAATATGCCGGTCGGCGTGTATTCCATCCGCCGTGCCCCGAACAATGTATCGAAGGTGTGGCTTGTTTGGCCGTTGGGATCCGCTGTGCCGCTGGCATAGTCGTATTGAAGGGCGACGCGTGGATTCCACGCGCCATTGAACGTACGGCCGAGCTCCACATGCCCGAATTGGGCGAGATGATCGCGCCCGGCTTTCGTCCCTTGTTGAAACGCCGCTTCGATTTCATAATCCCACCAGCCCGGGGCGGCATAGCGGAACGCTCGCATGCCGTAGGTGCCGAACGTCCGTTGCTCTTCCAGGGTCTGTCCGCCGTCGATGCCGAAGTAATAGACATCCAGGTTCAGCCAGGGGTGTTGGCGGGATTCATACTGTGTCCCCCAGAACAGCGTGTCCTCGACCGGTTGGAGCACGCCGAAGGTGTCGGCGACCGGCGTGACCAGAAATGCGCGGACACGCCAGGCGTCTGCTTTCACCAGATTCCAGTGGAAGCCGTTGAAGGTGTTGGTGGTGTTGCGATACTCGTTCCGGGCGATCAGACGCCGGCTTCCGAAGTCGAAGGTCATGCGCCCGGCGTGAAAATCGGCGCGAAGTCCGCTTCCGAACAGATCATCCAACCTGATCGCCACGAACGCCTGGAGCAGACGATCGGAGCTGAAGAGCGAGGTGTTGATCGTGCCGAGCAACGCGTCGCTGCTGCCGACGTCAGAGGAGTTCTGTGTCTCGACGAATAGCCGGAATATTTTCCAATCAAGACCGACGCGCAAGCGAGTGCGGAACGCCCCGCCGTTCACATCCTCAGGTTGTCCTTTGCGGAAATTGTTGGTCAAGTGTTCATAGCGCATCCGATGATGGAGTCCGATGTCGAGCCATTCGGTGCGTTCGTCAAGGCCCTGATATACCGGTGCCACCGTACGTTTCGGTCCTCGATCAGGATCTGGTCTGCGGTATCACGCCAAGGCTCGGTGTAAGCCTGCATGAGCTTCTCAAGCGTATAGTCTTTGGCTTCTTTCGGGGTTTCCGTGACGACCTCCACGGATTTCTGTGCTCCCTGGATGATCGGATTCGATGGCTGGCGATTGCTGTCGTCTTTAGCCAGGGCCGGCTCCATCGTGGCAAGGCTACACAGGATGAGCGTCAACACGACGGGCAAGGGCCCGGACGGACCTTGATGGCGGCGGGAAGCGGAATATCTTGCTGGAATCATTCGGAAGAGAAGCGTTCCTGACGCTGCGCGACTTGCCGAGACATTACCATGTCACATTGACGTGCAATTCGAAAGGGATCTCCGTCATCAGCCAAGGCATGAGCTCGACATGATCATAGATGTCCAGCTCACGCCCGTTTCATCGAGGGCCGGCTCTCTCACTTACGGTGTCGGGTTGTACCAGATCGGGCTGGTATAGGCCCGGTCCTGGATGCTCGGCGGCACGTCCGTCGGCAGTTTCACGCCGAAGACCTTCGCATCGTAGGTGGTCCAGCGCGGCGTCGGAATCTCGATCACCCGCACGTAGTAGAACGCCCGCTGCTTGGGATCGAACTTTGGGTCTTTCCAGTAGGCCGCCAGGTAGGGCAGGCCGATCGCGTTCGTATAAGTGGCCTCTTTCACGTTCACGGTGTTGCCGACCGGCGGCAGCTTGCCGTTCTTCCCCGGCTTGCGGCTTCCGGACCAGGCCACATCGTAAGCCTTTTCATGGGTCTTGCCTGCAGCATCGAGCCAGCCCTTCACCACCTGCACCCGGTCGAGGTTGGCCCCGTCGGGATCGCGGACGGCTCGGATGAGGAACGACGGCGTTTTGCCGGTCGGCGCAGCCTTCAAGTCGCCCCCCATCGGCACGCCTTTCTGATACCCATGCTCTGCAAAGTCGGAGCGATCGAGATCCTTGGCTGTAAAGTCGAACCCGCCGAACAGGCGCACGACGAGACGGGTCCCGGTCGTAGCATAGACTTCTTTCCGCGCCATGGCATCCCACAGCGCCTCGCGCGTGTTCTCGCGCGCCCAGACCGCTGCAAGGCCAGACGCGCTGGATTCCCGCGCGTAGATCTGGCTCCCCTTCGGCGCAAGGCGACCGATGATCACCTCCTCAAACCGGACCGGATCGGCCGTCGGTTCGAGCATCACCACCTTGCCGAAAAAATTGTCTTCCTGGGTGGTGGCCAGCGAGGTGTGCGCATCCGTCGACCCGATCATGCCGAACTTGAATGGGTTCGCCCCCAGTTTCACCTCGTAGGCCAGACCGCGCTTCAACGCTTCGCGCGCGTATTCGCGCGGCAACATCGCCTTCGTCTTCGGCTCAGGGCCGAAGCTGCCCTTGTCCCACCGTTCGAAATTCGCGAACTCGTAGGTGGGCGAGAGGCCGGGATGCGTTTCGCCGTCGCCCTTGATCTGCGTCACCTCATACACCGGCTCCCATTTCATGCGACGCTCGGCATAGTCGCGATCGATCGATTTCTTCGTCACGAGCGTGATGTCGTCGAACATCAGGCCGTTCGAGAGATTGCCGTTGTGAGGGATGGCCAGCAGCTTCCCGCCGGTTTTCTGTTCGTAATCCGCCATCCACTTCCAAAGGTCTTCGGGGTCCTCCGAGTCATATTGTGAGATCGGGACAATCTGGTCCGCCCTGTCCTTGCCGTCCCGGAACACCACGTTCCGGTGCAGGTTGTTGCCGAACGGCCCCGCGGTCCATTCGAATCCAATGAGCGCGGTAAACCGCCCCGGCTCATTGTACTGCTCGGCAGCCGCCGCCAATCTGTTCCACATCGTGCGCGCCATCCCCGGGTGGTCGGCGAACGGGTCGGTTCGTGCCTGCATCTTGGCCATCCAGTTGTCGAAGGCTTTCGCCGCCGTCTCCCTCGTGCCCTGCTTCACCAGTTCATACTGCATCCGGCCCCAGTTGCTCTTCAGCACTTCCGGATCGGCGGTGGCGAGCGCCGGCGCCAGGCCGAGATTCTCAGCATGGTCAGAAATCACGAGAAAATCGAGCGGCCGCGCCAGCTTCGTTTCGAGACCGGTGCTCGACGTCACCGTTTCCCCGCGCGCGAATCGGTAGGCCTCCTCCGGGCCGAGCCGGTTGCCGATCATGCCGGCGTCCGTCGAATAGGCCGTATGCAGGTGCGTGTCGCCGAAATAGACCCGGTTCGGAAAGGTCTGTTTCGGATAGGGCGAGTACTTGACCTCCCCCTCTGCCGGCGGCACGCGATCGCCAGGGTCGGCCTGGGCCGAGGTCAATGGCACTGCAAGCAGTACAGTGGCGCTCGCGATCGCCGCGAGCAGGACCTCAAACCTTTTCATGGTCACCTCCTGTCTTGTTTAGAACGATGCGGAGAAACTGCTCTCGATCCCTGATGTTCTCCAGGGTGCTCAAAAAGGCCGTCCAGCGCGGCCGCAGCAAGCGAAGAGGCGAGGCGTACGCTTCGGTACGTTGAGCCTCTGAGCGAGGCGAGAACAAAGCTGGCGGACTTTTTCAGCATCCTGTTAGAACGATGCGAGACGCTCAAATACCCAATAACTCGCGATACCGCCGATGAGGTACGGCGGAACCCGCCACAACCAGAGAGGCTGCGGAACTCGAACGAATTGAGCCATCCACCTGATGAGCGCACCGATGAGCGCGACGAGTGCGAACATCGCCGCGATGAAGATCAGTTGGCCGAGCTCGACCCCCACGTTGAAACAGAGCAGGGCCGTCGGAATCGAGAGCGGGGGCAACCCCACCTCGGCCAGGGCCCCGGCGAAACCGAGTCCGTGCAGCAATCCGAACACAAATGCCACCATCCAGGGAAAGCGTTGGGAGAGACCTGGGCGACCCTGCCGCGCGTGTACGATCTCGGCCGCGACGAACACGATGCTCAGCGCAATCAGCGCTTCGACCGGCGGCCCCGGGACATGGAGGACGCCGAGCGTCGCGATGGCGAGGGTGATGCTGTGGGCGAGCGTGAAGGCAGTGACGGTGGCGATCAGCCGGGATTTACCGTTGACTAGGATCAGGAGCGCGAGCACAAACATTAGGTGGTCGAAGCCCGTCAGGATGTGCTCGATTCCGAGCAGGGTATAGGTGCGCACCACCTCGAACGTGACGGGGCTCCCGCTGATGTCGATGTGCGGATCAACCGGAAGGACGCGGCCGAGCTGCGTCGTGCCGTCGGCGCGGACGAGGCGCACCAGTGCATCCGTGCGGGTGTCGGCCAGGCCGGCAAAGGTGATGCGTTTCCCGGCCAGACCGCCCGCCACTCGGATACGCCAGCGCTGCGCTGCCGCGTTGCCGGCGAAACTGCTCCTCACGGAACCGACCAATTCGGTGCCGGAGGGGAACAGGGGTTTGACTTTCAGTGTCGTATTCTCGTCGATCGCCGGAATTTTCCAGAGGACGTCGTACGTCGTCTCATCAATTTGCGTCAGTTGAAGATAGGCGGGCCGGAACTCGTCCGCGTAGCCGGGCGGGACGAACCAGACGAAGGCGATCAAGGCGCAGGAGAGACGGCGCAGCCAATTCATCGCGGCGTTTCTCCCGGTGGCTTCGTCTCGATCGTGACCCGATAGTCCTGGCGAAGCCGGCGATAGTGCTCCTCCAACGCGCGCGTTCGCCGCTCGGACTCCCATCGGCCGGCGACCAGCGAACGTGCCTCCTCCAGCGACGGCAGTGTCGCGGGGATCCGCTCGCGGACACGCACCAGATGCAGCCCGAAGCCCGAGACCACCGGGCCCGTCCACTGTCCGAGCGGAACAGTTTCGAGCTGCGCGCTAAACTGTCCCCCGAACCGCTTCGCCACCAGATCGACCGCCGCGTCATCTTCACGAGGCGGCA
>DATIGP010000203.1:0-6622 GCA_035454625.1 Nitrospira sp.
GGCTCAACATCGCTTGCCGAGAAAAAGCCTGGCCGGGCGCCTGAAGAAAGCATTGGAGAATGGCGAACTCTTTTGGCGTCAGCGACACCAAGCGTCCATCCGTCGTGACTTCATGCTTGTCGAGGTCCATCTGGAGGCCTCCCACACGCAGAACTTGCGGTGCTTGAGCTTCCAGGCGCTGTCGACGGAGTAGCGCCCGAATCTTCGCCATGAGCTGGCGGTTGGTTTGTCCACAAAGGACGTCGTCGACACCGGCCTCCATGTCGCGTAAAAATTGTTCTTCCGAACACTGGTGTTGCAGAGGCCAAAAGGAAACAAACAGAGACTTCGCGAAGGCAGGCAGACGCGGCTTGAGGCGTTGAAGAGGGAAATGGAGACGATCTATCAGAAACAGTGGGACGGCGGCAGGGGTCTGTTGGCGGCCGGCTTCCTCCAGGCTTCTGGCGATGAGCAGCTGATAGCCGCTCTGCTCGAGGGCTTTGCGAAGCTCCTCGACCGCTGATGTCGAGGATGTGAGGATGACAATGCGATCTAATGTATGAGGCACGCCAACGACCATAACTGCGCGTCTGGCGTGCGAGTGTAGGATTTGTCCTGCACGGTAGCGTTATGCCGGCATCAAAAGTCTGTTAATTCTAATTGAGAGGCAAACCGGCAGAGTGGAAAAAGACGAAGTCTGGCAAGCGGTTAGGTGTCACTAGCCACTGAAAAGCTCAATTTTACTCTGATTTAACCTGCCGATAGCGGTTCTGTAATTTTGTTTTTCTATACATATGGTATGAACGGTGGCAGGCTGGTACCAGGAATCCACCCATAAAGGAGTGACGTATGAGTTCTTACCTCCATGTGATGGATGGTCGGCTGCGGGTCAAAATCCTCGAAACGAAACGGTCCGTTTCGAAGGCGCTCCATGTCGAGCAACTGATACGAGCGCTGCCCGGCATCACCCGCGTCACGGCCAATCCGACCACGGGAAACGTGCTGGTCTTGTTTGACTCCGCCCAACTCACGCACGATGAAATTCTGTCCGCTCTGAAGAAGGCGGAGTATCTTCGAACACCAGCGGCCGCATCAACGTTTCAATTTACCGCCCGCATGGTCGAGACAGTCTCCCACGTCGTGGCGCGGTCCGTGACCGAAGCGCTGATGGAGCGCGCGTTTTTAGCGCTGCTCTGAGCCCCTGTTCCGTTGCCCCACAACGGACGAAGAGCGTTTCCGGTGGCCACAATCGCCGACCCGTTGCTGAGCAGCGTCGCTGCTCCAGGCCCCAACACCCCCAAACACGCTAAAGTGAGCGCGACGGTATTGGGCACCGCAATAATATTCCAGTTTTCCTGGATCAAGCTGACCGCATCCCTCGCAAGCGTAATTGCCGTCGAAATATTGTGTAAGTCACTGTTGAGCAGGACCACGTGGGCGGTTTCCTGAGCCACGTCGGCTCCGCCCTTGACCGCAACCCCGATGTCGGCGTGCGCCAGCGCTGGTGAATCGTTGATCCCGTCGCCGATGAAGGCCACGCGATAGCCGCGCGCTTGCAACGCCTTCACGACTTCTACTTTACGAGGCGGCAACACTTCCGCTTCGTAGTTGGTGATGCCGAGCTGCTTCGCCACGTGATCTGCCACATCGCGATGGTCTCCCGTTAACATGACAATTTCTTTGATGCCGAGGTTCTTGAGATCTCTCACCATCGCCGCGGCCTCAGGACGGATTTGGTCGGCATAGCCAATCAGCCCAACCAACTGCTGATCGAGTGCTACGCAAACGGGAGAGACGGCCCTCTGACCCAATTCAGCCGCATCCTGCTTCGCGCGCTCGGGAAGCTCGATACCCAATTGGTCCATGTATCTCATGCAGCCGACGTGAATGACGTACCCGTTCGCCTGCGACGTGACTCCAAGACCGATCGTGTAGTCGGAGGATTTTCGGGAGGGAATCGTAAGCTTCGCATCCGTTGCCGATCGTACAATGGCTTGTGCGACCGGGTGATTCAGCCTTTGCTCCGCCGCGGCGGCCAATGCGAGCACTTTTCCTGGATCGTACGATCCATAGGCCAACACGTCGCTGATCTCCGGTTGTCCGGTGGTCAACGTGCCCGTCTTATCGAGGACCACCGCATCAACGGCTGCCAATTGCTCCAGCGCGCGGCCGCCCTTAAACAGAATCCCCTGACGCACCGCTTTGGTCATGGTCGCCAACACTGTAGTGGGTGCGGCGATCCGGATGCCCGTTCCATAATCAATCACCAGCACAGAGGCGGCGCTGCTGACGCCATTTGCGAACATGCCTCGTACGCCTGCGCCAACAAAACTGTACGGCACTAGGTCATTCGCCCACCGTTCTGCGTAGTTCTGAATCGCCGTCTCATGGGCCGGAGCCCCTTCGATCAATCTGACGATCTTGGCGGCTTCTGTATCGCCTCCGACGTGGGAGGTACGAATATATAATTTGCCGTCATGAATGACGGTGGCCGCGTAAACGT
Organism: Nitrospira sp.; assembly: GCA_035454625.1. Lineage (GTDB taxonomy): Bacteria > Nitrospirota > Nitrospiria > Nitrospirales > Nitrospiraceae > Nitrospira_D. The sequence continues at coordinate 2,483 of DATIGP010000203.1, forward strand.
GCGCACCGGCTTCCTTGTCGACTGGCATGGATTCACCTGTCAACGCACGTTGATCCACGGCCGCTTTGCCCGACAGCACGATACCGTCAACTGGAATCCGATCACCAGGATAGGCAATGACTGTGTCGCCGACTCGTATGTGAGGTACCGGTATCCTGGTCTTTCGTCTCCCTCTGACGACCCAGGCGAACGATTCCTGATAGGAAAGCACCGATTCCACCGCCGACCGCGCCTGACTTACCGTCGCATCGCGAATGTAATCGCCGAGATTAATGAGCCACACCATGAACGTAGCCATGCTGAATTGCCCTTGGACACTCAACAATGCGGTTGCTGAAGCATCGAGCACATCCACGGTCAATCGTCCTTCTGTGGCGACTGCCTCATAGGCCCGCTTCAGCATGGGCAAAGCACTTCCAGCCAAGAGTAATGGCACAATCACCGGAGCCAGCGGTTCGCAAAGGAATCCCAGTGCAACGCCGGCCGAAGACAAGGACAGCTCAAACCACGAGGTGCGTTCCGTTTCGGTGGCGGCACCGTTGAGGCCGTTCACGACGGCCAGGTGCTTGAGGTCACTTGAGGTGAGCGCATTCAGTCGTTGAGAAAGCTTGGCCGGAGTCCAGCGGTATTGATCATAGGAGATAGTGACGCTGGCGCATTCGGCATTGGCACGGCACTCGTTGATGCCTTCGATTCCGCTCAAGGTGGCCGCGAGTCCCTGCGCCATCTGAAGGCTGTTCTTGATCCAGGGGACACGCATCCGCACCCTTCCAGGTAGGCGGTGAATGACCTCGGCGCGTGTGAGTGTGCGGAGCTGAGAAACGACCACGGTCTGGTCTTCAGTCTCCATAGGTTACGGGTTATTGTGGGGGGTGGGTCCGGTTCAGAATGAAATAGGTACCGAACGAATACCAGAGATAGTCATGCCAAGAGGGGAACAAGGTCCTGTCCGAAACCATTAGGCTGCGAATACCGAGGAAAGCCAGCGCCAAGGGAACCAGAATATTAAGATCCGCGCCGACCGTGCGTCGCACGGCTGCGTTCATCTCCTTCACCGCCGTCTCCACACCTTCCGAAAGGGATGAGGCAGCGAACTTGTTCCCATTATCTTGATGGGACATGAGTAGTCGCAAATCCTCCGGATCGAGATCATTTAAGGAAATCCCGAGGACCTGGGCGACCGCGAAAGGCATTTCCATTGATTCGAGAGCCGGTTCGTCGTAGGTCAGCAAAAGGCTTCCGGTGAGAGGATTGGCATGTGCCGACTGGATGCCAGAGACAGTGCGGAGCTTGGCTTCAATTTCCCGGGCTTTTCTCGGATCGTTCCTGATCTCTTCCACTTTGAAGCGGATCCGCCCAGGCGACGCATGGGCTAAGCGCACACCGATCGCTTCCACGCGATTCGCGCCTCCTGTGCTGTTCACATCGCCAGATGATGAGAACTAGGCCCGAGACCGCCGGCGACGAGACCGGCCCGGGGTCCCGACATACTCTTCTTCCGATCCATTGGTTGAGTGCTTCACGTCCTGTGCCATTTCGGCTCTCGTTTCGGCAACGAGGTCATTGAGCTGTTCGCCGGCTTCCGCGACGCCTTCTTTGGCCGCATCGTAAAGGGTCAGTCCTCCCTTCACCAACGCCTTGGCCAGCGGCCGCAAGCCGGACGCGAGCGCAGGGATGACCGTCGGCGCCGCCATTGCCACACCGAGTCCGAGTAGCACCGGCACAGGTCCCTTGGTGAGATCCTCAAAAATGGCCATGGGTCACCTCCTTAATTTTCGACTTATAAGGGTCGGGACAATAAGAAAAATGCGTGGTTGGGGTAACTGGGGAATCCCCTAGTTCATAGATTCGATCCTAATTTTGAAACGATTGCGCACGGCCCTCTTTGAATTTTGGCTGTAAAAATGAAACGAACGCACGGGCAGCCCAAAAAACTTGATCAAATCTTAACAATGGATCAGAGACTGCTACCTTTTAGCTGCATACGCCTTGTTCTGGTCTTCAACAAGCACTGTGACACAGTCAGTAAGAATGGGAACGAGCACATTCCCCAGGCTGCAACAATTTCAACGTGACGCAGCCTCCTGATTCGTCAAAACTCTTCCTGATATAGTAAATGCACCTCGAGACATGAGGAACAAGACATATGACAGTCCAAAAAGACTCCCCCATCATGATTAATAAAGGGACGTGCTACGCGATGTTTGCTTACGACATCGGCATGTCGATTAATCTAGAACAAGTCGATCGACACATCTCGACCGAGACCGAACGCAGCCGTCTTCGTCATAAAGCCAGGGCGCCACAGTATTTTGAATATCGCCCTGCTCCGCTCCGCTTGATGCAGGAGGGCGGCACTCTGACGGTGGGGTCATACACGTCGAGCCCAACTGTTGAGGTCATGGTGTATGACTTCGGCGCGGTCACGATTACCTACCGCTTTGCGTTGGACGGTCCATTCGATGGCTTGCTGGAACTCAGCGAGTCCCTCTATGAGCACGAGCTTCTATTGTCGGAATCTCGTGGGCGTGTGGAGCATCTCGTGCAGGCGATCCATCCAGCCATCGAACGGCCAAAGATCGCAGCTGAGGTCGAGGACTATTTGATCTTCTCCATAGAATCTTATGCGCCAGGACAGGACTCTCCTCTCTGGGCCGACCGGGAAGAGGCGCTAGCCAGTATCCTGCGTGGCGAACGTACGCCGCTTTCTGACCAGGAGATTCGCGATGCGCTCTCATGCCGTATCTCATTCGGACGTGAGGACGCGGCAGTGATCGATTGGCATGCTGCGGTACTATTCGGCAAAGAGATGGATGATGTCCGCGCCGTGCTGGAATTTGCGAACGTCGAGTTACTCGAAATGCGGATGCTCGATGAGCAACTCGACCAGGCGCTCGATCAAGGGTACGAGGCGCTGACGAGAACAGCACGTTTGTTGTCACTTCCGGGTTCTTACGATAAGCATACGACTCACATCGCACAGCTACAAGTCGATGGCGCGCTGCTTTTCGAACGAGTGACGAATACATTGAAGCTATTAGGAGATCAATATCTCGCTCGCGTGTATCGGCATGTCTCTCAACGTTTTCACCTGGAGGATTGGAATGCCAGCATTCTGCGAAAGCTGGAAACGCTGGAGAGCATTTACGGCAAGATGTCTGATCGGGCCGGCGTGCGTCGCATGGAACTCCTCGAGTGGATCATTATCGTATTAATCGCAATCTCTATTGCGGTCTCCTTTTTACCCTGGGCCAGCCAGTAAGTTGGTGCTCTGATGTCACACGACTTTAAGCAAAAGTGTATATGCGTGTAATGGATCGACTTCATAATGAGAGGCGAGTTTCTATGCGACGACCTCCATTGCCCCCCCGCTTCCTTGCCGCCGTTTTGCTACTGAGTGTACCGATATTGCTCTTGGCCTGCGCAGAAACCAGCGTCGACCGGACCTCTTGGATCCAGATCGGCAAAACCACGAAGTCTGAAGTGGTCGCGCACTATGGAGAACCTGACTTGGTCTTTAACGATCGCGATGGTGAAACGGTGACGTACCGTCCTGCCCGGCAGCCGTCCCCGTCTATTCAAGTGCCGACGGCTCAGGCCGGCCCTTTTGGAACCATGAGGACCGAAACGAGGACTATTGAGCCGGGATTAGGGAAGAATGACCAAGCCTCTCGACGCCCTCAACAAGAAATTCGCATTCACTACGACGCGCAAGGTGTCGTACAGGATGTGATGCGGTAGCAACAGAGGTAAGTTTTCATGGCATCACTCCATCGATCCCACCACTAGGCCACGTCCCGGCGACGCAACCGCTGACGATAGCCGTCATAGTCGGGCACGAGCCGCTCATATTCCTTCGGCATCAGTGACGATGAAATCAGAAAATCGGCCGACGCCCTGTTGCAGGCGATGGGAATGTTCCAGACGACGGCGATCCGGAGCAGCGCCTTCACGTCGGGATCATGCGGGTGCGGCTCCAGCGGATCCCAAAAGAAGATCAAGACATCGATGTTCCCTTCGCTGATCTTGGCCCCTATCTGTTGATCGCCACCTAATGGGCCGCTTTGAAGGCGCGTCACGGGAATTCCCAGTTCGGTCTGAAGCAGGTGTCCCGTGGTGCCTGTGGCGACAAGCTTGTGG
>DATIGP010000204.1:0-22707 GCA_035454625.1 Nitrospira sp.
GGATAGAAAATGCAATGTTCTTCCTATCACGAAGGGAACCTAGAGCGCATCGCATAGGGCCAAGCACAAAACCGAGGGGAATTGCTGATCTTGGCGTGTATGACATCGAGGCAGAGAATAACTGGATGGACTGCGACATGGCAACGAGGACCGAAAGCTCATTGGCAAACCCGCTGATAAGAGTCAGCGGGTGTCCATTATGAGAAGTTACTCTAGGCCCAACGATGGCAGCGTCGATTTAGATTTCTGGCGATTCAGCGACCTTAGCGTCACTTCTTAAAGACTAGCCTCGGCTCCGTCATGCTACCCATCGAGACCGCCACCAGCTCCCAGCCGCTTGCACCGAACTCGTTCAGCTTAGTTTGCATGTTCTGCGTGTCAGGCAGCACCTCGACGATCATGTATTGAAACCGTTTCGGCTCTTGCGCTTTCGCTGCGAACGGTTGGCCAAAGAGAAGGAAAAGCCCTAACGCTCCGAGACTGACGATTGCTATCGTCCACGCAACTGAAATGCGTATGGTCAGCATAGGTCACCTCACATGTGTATTTATTTAAGGGTGTGCAACTCGCCAGTTTTTGCCGACGCCCAAATCGACTTTGAGCGGCACCGATAAGCCCAATTGTTTGCCGACGCCTTCCATCTCGCTTTTCACCAGCCGCTTCGCTTCTTCCAGATCATGGTCCGGCACTTCGAAGATCAGTTCATCGTGGACTTGGAGGATCATCTTCACATGCGGCAGCTCGTTGTGGAGTTTCTTGTGGACGTTGATCATGGCTACTTTAATCAAATCGGCCGCGGTGCCCTGGATCGGGCTGTTCACCGCCATGCGTTCGCCGATGCCTCGTTGCACCGGATCGTTACTCTGGAGCTCAGGAATCGGCCTGCGGCGGCCGAGGATCGTGGTGGTGTAGCCCTTCTCTCGTCCTTCGGCGATGTTCCGATCCATCAGGGCTCGAACGGCGGGGAATCGCTCAAAGAACGTTTCGATGTATTTTTTGGCCTCGGCTTGGGGCACCCCCAAGTTCTGGGACAGGCCGAAGGGGCTGATGCCGTAAACGATGCCGAAGACGACGGTCTTGGCCGCGCGACGCATGTCTCTCGTGATGTGATTGGAAGGCAGGCTGAAAATTTCCATGGCCGTAGCCATGTGGATATCCTCTTCCTTGGCAAAGACGGACAGCAAGCGGGGATCTTGCGACAGATGGGCGAGAATGCGCGGCTCGATTTGGCTGTAGTCGGCGCAGAGCAACTCGTGACCCTTCGGCGCAATAAAGGCTTCGCGGATGCGAAGTCCGTAGTCTCCTTTCACGGGAATGTTTTGCAGATTCGGATCCGTGGATGAAAGACGCCCGGTTGCGGCGACGGTCTGATTCAAGGATGTGTGCAGTCGTTTCGTTTCAGAATGTATCAGCTCAGGCAGCGCATCGACGTAGGTCGACTTCAACTTGCTGAGGCTTCGGTAATTGAGAATCTGGGCAGGCAGCTCATGTTGCGCCGCAAGCTGTGTGAGCGTGTCTTCATCAGTGGAGTAACCGGTCTTGGTCTTGCGAACCGGTTTCAGGCCGAGTTTCTCGAACAGTACTGCCGCCAGCTGCTTCGGTGAGTTGATGTTGAACTCACCGCCGGCCAACCGGGCGATGGTTTCCATCATGCGATCGAGACCCCGCTCCAATTCCTTGCTCAAATTACGAAGTCCTTCGACATCCAGCAAGAAACCATGCTGCTCAATGTCAGCCAGAACCGGTACGAGCGGCATTTCGACTTCCTGAAACAGCTTCAGGCTTCCTTGATCCTGCAGCCGATCCAGCAGTAACGGGGTGAGCTGCGCGATCACCGCTGCACGCTCGGCGGTTTGTTCCTGCGACGCGGTTTCGATCTGGAACAACGATGTCGGCGGTGATGGCTCTCTCGCCTGGGCACCGAGGCGATGGCCGAGAAGTTCAAGGGCGAGGGTGTCGAGTTGATGGTCCCGTCGATTGGGATTCAAGAGATAGTCGGCAATCATCGTGTCGAAATAGGGCCCTGCCAGCGTGACGCCGATTCTGTGAAATGCGAGGAGGGCCGGTTTCAAGTCATGCACCGCCTTCAGTCGGGTGGTCTCGTGAAAAAGGGCAGTGATCGGCCGCATGTATGCATGCACATCGAGCGGGATGAAGGCCGTCTCGTCCTCAGACGACAATGCGATGCCCTGCACGTCGGCTCGTATGCCGGGGGGACCCGAGAGGAGACATTGGACGGCAAGGGGCCTGTTCTTGTTCAACCGTGTGACAAAGGCTTGCGCTGCGGCTTCACTTTCGATCGTCTCTACAGAAGCGTGATGGATCGACGCTTGTGGCGCGGTAGGTTGGAACGATTTCAACAGTGTCGTAAATTCCAGCTCCCGGAGCAGCTCGGCAAGTTGGTCATCGTGAGGTGGCTTGAGCCGCAGAGCGGCTACATCGAACTCGACCGGGCAATCGGTCTGGATCAGGGCCAGGCGACGGCTCAGTCTGGCGTTGTCGGCCTGCTCGATCAACATGGTTTTGATCCGGGCCGGCGTGACTTCGTCAACCCGTTCGAGCAGCTGTTCAACGGTCCCGAAATGACCGATCAATTTCGTCGCGGTTTTTTCTCCGATACCCTTCACACCGGGAATGTTGTCGATGGTATCGCCCATGAGACCCATGACCTCGGGGACCAGCACCGGTTCCACTCCGAATCGTTCGCGGCATTCCGACTCGCCGATCCATTTGTCCTTGACCGGATCATAGATCCGCACGTGGGGGGTGAGCAGCTGGAACATATCCTTGTCGCTTGTCACGATTGCCACATCATGATCAGCGCGTTCCGCCTTCCGCGCCAGTGTGCCGATAATATCGTCCGCTTCGTACCCGGCCAGTCGGATGGCGGGAATCGCCAGCGCCTCCACGATACGGTGGATGTAGGGGACCTGCGCGCTCATGGCGTCCGGCATCGCAGGGCGCTGAGCCTTGTACGCTTGATATTCTTCATGCCGTTGTGTCGGACCTTTCTCATCGAAGACCACGGCAAGCGCATCGGGTTGGTGCTCGCGCATGATCTTCATGAGCATGTTCGTGAACCCGTACACGGCATTGGTTTGAAAACCTTTTGAGTTTGACAGAGGCGGTAAGGCGAAAAAGGCCCGATAGATATAGGCACTGCCGTCGATCAGATAGAGCGTGTTTCGTGAGACGCTGGAGTCAGGCATAGGCGGGTGTACGTTCTAAAAATCGAGCCATTGATGACCGGCCTCTTCTCAAGGATCCGGTGCAATCGTGAGCGGCGGTTTTCCGAACTTCTGACGCATGTTATTGATGGTGCTCAGGACCGCGGGCTGACCGATCATCTTTGCTTCCAACCTACGCTTCCCGGGAAAGTCCAGCATCGTCACCCCGATCAACATCGTAAGGATGCCTTGACCCGGTAAGAATAACATCAAGAAGCCCGCGAACAGAAAGATGGTTCCGACGACATTCTTTACGATATGGCCGAGTATGCGAAGCACTGGATGATGATCTTCCATCCAACGACGCGGCACACGGGTATCGAAAAAGTCCGTCGGCAGCCGGACGAGGATGAACGGGATCGCAATCAATGATCCGACGAAGAAGACAACCGAGAGAGCCGTCAGGGTTACGAGGGTTTCGGTCGAAACATACTGCTGAACCGCCGAAAGAAGCCAATCCATCGGTCGGCATCCTAGCACGGGCTTCGATGCCTCTCAAGGCGCAGCAGGCTCTTGTCAGACGTTTACGGAATCAAACGTGAACGGTATAATCACGATGCCGCGATCACAAACTCTGTCCACAGCGTGAAAACCCGCGCGCGGATGAAGTAGGTATGCCGACTCAACCCAAGTTCGTCATCTTTGCCCACAATGCCACGTACGACAAGCTGCACCAGGTGGCAACGCTCGGCATGACGGCCGCGGCGATGGGCAAAGATGTGATCATCGTCTTATTGTTCTGGACGATTAAAAAACTTGCCGAAGGGAAGATCGATCAGATCGATTTTCCGACCGAATATACCGAGTCGGCGGAGGAAGTCGCCCGGCTGCTTAAAGAGAAAAAGGTTCCGAAGATTTCGGAAATGTTTCAGGATGCCAAGCATGTCGGAAAGCTGAGGCTTATCGCCTGCAGCGCCGGGTTGGAATATATGGGTGTGGACAGTTCTGCGGTCGAAAAGAATGTTGATGAAGTGTTGGGCCTGCCCGCCATCCTGTCCTTAACGGCCGACGCCGAAACCAAGCTCTTCATCTGAAGGCATTCAACATTATTCGTGAATCGTTGAAACGACCCCTCGCGAATAACGATGAACGTTCGCTCCTAGCGCGACCTTGTTACTCCAGCCCGGTCGCATAATTCAGTCAATTTGCATGCGCTGCACAACGGCGAGACCGGAAGGCACAGATTTTGTCCGTAGGGAACCAGGAGATCGTTGTAGATGATCCAGTACTGTTTGGGTAGCTTGCGCCTAAGGGCCTGTTCTGATTCTTCCGGGGTCCTCGTTTTGATATAGCCCCACCGATTGCTGATGCGGTGGACATGAATGTCGACACAAATCCCTGGTTTTCCGTATCCTATGGTGACGACCAGATTCGCTGTTTTCCGTCCGACTCCCGGCAAGGTGACCAGCTCATCAACGGAGTCCGGTACCTTGCCCCCATACTCATCGATCAGGCGCCGACAGATTTGGTGAATCGCTTTCGCCTTTGTCCGGTAGAAGCCGACCGGATAGATGACCCGTTCGAGCTTTTCCAGCGGCAGCTTCAACATAGCTACCGGCGTGCGGGCCAACGCGAAGAGCCGGTGACCCGCTTCCCGGGTCGTCTTATCCTTGGTTCGCAAACTGAGGAGGGTGGATATAAGGATGAGAAAGGGATTGCGGTCCGATTCCTTGGCTACGACGCCCACCACCGGTTCTTGCCAACGGCCGATTTCCCGCTTCACAATGCGGATGGCAGCATGGATTTGTTCCTGACGCATGAGGATCGGTCACGAACGGGAGGAGGCTGATGAGATGAGCAGAAGAGCCCCGGACGGTGTGTCTACTCGGGCTTCCGTTTTGACAACCACTTCTGGCGGCGCCGTTGAGCTTCGCGTTGCTTGGCCTTTTTTCTCACGCTGGGCTTCTCGTAAAAGCGTCGGCGTTTCAGCTCGCGAAACAGACCCTCTCCGGCGAGCTTCTTCTTGGCGACTTTCAGCGCTTTCTCGACGTTGTTGTTGAAGACCTTGATTTCCATCCGGTTGATTTCCGACTTTCCCAGGCCAAGTGAGCCTGCTGCTTATGGTTTTCAATAAATCGGCGCCGGAGTCTAGCACAACCCCCTGAGTTCCTCAAGGCTTTCCGTGGCCTTTGTGATCCTGCGTCGCATGATCTCTATAAGCCTCTGATTTTTCTGCACGTTAGTGTTTGTACGGGCTGTGACAAGACCTGCTTGAGCCGCTGCCAGAGCTATCGTCAGGCCCACTGTCAGATCTGAGTGGATGGACGGCTTGGCACCTTCGCGTAAGGTGTGGAGCAGCCGAGCCACCTCGCAGGACAGCTCCGTGATTTCTAAGGGCACTTCCGTAGCCAGTTGGAGAGCGATCGAGACTGCCTCAGGGCGGTCAGGATGCTGTTTGGGCAACTTGTAGGCTTCCATCAGCCCGGTGTAGGCCTCGGTATCTGCTTGGACAAGCTGATGAAGCCTGCGACCCAATTCCAGCAGAGACTTTTCTTTGTCCGATTGCCTACCGAGACGCGCTCCCATCACCCCCAATGAAGCCGCCAAGGCACCGACGAATGCCGCGACGCCGCCACCGGCTGGGGTCGGTTTGGCGTCACCAACCGCAGCAAGGAAATCCGACAGGGTCTGCCCCGGTTCCTTCTTGTTGAGTATCGCCTCGGCGATTCGCGTTTCGAGGACTTGACTTGAATCAAATCGATCGAGCTGCAGCGAAACCGCTGCAGCCGGATTCAATGCCGCTTGCGGAACTAATCCGACCAGTTCACTTCCCGCCACCTCTATTCCGCGCTTCGTGGCTTCAGCCTTGACGCTCTGAAACGCGGTCAGAATGGGGGTTTCGAGGTAGTCGGTCAGATTCATCGCCACCTGCACCATACCGCGGCTGGATAGTTCTACTCCGATCGCTTTCACAGCGGGCAACCCGCCGCTTGAGTGGCGGACGGCCCGGGCGATGGATCGTGCCTCCTCAATTTCCGTGGAGCGGAGGTTCACGTTGTAGGCGATCAGCGGCGGTCGGGCGCCGATCGCGATCGCCCCCGCGCTTTCATGCAGTCGAGGCGGACCGAAGTCGGGTATCCAATGGGGATCGGACTCCATCCGAAAGGCCAGGCCGCGGAGCCCGCCGCGTCTGATCGCTTCAAGTGGAATGTGATCGGCATGGCTTGCGGCGCGTTCGTATAAGAAAACGGGGATTCCGAGTTCACACCCGACTCGTTCACCCAGTCGCCTGGCCAGCTGGACACAGTCTTCCATCGTCGTTCCGTTGATCGGGATAAACGGCACGACATCCGTTGCTCCTATGCGGGGGTGTACTCCCACATGGGTACGCAGGTCGATGCGTTCGGTTGCGGTACGAACGGCATGAAAAGCAGCTTCAACGATCGCATCCGGCCTTCCACAGAACGTCAGCACCGACCGATGGTGGTCGGTGTCCATCGAGCTATCCAAAAGTATCACGCCGGATGTCGAACTTACCCCATCGAGTAAGGCTTGAATAGTCCCTTGATCTCGGCCTTCACTGAAGTTTGCGACACACTCCACGAGTCGATCCATAGGTGCCTGCACGTGTCAACGAAAAAGCCGGAGGACCGATGACCGTTCCTCCGGCTTCATGTTTCACCTCTCTTGTAGAGCACCCGGGCTATTTGGCTTTCTTGACGAACGCCTTATAAATGCGGCCCGACTTGGCTTGTTCCTCTTCCAAGCCCATCATTTGGTGACCTGTCGTTTCGCACCAAGCCGGCATGTCCTTTTTGATGCCCTCATCATCGGAGACGACTTCCAACACTTGCCCCAATGCCAATTCTTTGATTTTCTTGGAGGTGAGAATAATCGGCATCGGACAAAAATACCCCAGCGTATCGAGTTTGACATCGGCCTGCATCATAGTGCTCCGCTTCGGTTTGGTTTGTTTCTATTATGCGGTTGTTCGGTCCTCAACCATGTATCTAATAAGCCGGACAAGCTAGATGAACAAATTCACACTGCCCTGTCTGGCCTCCGCCAGGTACGTGGTTACGCCGGCGAATTGATCGATGCCGTCGATCAACGTATCCTTCGTAATGCCCATAAGCCCCATTGTCGTGGTGCAGGCAATGAACCGCACGCCCAAATCGAGGGCTGTTTGCATCAACTCGGGCACACCGGGCATCCGATTTTGCTTCATCACCGTCTGCATCATCCTCGTGCCCAACCCACCGAAGTGGAATCGAGACAAGGGAAGCGCATCGGCGCCGCCTCGATTGAGGAGCCCGAACATTCGTCGAAGCCAATCCTTGGCCGAACTCGTCGCTCCTCTTCTCCGAATCGTATTCAAGCCCCAAAACGTAAAAAACATGGTCACTTGCATACCCATGGCAGCGGCACCCGTGGCAATGATAAAAGCCGCCATCGCCCGATCGAGATCTCCGCTCAGCAACACGATCGTGACTCTCTCGGGCTTGGATTCTTGCAGCTGCGCCAGCGTCGTCGTCGGCTCTATGTGCGTGGCAATCATGATCTCACCTCTTCACCCGTGTAAATTATCGCATGAACAGAATAGTATGTGATCCTTCGGGGTGTCAAGGAACCGACGCCCGCAGTACCGAGTGCTAGCGGCTTGACCAATCTCCATCCCCTCGTTATAGTCGGCAATCCGTTGCGCTATAGCCGTCTTGCGGGCTCCTCCCCATCGAAGACCCACATGATTGAACAGGCATCACCCGAGGTCGCATCTTCCAAGAGCGGTCCGCTCTTTGGGTTTTGGTACCCTGCCATACCCAGTCATACATTGCGCCCTGGCACGATGAAGGGGCTGCAGATGTTGGGTTTGCCGATCGTACTCTGTCGTGATCGGACCGGAGGCCTGGCGGCGATGCGCGACATCTGTCCCCACCGTGGTATGCCGTTATCCTTCGGCCGGTTCGACGGTGAGCGAGTGGAATGTCCGTATCATGGATGGCAGTTCGACGTGAAAGGGCGTTGCCGATGCATTCCCGCCCTCCCGGAACAGGGAATTCTGCAAACCGACAAGATCGGTGTGCCGACCTATCCGGCTGCGGAAACGGACGGCATGATTTGGATTTATCTGCCCGACGAGCGAGGAGTTATCGATCCGTTGCCTCCTGTTCCGCTCATGCCGTTGCCGTCGGAACCACGGCAATCGTTCCACATTTCGTTGACCTATACCTGTACGGCTGACGATGGCATCATCGGCCTCATCGATCCGGTCCATGGACCCTATGTGCATTCTTGGTGGCGAAGCGATGCGCGCATGCATGAGAAGACGAAGATCTTTGAACCGATCCCTAACGGATTCCGGATGACCGCCCACCGGCCGGCGAAGAACAGCGGCCCGTTTCATTGGATGGAACGGATCTACGGAGGGCCGCTCACCACCACGATCGATTTCCTCCTCCCGAATCAAAGAGTGGAACTCATGCAATGCGGAAGGGCCTGGCTCGCCAATCGGTTGATGGCCACGCCGGTATCCGATATGGAATGTCGCATCGATTTTTCCGCCTACTGGGTCGGGCTGCATTGGCTTCCGTTCGGCAATTTGATCTTTCGTACGCTGACGAAAATGTTTTTGGGCCAAGATGAACGAGCCATGAAGCACCTGGCGGTGGGCTTTCGCCACAAACCGTCGTCGATGTTTGTGGGGGATGCCGATATGCCGGCGAAATGGTACTACAAACTGAAGGCCGCCCATCAGGCATCGGTCCAAACGGGCCGGCCATTTGATCATCCTCTCAAAGAGCGAGTGACGCTCCGGTGGCGAAGCTGATCGTACCCGCTCGGCTGGTGCGTGCGCGGTTCGTGACGATCATGCCCGCAGTGGCAGTTTATGCCCCCACGGGGAACCTCATCTCCGCTCCGGCACGTATCGAGCAACGACCAGATATTAGTTATCGGAGTCGTTGGCAAGAATAAATCCCATGGCTCGCCTGACCTGATCGCGAGTACCCAGCAGCACTACAATGTCGCCGGCGAGGAGTTTGATTTTCTCCGACGGATTGGATTCCGTGACGCCGTTTCTGGTCAAGGCGATGATGGACGTTCCGATGCGCGGCCGCAACGCCAGTTGCGCGATGGTCTTTCCGGCCGCCGGCGAATCTTCTTCGATTCGACAGGTCTCCACTTCGACGTCCGCGAGGGTGCCGCCACGAAGGTGGTGAGCCAGTTCGGGAAGCTCGCTGCGGCGGAGGAGCGCGTACCCTTCGCGGCGCACCTGTTCAGCCTTTCGCATGATTAAATCCTGCGGCATGTTGTAGGTGCGGAGGACGAGCGCGAAGATTTCGATCGAGGTTTCAAATTCTTCCGGCACGACATCGTCCACGCCCAGCTGATGCAATTCTTCCAACTCCCGCAAATAGCGGGTACGAACCACGATGTGAACCTTCGGGTTCAAGCCTCGGGCCACCTGCACCGTTCGGCGGGCCATGAACGGGTCGGAAATCGCGACTACCAGAACCCGTGCGTCTTCGATTTTTACGTGCCTCAACACATTCGGGTTTGTGGCGTCTCCATAGTAGAGCGGCAACCCATGGGCCGCTTCTCGACGTACGGTGTCCCCATCCAAATCCAACGCGATGTAAGGCACCTCCGTTTCACCCAATACACGGGCCAGGTTGCGCCCGTTGAGCCCATATCCCACGATAATCACATGGTCCTGGATGCGTAGATGGCGACCTTCTGCTTCCAGCACATGAGCCGTAGTCTGTCCGGGAAACCAATGGTGAAGTCGTTGCACGGCTTCGACGCGTCGTGCGAGATGCGGGGATACCTGCATCAAGAACGGTGTGATGATCATGGAACAGACCGAGACGGCAAGAAAGATCTGGTATGGCGGTCCGGACAAGAGTTGAGCCTCCAGGCCGACCTGTGCCAGGATAAAACTGAATTCGCCGACCTGTGCGAGGGCGATTCCTGTCATGACGGCCGAGCGAGGAGGCGAGGAGATCGCCAACACAGCCCCCGCACCGGCGATGAACTTGACCAGCAGTACGACGAGCAACACACCGGTCACGACGAGCGGATACTCCAATAGAATGCGCCAGTCCATCAGGATGCCGATGGAGACGAAAAACAGGCTGTTAAAACTGTCTCGAAACGGCAACACTTCGGCGATGGCTTGATGACTGTACTCCGATTCCGAAATCACGAGCCCGGCAATGAAGGCTCCCAAGGCTAGCGACAGCCCGCCGAGAGACGTCAACCAAGCAATACCGAGGCACATGACGATGATGGTCAACAGAAAGAGTTCTCGGCTTCGGCTACGAACAATATGATCGAGCAATTTCGGGACCACATACCACGCCGCGGCGACAATGCATGCCACTACCACGATCGATTTCATCAGTGAGAAGAGCACCGGGGTGAGCGTCCCTTCGCCGTGGCTGGCTAGAATGGGTGTCAACAAGATCATCGGAACAACGGCCAAGTCCTGGAAGATCAGGATTCCGATGGTGGTTCGCCCGTGGGGTGAATCGCTGTCTCCACTGGCTGCCAGCGCTTTCAGTACGATGGCGGTGCTGCTGAGCGAGAGCAGGAACCCCCAAAAGATTGCTTGTGATGTCGGTAATCCTGCCAGTGTGCCGGCGAGCCATGCGATCGCAATGACCCCACCGACTTGGATCGGAGCGGCGATTAAGAGCAACCGGCGAAGCGAGGTCAATTGTACCAACGAGAACTCGATACCGATGGTAAACAGAAGCAGCACGATCCCGATTTCCGCCAGCACTTGCACCGTCTCGATATCAGAAACCAGGTTCAGCCCGTGAGGGCCGATCAAGGCGCCAGCGACGAGAAACCCGGCGATGGACGGCAATCGAAATTGATGAAACAGAAACACCACTGCGATGGAGACGGTATAGATGAGCAGCAAATTGCCGAGCACGCTGTAGTCAGTCATGTGGCGTCTTCAACTCTGCCCGGTTACTTCGTCGCGTGCATGGCGGCTCGGTCGACGAAGGCCTCTCCATCGCCGTCACAAAATCGGCGGTTACCCGAAAACGAGATTCGCAGGATACCTGAGGTCTACGGCGGGGACAAGTAAAGCAGGGATGTGCCGCGGCAGCTTTCCGCCCCGGAATCAATATGTTTAGGGCTATCGATCTCAGTTAAGAACGGCCCGGTGTTATCGAGAGACAATCGCGACAGGATCGGCGATCGCTGGTTTTCTCCAAACCGCTCCGGCATTGGTTTATCCCTCTAAAGAGTCATAGACCAAACAATAAAGTGTTGCGTAGGGTGTGAGCACGGTTACACAGGATGACGACAAGAAGTCACTGCACACTGAGTGTCTTCTCCACAGGATCTGGAGGTGCCTCCATGCGGCCAATACCGATCGGACCCATCTTATTAGCGGTGGTGCTGGCCGTCTGTTCCGCTGGTCCGGCATTCTCAGATACTCAGTCCGGATTAGATACGACATGGCAATGTCCTCAAGCGGACGGCACTTTACTGTACACCAACAAGGAGAAGACCGGCTGCCAAGCCATGGTGCTCAAGCCGCTTTCTGTCGTGCCCGATTTGGAGAACATGCCGACGATTCCTCAGAGCGTGACAGCCGCTGCTCCTCATTATGCCCAACCGTCGCAAGAACGTGCTCCTACCGGAGGAAGCCGCAATATCCCGGATTGGGCGCGAGAGTGGTACGCAGGTATTGCTCCATCCGGCTCTGTTCAGGAAGAAGTCTGCTCGCTCTACTCAGAATGGATGCATCTTGTGCTCAAGACCCGTGGAGGAGTCTTCTTCGGGACGGATCCATCCTACGGAGGGGATGTGACAGGGCGCAATCAGCGGGGAGCAAGTAACTCGTTTTACGATAACGCGCGCTATATCGCGCTCTCACGGCTTTTTGGCACGGGGTTCGTACCCATCGGTTGTTTCTGATCCGCGAAGCGAATTCGTCAGACCCTATAGAACTCGCGATACCACTTCACGAAACGAGGTATACCGACTTCGATCGATGTGGTCGGTTTGAATCCGACGTCTCTTGTGAGATCGTCGATATCGGCGTACGTCGCCGGGACGTCTCCCGGTTGTAACGGCATCAGCTGCTTCTCCGCCTTTTTACCGAGGGCGCGCTCCAGGACTTCGATAAAGTGCTGCAGTTCAACCGGCCGATGATTGCCGATATTATAGATTCGTGCCGGAGCGTAACTGGTTTCCGGGGTCGGCCGATCACCGGACCATGTTGAATCGGGCGTCGCGGGGCGATCAAGCGTTCGGATGACGCCCTCGACGATATCGTCCACATAAGTGAAATCGCGTTTCATCTTTCCGTGATTGAAGACCTCGATCGGTTTGCCCTCTAGGATGGCCTTCGTAAAGATGAAGAGCGCCATGTCAGGACGCCCCCAAGGACCATACACGGTAAAGAACCGGAGACCTGTGCAAGGCAGCTGATACAGATGCGCATAGCAGTGGGCCATCAACTCATTCGCTTTCTTCGTAGCGGCGTACAGCGAAACCGGGTGATCCACGTTATCATGGGTGGAGAACGGCATACGGGTGTTCCCCCCGTAAACGGAACTCGATGAGGCATAGACCAAATGCTCGACATTGCTCCGCCGGCAGCCTTCGAGAATGTTGATGAACCCCTCGATATTGCTTTCAGTGTAGGCATGAGGATTGGTCAGTGAATAGCGGACGCCTGCCTGAGCTGCGAGATGAATGACGCGCCGTATCGGCTCACCGGCGAAGAGATCCTTCATCCCTTGGCGATGGGAGAGATCGAGCTTGGCGAAACGAAACCGCTCGTGCGGCGTCAACTGGGCGAGCCGGGCCTCTTTCAATCGCACGTCGTAATAGTCGTTGATATTGTCGAGACCGATCACGTGGTCGCCACGGTCCAACAGGCGCGTGGCGACATGGAATCCGATGAATCCTGCTGCTCCGGTGACAAGAATCGACGATTGCGTTCCGGCCATGGCTCTCCTCCGAGAAATTGTTCTATCCTCCCTTGCCCGTCTTCATGAACGGCGGATCGCCGTGATCCAACCGATACAGCGTCATCGGTGCGAGCTGCTCTCCTGCCGAGATGATCTCGATCATCCCCCCGCTCAAGGGTCGATAGAGATCGAGGGCGTGAGCACGATGATAGCGGCATTCCTGTGAGATCAGAAGGTGTTCCAATGTTTCAGGTCGTTCCCAATGAGCGGTCAAAAGAGCGGTTCTGCAGGGATTCCGGCCGCTGAACATAAACGACAGGTGATCGGGGTACCAGTAGGCTCCGCCGGTGGCGTACGAAACGAACATTCGTGCTCGGGCGGCGGCGCAGACCTCGGCAAGATAGGCGTTCGTGAGATAACCGTTTTCCCCGACATCCAGCCATTTGCCGGGATGAGAGAGCGGAGCATGGGCGGCGTGACTCCGAATTTCAAGCAATTGCTGTTGCGATGCGAATACCAGTGGAATCGGTCCATAGTGTTCGACCAATTGCCGGATGACATTGTCCTTGAGCGCGGAACGTCCGTCGTTCGTCGGGCCGCTATCCGCATGGATCAGCACATTGTGTCCACGATCCGAGATCAAATAGCAATTCCGGGGCATGTTCAAGTCGCAAGGGTCTTCCCCATAGAAGGGTACGGATACGACTGTCCCACCTTCGAACGGCCACGTTTCTCCATGGGCCAGCTCGATGACTCGCTCGAAACCCAATTCTGCTAGAAGCGATCGATAGTCGAAGAACAGTCCTGTTCGATTCCGTCGACTCGGTACGATGATCGGCGTGTCCTTCGGCAAATGGAGCAGGGTGCGGGAATCGACGTGATCATCATGGTCATGGGTCAGAAACACGGCGGCGGGTTTTGGAAATAGTCCGCTCCACACCGACGGCAATGGAGATTCGGCAAACCATGGCAGAAACCAAGGGTCGAAGAGGAGAGTGCTGTCTCGTTGACGGTACAGGAGGGCGGCATGTCCAAGGTGCACGACGTCTTGATCCCGCACGATGCCATGCCAATGTCGCCGGACGGAAGTCGCGGCGGAAACGGCCAGACAGCCATAGTGATGCAGCGATTCCATCACCTTGGCCAGCGCCATGTGGGAATCACTCGGCGTGGCCGCCACCGCAGAACGGAGATCGTCCACGGTATGGGTTCCGTCGAGCAGGCCGAGCAGTTTCCCTATGCTGGGACCCAACGGTCTTCCGTTGAATCCGATGGGGATGGCCTGGTGATTGATCGCATGAAAGATGCGGAGGCCGCCGTTGGTCACCGTGGCCGATTTGGTCGAATCAGTGGGGAATGCCCAGTGAAAAGTCCCGTCCGATCGCCGACCGCATCGGATGTATTGCTGAAGATATGGACGTGCGTTGACCAGCTCGGCATAGGCATCCTCCAATCGTCGCCGGCGATCGGGATCGTCGAGGGGTGCCCGTTTTGAAAAGACATCGCTGATGGCCGTGTCGATCGCGCTGGAGAGGAGGCTATGGGCCTCGTGGAGTGCTGCGGCGACTTCCCGATCCACTCCACCGATGAAAGGGAAAGGGCCCGGCGGCTCCGCACTTTCCAGCTGCGCCCAGCACCAGGGGGCGAGGCACAGATAATGATTCCCAGGGAGGCTGGTCCAGGTTTGGCTCATGCGTCAGCAGTGAACCTCAGCTTGCTGATCGCCGGTTCATACAGAGCTTGGACCAGATTTCCGTCGGGATCGGCAAAATAGAATGAATAACTGCCGTCACGGTGTTGCTTGGGTTCCTTGGCTATGTGTCCGCCCAAAGATTCGATCTTCGGCAGGATCTCTCGGTACATCTGATCGACGGCTCGTGGATTGTCCAGAATCACGCCGATGTGATCGAGTAGTTGCCCTGTTGTGGGCTGGTACGAAAACAGTTCCTCTTTTGGGATTTGGTGGAGCGCCAGGTTGTCGTTGCCGGAGCTGAAATACACATTCTCTGGGTCGGGCTCCCACACCGGCTGGAAGCCGAGGAGCTGTTCATAAAATAGACGCGACCGATGAAGATCGGTGACACGCAGTGCGAGATGGCGAAGGCCTCGATGAAGTGGAGTCGTCATACCCGAATGGCTCGATTGGAATTTTGTATAGTAGAAAGACTGACTAGCCACCGTCAATCAAAAATAGGCTCCTGCTGAAGTTTCGTGTAGAGTGTGTTCATAATGATAATGACTCCAGAGCCTCTCGCGCCATGACATTCAATGGAATGACAGTTGCCGCCTTCGAAAGCCGAATGGCGACGGAGATGACCAACATCATCGACCGTTACGGCGGACGGCCCCTTGTCGTGCCCGTTCTCCGCGAGATCCCGCTCCAAGACAATTCTGCGGCTCAGGAATTCGGAGCCCGGCTCATGGCCGGTCGCATTGACCTTATCATCTTCCTGACCGGCGTCGGCACAACTGCTTTGTTTGATGTTCTCAAGACGCGCTATCCCTGGCCTGCGATTGTTGCGGCGCTTCAACATTGTGTCATGGTGGCGCGAGGTCCGAAGTCCGTTGCAGTGCTCAAGGCCGTCGGTCTGCAAGCGACGGTGACGGTGCCGGAACCGAATACGTGGATTGACCTGGTTTCGGCGCTGGATCAGCATCGTTCTGTGAAAGGGGCGCGGGTTGCCGTTCAGGAATATGGAGTCTCCAACCCTGATCTGGTGAGCGCGCTGGAACAGCGGGGTGCGGAGGTATTTGGGGTTCCAATCTACAAGTGGGCTCTGCCGGAGGATCTCGGCCCGATTCGCCATGCTTTGGATGAAATCATGGCCGGGCGAGTCGACGCGATACTGATCACCAACGCTGCACAGGTGGACCATGTCATGCAGGTGTTGGAGCAGGATGGAAAGGTGGAGCCTTTTCGACAGGCTTTAGGCAGGACGGTCGTCGCTTCGATCGGTCCGACCGCCAGCGAACGGCTGCGGCATCATAGCTGGCCGGTCGATTTCGAACCGTCGCATCCGAAGATGGGAATCTTGGTGAGAGAAGTGTCCGAGCAGGCTTCAAAGATTCTCGGACGAAAGCGATAGAGGCAGCGACCGGTTTCCGCTCATTGATACGCGCTAAACGTCTATGTCCTAGATGTGCAATGAGCGGTCGGTCATTGTATATTTACATCGTAAGCACCGCCGCTCCTTGAAAGCTCCCCGCTTTCAATTCTTGCAATGCCCGGTTCGCTTCTTCGAGAGGGAAACGGACTGTGTGGGGTTTGATGGGAATCGCTGCCGCGTCGCGCAAGAGATCAATTCCGTCTTGCCTGGTATTGGCCGTCACACTGCGAATGACCCGCTCTCCGAAGACCTCCCGATCATAGTTCAGCGAGGGAATAGGCGACATATGAATACCCGCCAAGGCAAGCGTGCCGCCCCTATCGAGTGCACGTAGTGCCGGGGGCACGAGTTCGCCTGCCGGTGCAAAGATAATCGACCCGTGCAGTTTTTCGGGTGGGATATCCATTGCTCCGCCGACCCAGACCGCTCCCAGGTTCCTTGCCAATTCCTGATGCTCTCGTTTGAGTGAACTGACAAACACCTGACAACCCCAATGGCGTGCGATCTGAATCGCGATGTGCGCCGATGCCCCGAATCCATACAGGCCCAGGCGCTGGCCCGGTTTGATGCCGCTGAGCCGTAACGCGCGATAGCCGATAATTCCCGCGCAGAGCAGCGGAGCGGCTTCTTCGTCGGAAAAGATCGGTGGGATTAAATAGGCAAATCGAGCAGGAACGACGGCGTATTCCGCATACCCGCCGTCTACCTGATAGCCTGTGAACTTCGCCTGTAAGCAGAGATTTTCCCGCCCGCTCATGCAAAATTCACACAGGCCGCATGTGTCCTGAAGCCAAGCAATCCCGACGCGGTCTCCTTCCTTGACCGCCGATATCTTGGAGCCTACCTGCATGACCGTGCCGACTGCCTGGTGGCCAGGGATCAGCGGGAATGGAATATCGGGGAGTTCTCCTTCCACGACGTGGAGATCCGTGCGACAGACGCCGCAGACGTGAATTTTAACGAGGAGCTGATCCACTTTTGGGAGAGGGATCGGTCGATCCTGAAACCGCAAGGGACTGGTGGAAACGTCACTGATCTGGTCGAGCACCATCGCTTTCATACGCACTCGGGATTACGTTGCGGATTGCAGTCGTCTCGGTTCGATTACTAAGAGCTGAGGTCTTTACGTTGCAGACTCGATACCAAACACAAAACTTCCCCGAGGACTCAGGGTTTTTTCGCTTTGATGCACTCGATGTCCAGATGGATCTGGACATCGTCTCCGACGACCAATCCGCCGTTGTCGAGCGTTTTGTTCCAGATCATGCCGAAGTCCTTGCGGTTCAACGTTCCGTCGGCGGTGAATCCGGCTCTGGTATTGCCCCACGGATCTTTCGTGACGCCCGTGAAGGTCCCGATGAGCGGGACCTCTTTAGTCACGCCGCGCAGGGTGAGGTCGCCGACCACCTTATAGGTCTCCCCCTGTTTCTGATAGTTCTTCATCTTGTAGGTGATCGTCGGAAACTGTTTGACGTCCAAGAAGTCGGCATTGCGGAGATGGGTATCGCGTTTTTCTTGATTCGTGTTGATGGACTCGGCATTGATCGTGGCTTCTATCGTTTTGAACGTCTTTGCGTCCGCATCCATGTCGATGAAACCACGGTAGTCCATGAACCGTCCCGACGTTTTGGAGATCACCATGTGAGCCACCCGAAATTCGATCATGGAGTGATCCGGATCGATGTCCCAACGAGCCGTTTCCGCTTGGACGCTTAGCGGGAAGCATCCCAGCAGACCGGCTATGGCGATTCCCTGCACCCAGTTCGGCCCGATTTTCATGTATTCGCCTTTCTGCTTTTGCTGCGCGGTGTATAAGAGAGGCTATCTAGGGCGATCTCACGATCAGATGCGGCATCCTACTCATCTCAAGGAATCCCGCGCAAGCCGTTTCTTTCACCAAAACAAAGGTGCCGGGGGGTTGAGTTGGTATAGAATAGGGGCATGCAGGCACTCGTGAAAACCATCGCTGGACCGGGTTTAACGCTCACCGATTGGGCGGACCCCACGCCGGGCCCGCGCGACGCCGTGGTGAAGGTGGCCGCGACGTCGTTATGCGGAACCGACGCCCATATCTACCGTTGGGATGAATGGGCACAACGGCGGATTCATCCTCCGCGGATCATCGGCCATGAATTGTGCGGCCACGTCGTGGAGGTGGGGCGAGAGGTGTCTCTGGTCAAGGTCGGAGACTATGTCGCCGCCGAATCGCACCTGACCTGTGGCGCGTGCTTTCAATGTCGCACTGGGCAGGCGCACGTGTGTAAGAATTACAAGATTTTAGGGATCGATCGGGACGGGTCTTACGCTCAGTTCGTCGCGCTGCCTGAAGGGGTGCTGTGGCACACCGCTCCGGAGATTCCCCCGGAGTTAGCCTGTGTGCAGGAGCCGCTTGGGAATGCCGTCGATGCCGCGCTTGCCGAAAACTTGACTGGTCGTACGGTGCTGATTACGGGCTGTGGCCCGACCGGTCTATTTGCCGCTGCGGTGGCACGAACAGCCGGAGCCACGACCATCATCGCCTCCGATGTCAGCGACTATCGGCTTGGGTTGGCGAAACAGGTAGGGGCGGACCATGTCCTCAATGCGAGGACCGAAACGCCGGAACGCGTGGCGGCCGCCATCCTCGAGATAACCGCCGGTGAAGGGGTCGATGCAGCACTGGAGATGTCGGGGGATCCCACGGCGTTGCATCAAGTTTTTCGTTCGGTGAAAAACGGCGGGCGAGTAACCTTATTCGGTATCCCGACCGGTCCCGTGTGCTTTGATCTCCCGAACGAAGTTATTTTTAAAGGGATCCGTGTCTATGGGATCACCGGGCGGCGTTTGTTTGAAACCTGGTACCGACTGGCAGGTCTCTTCAAAGCCGGTCTCGATATTCGGCCGATCATCACGCATTCGTTTCCGCTCCAGGAGTTTGCCACCGGATTCAACTTGATCCAGTCAGGCCAGTGCGGCAAAGTGGTTTTGACTCCCTGAGCCGACAGACGGGCAAGACTCAATGCCTAGTTGGTGATCGGTGGATGCACCTTGTCAGCCGGTCAACCGTGACCACGATATGGCATACAACTCACTCCAGCAGGTCCTCGACACCCGGCTCGCCGACATCCGAGCGAAAGGTCTGTACAAATCCGAGCGGCTGATTCTAGGTCCGCAAGGCTCGGACATCGTGGTGGCGCAAGGCTCGGTTCTGAACCTCTGTGCCAACAATTATCTGGGACTCGCGAATCATCCGGCTATCGTGCAGGCGGCTCGGACAGGGTTGGACACGCATGGATACGGCATGGCCTCCGTGCGTTTCATCTGCGGCACGCAGGATCTGCACAAACAGCTGGAGCAGGCCGTCAGTGAGTTTCTCGGCACCGAGGACACGATCCTCTACAGTTCCTGCTTCGACGCGAACGGGGGACTGTTCGAGGTATTGTTGGAAGAGAAGGATGCCGTCATCAGTGACGCCTTGAACCATGCCAGTCTGATCGACGGCATCAGGCTGTGCAAGGCCAGACGGTTTCGATATGCCCATTCCGATATGGCGGAGCTCGAGGCGCGGCTCCGAGAAGCAAGTGAGTGCCGCCTGCGTCTGATCGTGACCGATGGGGTGTTCTCGATGGATGGCGATCTGGCCAAATTGGATCGGATCGTGGAGTTGGCGGAACGGTACGACGCGGCGGTGGTGGTCGATGACAGTCACGCGACCGGGGTTCTGGGTCCAAAGGGAAGGGGGACGCCGGCTCGTTTCGGGGTGGCCGGCCGAATCGAAATCGTGACGAGCACGTTGGGGAAAACGCTGGGTGGAGCGACGGGCGGATTTACATCCGGCAAGGCTGAGGTGATCGAGTTGCTGCGGCAACGATCGCGACCCTACCTGTTCTCCAACTCGCTTCCTCCGTCCATCGCGGCCGGTGCGTTGTGTGCCTTGGGCTTAGTGGAACAGGGAGACCAGCTCAGGGAGCGGCTTCAAGCCAATACCGCTTTTTTCCGGGCCGAGTTGACCAGGCTGGGCTTCAGGCTTATCCCGGGGGAACATCCGATTATTCCTGTGATGCTGGGCGATGCCGGCCTTGCGACATCGATGGCGGAAGCATTATTGAAGGAAGGGGTCTACGTCGTCGGGTTCAGCTATCCGGTCGTGCCGCAAGGGCAGGCACGGATCCGGACTCAAATGTCGGCAGCCCATTCCATGACTCAGCTACAGCAAGCCGTCACGGCTTTTGCCAAGGTGGGCCGGGCTCTCGGTGTGATCCCATAAGTTCACCACAAAACGTTCCTCTCCAGAATTGACATTTCGCGGCGGGCTCAGTATTCTCTGACACTTTATTACGTGAAGGAGTAGGGGTATGAAGGTCATTCTTCAAGAAACTTTGGAAGGGGTCGGGCATCTCGGCGATCTGATCAACGTCGCCGATGGATTTGCGAGGAACTATCTCTTGCCACGCCGCAAGGCCGTCGAAGCCGACGGTCGGAGCATCAAGGCCTTCGAACATGCCAAACGAGTGGCGGCCGAGAAGGCCAAGAAGGAAAAGCTGGAAATTGAGTCTTATGCCAAGAAGGTGTCGGCGATCACCTTGACCATCGACGCGCAGGTCGGGAAAGATGACAAGATGTTCGGGTCCGTCACCGCCAAAGACATCGCGGAAGGGTTGGCGGCGCAAGGTGTGACGGTGGACCGGCGAAAGATCCAATTGGCGCAACCAATCAAGGAACTCGGCACCGTGACCGTCCCCATCAAGATGCCCAGGGATGTGGCGGCGACCGTGACCGTCCGTGTGGTGAAGAAGCAAGAGCCCGAAGAAGCTACCGCATAGAATTGGGAGCATAGAGAGGATGAGCAGCGACGCGATCGGTTCATGGGATGCACTCAAAACGGCGGATCCCGACGTCTACGCCGCGATCGAGGCGGAAGAAGTCCGTCAGCGGGAGAAGTTGCTTCTGATCGCGTCGGAAAATTTTGCCAGCCCGGCGGTCTTGGCCGCGCAGGGCTCCCTGCTCACCAACAAGTATGCGGAAGGGTATCCCGGCAAACGATACTACGGCGGCTGTCAGCATGCCGACGCCGTCGAAGATTTGGCGATTCAGCGGTGCAAGGAAATCTTCGGTGCCGAACACGTGAATGTGCAGCCGCATTCGGGTTCACAAGCCAACATGGCGGCCTATCTGTCGGTCCTGAAGGCCGGCGACACCATTCTCGGCATGGATCTGGCCCAAGGCGGCCACCTCACGCATGGCAGCAAAGTGAATTTCTCAGGGATTCTCTTCCGCGTCTTCTCCTATGGCGTCGATCGCCAGAGTGAAACCATCGACTACGATGCCGTCCAAAAAGTCGCCGAGGAATGCCGTCCGCGAATGATCGTCGTCGGGGCGAGTGCCTATGCCCGCGTGCTGGACTTTCCTCGTTTCCAACAGATCGCCAAATCGGTCGGCGCCTATCTGCTGGTCGATATCGCGCATATCGCGGGTCTTATCGCGGCAGGGCTTCATCCGAATCCCGTTCCCTATGCCGACTTCGTCACGACGACGACTCATAAGACACTCCGCGGTCCCCGTGGCGGCGTCACGATGTGCAAAGCCGAGTATGCAAAGGCCGTCGACAAGCTGGTTTTTCCTGGACTACAGGGCGGACCGTTGATGCATGTGATCGCGGCCAAGGCGGTCGCCTTCAAAGAGGCCTTGTCGCCTGGCTTTAAGCGCTATCAGCAGCAAGTCCTGGCCAATGCGAAGGCTTTGGCACAAGGATTCATCGATCGGGGCTATAAAATCGTTTCCGGTGGAACCGATACGCACCTGATGCTCCTGAACCTCGCCAACAAGGGCATCACCGGGAAAGAGGCTGATGCGGCGCTGGACACCGCCGGTATTATCGTCAATAAGAACGCCGTTCCCTACGATGAAAAGCCTCCGGCCGTGGCCAGCGGGATCCGCTTGGGATCGCCTATCGTCTCCACGCGTGGAATGAAAGAACCTGAAATGAAGCGGATCGTCGAGTTGGTCGATCGTGTCCTCCGGCATCGACAAGAGCCGTCGGTGTTGGAAGAAGTTCGCGGACAAGCGAAGGCATTGTGTGCCGGGTTTCCCATCTTTCATCCCTACTAACAGCCGATAGCGAGAGGGCAGGGCGCCGCCGGTGAAATGTCCCTTCTGCGATGAGCTTGAGGACAAGGTCGTCGATTCCCGCATGGCCAAAGAAGGCGAGGTCATTCGTCGCCGACGGGAGTGCCTCGGTTGTAAGCGCCGCTATACGACTTATGAGCGGGTCGAGGAAATCCTTCCCGTCGTCGTGAAGAAGGACGGTCGCCGCGAATCGTTCGACCGCAACAAGATCCTCGTCGGCTTGAAAAAAGCCTGTGAAAAGCGACCGATCAGTATCGGCACGATCGAAGCCGTCACCGACCGGATAGAAAAACGGATTCAGGAAATGGGTGAGACGGAGATTGAAAGTCGGGTCGTAGGTGAAGAAGTCATGAAGGAGTTGCATCAGCTGGACCAGGTCGCCTATGTCCG
>DATIGP010000205.1:0-11576 GCA_035454625.1 Nitrospira sp.
AAGTGGAAGATCGGGGGCTTGACCTTTTCCTCATCGGTATCCTCCAAGAGCCTTCGAGATTTCGCCTACCTCTTTGTCAGTCTTGATCCGGCGACAAAGTCAATCGAAGACTTCCGACAGGAATTGGCAAACCTGGCCGTATCAGGCATCGAACTCAACGACCCTCGATTCCTCAACTTAAAAGAAGACCTTACAGAAGATGCAACTCCGAAGGCTCGGCACAAAGCGCGTTCGAAAGCCGCGTACGGCAAAGCCGCCGATGCGGTCGGGGCGCTGACTCAGTCGTCCCGCGACGGCAAAATGTTGAACTTCAAGCAGGCGAAACGTGCCATTCAAAATATCGTCGATTTGATGATGCATGACGAGCCGATCATGCTGGGCCTCACAACGCTTCGCTGTCACGATCAATACACGCATAATCATTCCGTCAATGTCTCACTGCTCTCCATCGCGCTCGCCAACCGAGCCGGCTACCCGAAGGTCGAACTGGCCGATCTCGGGTTGGCCGCATTGTTTCACGACATGGGAAAATCCACCATTCCCCTTGACGTTTTAAACAAGCCGGGCGAATTTACAGAAGACGAATGGACGATGATGCGCAACCATCCCACGGAAGGAGTGCTGAGCCTCACACAGTTGCGGGGCATCACCAATCTTCCAGCACGCATGGCCGCAGCATCCTTTGAACACCACATGAACTTGGACTATTCCGGGTATCCGAAACTGAAGACCCCGTGGAAACTCTCATTGACGGGGCGCATTCTCACGATCGCAGATTGTTACGATGCTATGACGTCTTCCCGGGTCTACCGCCGGGAACCCATGTCGCCTTCAAAAGTGCTGAATATGATGCTTTCGAAATCCGGGCGAAGTTTCGACACAACCCTGCTAAAACTCTTCGTCAATTGCGTGGGAATCATTCCGATCGGAAGCCTGGTGCTCCTCGATTCCGATGAATTCGCCGTTGTGCTCAGGCCCGGCGCGGATAAGACCGCCAGCGAGCGTCCGGTTGTAAAAGTCATTACCGATGCGCGGGGCACTCCTATTGATAACGGTTCCGAGTTGGACCTCACCGAGAGGAACGATGTCGGCGAATACCGGCACAGCATCATACGGCTGATTGACAATACCGAATACAAGTTCGATACGAGTCGGTATTTCGTTTAGCGTGCGCCTCAGCCTATCTCTCTTCCTCGCTTGACAGTTTGAAATCTGATCTTCGACAATGTATGCGTGGATGAGCACATCGTCATCGAGCAATTAGAGTTTCGCTGCCGCTGCGGCGTGACGGCGGAGGAACGTGCTCGCCCGCAGCTCCTCGCCGTCGACCTGGAACTGAACTGTCGAGCGCAAGCGTCAGGGTTGTCCGACGATCTTGTTGACACAATTGACTACGCGGCAGTGACTCAGCGCGTCGTCGACATTGGAACCGTCCAGGAGCCTCGACTCCTGGAAACGCTGGCGGAACGACTCCTGGCAGCATTGTTCGAGGAGTTCCCGATCTCTCGGGTCAAGCTGTGGCTGCGGAAACTGCATCCCCCGATTTCATTGGTGACTCGCTCCGTCGGGATCCGCATCGAGCGCACAAGGCTCGCGCAGCAAGTCCTCCGCGCAGATCCGCCACCGACCCGGTTTCTCGTTCAACAGCTTCATCGGCTTCCCCGAGGCAAGATCCTTGATGTGGCTTCCGGCAGTGGGCGTCACGCGCTGTTCCTCGCCTCGCTGGGCTACCAGGTCGAAGCCGTGGATCGCGATGAACAGGCGCTCGCACAACTTTCCACCAGCGCCCGGGCACAACACCTCACTGGCATCAGTTCGCGAGTGCTTGATCTGGAACAGCCGACGCTGAAGCCCAATCTGGGGCATGAAACGTACGAGGCCATTCTCGTCTTCTTTTACCTGAACCGTCAGCTCTTTCCTTCTCTCATCGATGCGCTGAAGCCCGGGGGGCTATTGCTGTACGAGACCTTTACCGTTGATAACCATCTCCAGCGTCAGCATCCGAAGCGTCGAGAATTTTGCCTTGCACCGTGTGAACTCTTAAGCCTCACATCCGGCCTCCGGATTTGTCATTATGACGAAGGAATCCACGAAGGAACGGACGGTTTGGAGTCCCTCTACACGGCACAACTTGCGGCGCAGAAACCCGTAACTCTTGGACCGTCGACATGAGCCGCCTGGACCTTCATCTGCATACCACTCACTCTGACGGAAGTTGCACGCCCACCGAGGTGGTGACCCTGGCACACCGAGCGGCGGTGACGGCTTTGGCGATTACCGATCACGACATCATGACGGGTCTTCCTGAAGCCATCAAGGCCGGACAACAGTGCGGACTCGAGATCATACCCGGCGTGGAAATCAGCTCGCTTGCCGGAAACTCCGAGTTGCACATTCTGGGGTACTTTCTTGATTGGCAGGACTCCGACTTGAATGAGCGACTGAAAACCTTGCGAGACAGTCGTCATCGCCGCAATCCACGGATCATCGAACGATTGCAAGCACTCGGCATCGATATAACTTACGAGGAAGTCCGCACACTAGCCGACACCGATTCGATCGGCAGACCGCACATCGCCCGTGTCTTAATGGACAAACGTATTGTGGCCTCTGCCAAAGAAGCTTTCGATCGTTTTCTTGCCGAAGGCAAACCGGCCTACGTTCCTCGGGAACTCCCAAGCCCTGCCGAAGCCATTCGCTGGATCAAAGCCGCTCGGGGACTCGCCGTTCTGGCCCACCCGACGTGGGTTAAGGCGGAAGAACGATCGCTGGGTGATCTCGTTCGGCAACTTAAAGCCGACGGGCTCGACGGTATAGAGGTTTACTACAGTAGTCATGCCGCACGACAGACTCGACAATACCTCAGCCTGGCCCAGCAACTCGGCCTCCTGGTCAGCGGGGGAAGCGACTTTCATGGCCTCACAAAACCCGACATCGAGGTGGGTATCGGTAAAGGCACGCTGCACATTCCCACTTCGCTGCTTCCCAAGATGAAAGAAGCCGCCGGGCGACTCTAGTGCAGTAGCTCCGCATATTTTTCCCAATACATTGACTCTTCCCCGGCATCCGCTAGACTCTGATCGTCTTCATCTCGTCACTTATGATCAACGCGTCGAGCTGGGCCTTTCAATATATACTTGTCGCGCTGTTTGCGCTGTTTGCAGGACCCGTACTGAACCAACTGCCGACGGCGCAGGCGTTTCCCTTTCCGCTGTTCGGCTTGACCGGGCCCCAAACTATTCGCTTCATCGTTGAAGGAACAGGGCTGGTCGTTCTCGGCATTTTGTCGATCCGCGCATTCCGACAGATGCCTGATAACGGACGAGGCTTCTCGTTTCTACGGCAGTTGGTCCTTCCGGTGACGATCCTGTTCATTCTCATCGTGATGGATAAGACCATCCGCGTCACCGGGCATTCGCTTCTAGACCGAGTAGGCTTCACCCGGTATACACTTGCCTATGCTGCGTCACTGATGCTGATCGGGCTTTGGATCACCGCTGCGTGGCTCCTGCATCTCGACGCCCTTCACCGTTTTTTCGCTACGCCTGCGCATTCGACACGACGCCAAGAACCTGGACCGTGTGCAGACAGTACCGAGGAAGTCGATCTGGAATATGAGGGCGACGAGCCTGAAACTGCTGCACACGTTCTCACCGCACAGAACAGTCCACCGAGTACACTCGGTCGATACAAAGTGCTAAAGGAGTTAGGACGCGGTTCGATGGGGGTGGTGTACCTTGGAAAAGATCCGACGATCCAACGATTCGTGGCGATCAAAACCATGCGACTCGACGAGATCGACGACAGCAATAAATTACAGGAGGTGAAAGCTCGGTTCTTCCGGGAGGCGGAATCCACCGGGCGACTGTCCCACCCCAATATCGTTACGATCTTCGACGCCGGAGAAGAAGACGAGCTTGGCTATATCGCAATGGAAATGCTTCAAGGGACTACGCTCAAACAGTGGTCGCGGAAACCGAATCTCTTGCCGCTCGAAAAGGTGATCTCCGTCATGGCAACCGTCGCAGAAGCGATGGATTATGCCCATCAGCAGGGCGTTGTGCATCGTGACATCAAGCCTGCGAACATCATGCTGACCGCCGATGAGGTCGTCAAGATCATGGATTTCGGCATCGCGAAGATGGCGACGACGACGAAGACTCAAACAGACATCGTACTGGGAACTCCCACGTACATGTCTCCCGAGCAGATCGCCGGGAGGAAGGTGGATGGGCGATCAGATATCTTTTCGCTTGCCGTCGTGATGTTCGAACTCCTGACCGGTCGCCCCCCCTTTACAGCCGATAACGTCTCCGCATTGTTGTTCGCGATTGCTCATACTCCGCACCCGAGTGTGAAAGCGATCCGACCCGACTTGCCGACCATCGTAAAGGAAGTCATGGATCGAGCATTGCAAAAAGACCCCGTCCACCGGTATCGCCGCGCCGGGGAGTTCGCCATAGAGCTCCGCTCATGTCTCGAAGGGTTGGCCGCGTAAATAGGCGGCAGCGTTTTTGTCGTCGGGAACAAGGCTTTCTAATCGACTCAGCTCAATTGTCGTCTATGGTTGCTTAGCCTGGAAGCGGAGATCGACCGGCGCAACGCTATGCGACCGGCGTGCCAACATGCCTGCCTAGTTCCGTGTCTGGAGACGCCCCTTGGGCAAGCTTAGGTAGCAACCTTCTGAGAGATCCTGTTCGTGTTCCTGCAAACATTGTAGAATGCGACCATCACCGGGCTGCACCGTCTGACAAACCCGTCTCACATCTTCAGCGCACGCCAGTTTATATCCATCCATTACTTTCCAGCGGACCAATTGCTGTCTGACGATTTGTTGGCAGGGCGGATCCAATCGCTTGATGCGCTGCATCACACAACGGCGCCGGTCTTCTCCTTCGAGAGAATCCGGGCAGTATTGTTGGACCTCTGCCTCACACTTCACCTCCGCAATTAGCCTGGCACGTCTGTCATACGGCACAGACAATCCACCAGTCGTCGTAACGGATGACGTATCTGTGGTTTTTGCAGGGTTCTGGAGAGATTCACTCGACACGCCCGGGATTGCCAGGTCGAGTTCGGGTGAGCGCGGCATTTCGTCGGTTGCAGACGCTGATTGAGCCGATAAGAACTCTTCTTTCGACGGCAAATTGGCCCATACGATTGTCCAGACAAGCACCAATCCGCCGACGGTGGCCAGACCGGTTGTAGTCTTTCCGGATCGTTCCGTGACGTTGGTAGCCTTCATCGAAGTGAGGATAGAATAAAGGTGCTGGAAAATCACCGAAACAGGCGTTTTGCGCAGAGGCGTTTCTGTGGCACAGTCGACTGTACGTGCGGAACTAATTATCCGGAGTTTCGACGATGTGATTCTCGAACCTGGTACAACCTTCCGCCAATAACCGATTGGTCAACATCTCACCTGGCCATTCAATGGGCAGGTCGGCAGTGAAGACCCAGACATCGGGAGAGGTCCAGACCGGGCCGTGTTCATCGGGGAGCTCCGGATCGAACAGGTCGGTCCACACAGGCATGTAGACTCCGTTTCCACATTGTGTATGGAGATGCACGATAGTGCGGGACCTCACCAGAGGATCCAGCTCTCTCCACACAGCGGCGGTTTCATCGGCCAGGTGATGGAGGCGCACCGCGTTCTGCGCGTCGAACATGGCGTACGCGGCGTATACCGGTGCCTCGATCGTATCGGGTGCACATGCGAGCTCCGGACATTGCTTCACCAGCCCTTCAAGAATCTCACGACGCTGTCCATCCTCCCACGCATCCGGCAAACCCGGATCCGGAGCACCGATCAACTCAAACAGGAGAAATGCGGTGTTTTCGACCGGAGGCAGCAACCGCGCTGCCACGGATTGGGCACGCCTGGAATCTGCGACCGTCACAAGATGGTCATGAAACAATTGCAGATTCAACATTTCCAGGGTGGCGTCGGTCAAGAGGCGTGACTCGACACGAACAACGGTTCCGGCAGGGAGCTGAAGACATTTGTGGAGGAGATCGGCCGTGGCGATCGGGTCGATTTTCAGCTTGAGTGGGGCGGTTAGATTGGCTTGCAGGGGAAGCTCCAGAGCCGCCATGGTGGCATAAACCGGCTTTTCATCGTTCGGGCCGTCCAATAACAAGGTGCAGCTCGCCTCAGAGACCAGATCGAATAGCCATTCGGCCATTTCTTCGTCGAGCGCGGCAAGCACGGTTAGCAAATCATGTTCGCGCCCTTGCTCGAGGAACGCCTGCAGGGTATCGATCGCGTCGTCGGTGTCGCCATGATCATGGCGACGGGCATTGATAAGATGAATGAGATCCCGTGTGAGTGGATCGGGGCGAGACCAGCCTAACATCAAGATTCCCTGCTGTACCAGGCGGTAGTCATGTCACGGACTCAGAGTGCATGTTGCCAAACTTTTCCGACCCATGCAAGCCTCAGGACAATTGCACGCGACACGTCGCATATGATCGACGGAGTTCTTAC
The DNA here is from genome assembly GCA_035454625.1 of Nitrospira sp. Classification (GTDB taxonomy): domain Bacteria; phylum Nitrospirota; class Nitrospiria; order Nitrospirales; family Nitrospiraceae; genus Nitrospira_D. The sequence goes on from DATIGP010000205.1 coordinate 6,485, forward strand.
TCACCGATAATCTTCACGAGGATCCGCTTGCGACGACGTCCATCAAACTCGCCATAGAAAATTCGTTCCCATGGACCGAAATCGAGTTTGCCCTCTGTGAGCGCGACAACGACTTCCCGCCCCATCACTTGTCGCTTCAGATGAGCATCGCCGTTGTCTTCACCGGTCTGGTTATGCCGATACATCGCCCTCTGCGGGGCCAGCCGTTCCAAGAAATCGTCGTAGTCCTGCAGCAGACCGGACTCGTCGTCATTGATGTATACACTAGCCGTAATGTGCATCGCATTGACGAGCACGAGGCCTTCGCGTATTCCGCTCTTCTTTACCACTGCCTCGACGCGGGGCGTGATATTGAGGTAAGCGCGCCTGGTCTTTGTCTCGAACCAGAGTTCTTCTCGGTAGGACTTCATGATCGTTGACGGTAGCATTGTGCCTGCCGCCTCGACAGACATGCAAGAGGGCCGCATGATTCGCTTCAAGTGGATGTTTACCTCAGCGAAGAACTATAGCGAATGACACGCGAATACAAGAAGGGGCGCTTATCCTATGAGGGTTGTGTTACCAGCGAACGATTCGATAGAATTTATGCTCGATGCGGTCAGGCATCAAGTAATGACACCATCCATGTCGCTTTCACCACATGACGGGAGATTACGTCAATCTACCGACTGAAGTGTGGCCGGTTAAATCGAGGGCGACATCCCCCGTCCTGATCCTTTGTGCAACCTGGTAGGTGTCCATCAGTCCTATAAACGCCGTTGAAAACCCCTACAAAATTGACAGGCCCTAACCTTGGTGATAAGTACCTTTTCAGATTCAGCGATCCTGTCCGCTAGAGGGAGGTGCTCGATGTTTGCTATTGCTGGGGGCCCGTCGTTCGTCGGCTGTCCTCTGAATTGGAGCGTGTTTTTTGCCCGTCAGCCGGAACCCGATCTTGAATTCACGGAAGAGGAGCTGGAACAGACCACCACGATTCGATCACCTTCCCCCATGAAGCCGCCCAAGAAATCGGGTGGGCGTTTTCTTCTATGGGTACTTGCCCTGGTAGTGATCGGCGGCGGAGCCTATGTCGCAATGGAGCCTGAGATGATCATGGACTATATCGGGCCGCTGCTCGGCGACTCGCCGGCCCCGCAACCACAACCGACTGTTGCCCGAAAACCGATGCCACCGAAGTCGGCGCCGCCTGTTCCTGCCCCTCAAGTCTCTACTTCAACGTCGATGCCGCCCCCTGCTTCACCGGCCGAGACGCCAGAAACCGCAGCACCGACAGCTTCCCCTCCGGCGCCACCATCTACTCAGACGGTGCCGACGGCTCCAGCTCCGGTACAAGCGCCGCCGGTACCAGCTCCGGCACCCATCACCGCTTCACCCACGCCGCTGTTTAGCGAAGGGCAGCGAGTCAAAGTACTCGCGGATCAGACGAATCCTGAAGCAAAAGTGGTCCTATCTCAGGATGCCGAAGGGACAAAACCGGGACCGGCCATTCCCGCGGGGACGGCACTCACGATTCTTGACGGCGACCTGCAGGCCGAGGGATGGGTCTATTCCGTCCGGAGTGACTTTGGAACAAAAGGCTGGCTCACTGAGAAGCAGCTTAAATTGAAACCGTAATTCTCTGGTTGCACCACTCACCAGGCGCAGAGGGCGGTGATCGCATCGACGCCCTCTGTGCTATAATGCCACCCGTTCGCGCCTCCGTCCATGGAGATGAGCCGTCACGAGCCTTAGAAATCCATGCGCGCCGTCATCTTCGACTTCGATGGTGTTATCGCCGACACCGAGCCGCTCCACTTTGAAAGTCTGCGCCGGACCTTGGCGGACATCGACATCGTGTTGACCGAACAAGACTATTACGCCGACTATCTCGGGTTCGACGATCGTGGATGCATTCTCGAAGCGCTACGAATCAATCGCCATCCGATGTCTTCCTCACTCGTCGAAGAGTTGATGGCCAAAAAGGCGGCCGCGTATTTGGCTTCCATCAAGGATCACCTCGTGATTTTTCCAGGCGTCAGAGAATTTGTTGAAGGAGCCGCGGCCATCTACCCTATTGCCATTGCCTCGGGTGCCTTGCGCGCTGAGATCGAGTTGGTGCTGGAACAGATTGGAGTCCGGAAAGCGTTTGGTCACATTACCAGCGCAGAGGATGTGACATGTGGCAAACCTAATCCGGAACCGTTTCTGCAGGCATTGGCCGGATTGAACGGTCGGCACTCCGCCGCTCCGATCACTCCGGCTTCCTGTCTCGCCATAGAAGATTCACGGCCCGGCATCCGGGCGGCTCGATCGGCAGGAATGAAAGTCTTGGCGGTCGCCAATACTCACACCGTACAAGACCTCCACGAGGCCGATGCCATCAGCCATAGTTTGAGCGAAACGAATCTCAAAGATTTGCGTGCCCGCTTGTGGACAACTGGATAGAACGATGAGAATCTGCTCACTCATTCCCGGAGCAACGGAAGTGGTCGCCGCTCTCGGTTTAGCTGACCGACTGGTCGGCATCAGCCACGAATGCGACTTTCCTGCTTCGGTTCAACACGTTCCTGTCATGATTGAAGCCATCGTCGGAAAGGATGGAGCCTCCGGCGGAGAAATTGACCGACAGGTCAAGGAACTGGTCGCCTCAGGACAGCGGCTCTATCGACTCAACGAGGACGCCTTTTGTCGAGCCTGTCCGGACCTTATTCTAACGCAAGAGTTGTGTCACGTCTGCTCGGTCACGCCGGACCAACTCACACATGCGATCGAATCACTTCAACATCGCCCCCACGTGCTCACACTTGGCCCAACGACATTGGGCGATGTCATTCATGACATCGAGCGCATCGCCCAAACGGCAGGCATACCAGCGAAGGGACGGGCGCTGGCCGAGGCACTCCGCCGCCGATTGGACCATGTGCGGGCAGAAACCAGCCGAACATCCTCGCGCCCGCGCGTGGTGTGTCTTGAATGGTTGGATCCCCTCTATGTTGCCGGTCACTGGGTTCCGGAAATGGTTGAGCTGGCCGGCGGCTGTGATGTCCTTGGATCTCGGGACGCACCATCGCATAAAACGACATGGACCGCCGTGGAGGCCGCCCGGCCGGACGTGATTCTTGTGATGCCTTGCGGTTACTCCGTGGAGCGCACGGTCAACGAGCTCCAGCGCGCCAGCCAAACCGCTGACGCCTGGCGGGCATGCCGACGGCAGACGGCCGATCTGTACGTCGTCGATGCCGCATCCTTCTTCAGCCGACCAGGCCCGCGACTCATCGACGGCGTGGAACTGCTGGCGACCATTTTGCGCCCGACCCCTGATCGTCCCATCGACCCGGCCAAGGCGATCAAACTGGAGCGGTCGACACTCACTGCGGACTGCGCGTCATGACGGTTTCTGAATCTCAAGCGTACTGCACGGCCTACACAAAGCAAAGCGGCAGCAACTTTTACTATTCGTTCCTGTTTCTTCCCAAAGCCAAACGCGACGCCATGTATACGATCTATGCCTTTTGCAAGGCCGTCGATAGTGCCGTCGACGAACCAGCCGCTGGGAGCAACCCGAAAGACGAACTCAAGCATTGGCGTGAGGAGATTGAGGCGGTATATTCCGGCACACCTACCACTCCGATCATGGTGAGCCTTGCCTACCACGTGAAGGTCTTGGGTATTCCAAGGGCGTACTTCGAGGAATTGATCAAGGGCGTCGAAATGGATTTGTTCAACAATCGGTACGTCACGTTCGATGAGCTGTCTCTTTACTGCTATCGCGTCGCATCCGTGGTGGGGCTCATCTGTTTGCACGTATTCGGTGTGACGTCTGCGCGAGCGCAGGACTATGCGGTGGCGCTCGGCATGGCCTTCCAATTAACCAATATCCTCCGGGATGTCGGAACAGATGCCGCTGGCAGCCGAATCTATCTGCCCCTGGACGACTTGCGAAAGTGGAATCATCCGGAAAAAGCAATACTCAATCGAAATTACTCCCCGGAGTTCCGCGCATTGATGGAGTACGAGGCTTCCCGCGCGCACCACTATTACAAACGAGCAGAGGCGGCCTACATAGGACTCCCCCCTCAAGAGCGACGCGCCCTGACGGTGGCAGAAATCATGCGTGGTATTTACAGCCGTATTTTGGACCGGATTGAACAATCGAACTATCAGGTCTTCGGACCTCGTATTGGACTCACTACCACTCAACGAGTAATTATCGCCCTCCGTATTTGGCTCCGCTCCCGATTCTCGTGACTGCTCCGCCCCCACACACCGTCCTTGTTCTCGGTGCCGGACTAGCCGGCCTCACCACTGCGTACCATCTTCATCGACTGGGGCACCACATTACCCTCCTTGATCATCCCGACTGGCTTGACGGGTTTCGGACCGATGCATCCCACGCCTCCCCGATCGTTTTGGGATGCCACCATGAGACGCGACGGGTCCTTCGCACACTCGATCGAGAAGGATCTTCAGAAGCCGACCGAACGATTCCATTGGAATTTCGGCTGCCCGACGGACGAATTGCCTCCTATCAGTCGGCCCGCCTTCCAGGAGCCTTTCAGTGGATGATGAGCCTCTTCAGCTTCCACGGCCTCTCCTGGCAGGATCGGTGGAGACTCTTCTCCTATGTCGAGCAGATTTGGGAACATGCCCACACCTTGCAGGCAGATCTAGAAAATCGGACAGCGGAGGAATGGCTCACCGGGACCGGGCAAAGTCCCGAAGCGCGGGAACGGATTTGGAATCCCCTCGCTCTCTGGTTGGTCGGCAATCCGCTGGTGCGTCTTTCCGCCGCGACTTTCGTTCATCTGCTGTCAACCGTGTTCCTTCGCGATACGTCGGACGCGAGGCTCACGCACCTGGCGGGCACTATCGACCACCGGTTCCTTGCACCAATGAAACAGGCGCTTCACCAAGACAATGTGCGCATTGTTCCTCTGGCCCATCTACCAATCCTTCAGTTCGGACAGAACGTCGTGAGTGAAGTGCGGCTGCACGACGATACCAGGCTGCAGGCCAATCGATACATTATTGCGCTGTCGTACCAGAACCTCCTGCAGCTACTGCCGGACCGGCTCCTGACACGCTATGCCTACTTCGCACAGATTACCGAGGT
>DATIGP010000206.1:0-10556 GCA_035454625.1 Nitrospira sp.
AGTTGGTGGAATAGCCGGCTTCATCAACTAGAACCAGCAATGGACTGCCGAAGATGATTGATAACAAGACATATGGCGTGAGGACCGGCTCGCATACCGCAGCAACCAGTCCCGCCTGCCGCAGCAGCTCTCTGATTCAAAGTAAGGAGGATTGAGCGCTTCTATGATGAGATTTACACGCATGAGACAGTGGATCAGACTTTGGCTCTCTACGGGTCTTTTTATCCTGTCGTATCTGTTGCCTGTACCTCTGATACCGGCGCAGGACACGGCGCCGAGTACCCCACATACGATGGAGCAGGTATCCAGTGCGCACTGTCGACTGCCGGATGGCAGTACATTCGAGAATATCCAAATTGAAGCCGCCGACATTCACCTTCATGAGCAGTTGTTCGAATCCGTTCTCCATGCCTCTCTCGTGCAGCAGGTGGACCATCCGCAAACGGATTACATTCGGGCCTATTGCTATCGCCACATACTTATAGTCATCCGTCAGGATCTTCGCACGCCGCGCCCAACCGGATGGGTACAATTGAACTTTATAGTGAACGATGTAACTGCGTTACAACAAGAACTGGAGGTAGCGGCGCACACCGCATTAGCGACTCTTGACGGAGAAAAGCGGGAAAAGATTGTTCGGTTCCGATTGAAGCCGGGCGTAATGCGAAATCATCGGAAGGTCGATCGCTTGGAAGTCTACGGGCCTGAAGGATTGTTGATAGGATTCGACCAACCACTGCAATAATTGCATTCTCAGAAAAAACGTCGAAACGTTCCAAACTAGAAAGGCCTTGCAACCGGATATGCCCTCCCTCCAACGCGTCTCTGCACTCTCGTGAAGTCGATAGGTCCCGTACAGACCGGCGAAAAATTCTTATCAAACGTACCTCATTTTCTCACCGGAGGATACTACGTTACGATTAATGGCATCATGATTCAATATCTATATAAGGAGGAGGGACGATGAAACTTAGCGCACACAACCAATTTCAAGGAACGGTCACCGCATCACGGAAGGACAAGCGATGGCCGAGGTAACAGTGAAGGTCGGCACACTCGAATTCGTCGTCGCCATCACCGAAGGCTCAGTGAAGAACATGGGTTTGAAGGTGAACGACTCCGTGACCATCGCCATCAAGGCTACCGAAGTGATGGTCGGCAAGTAACAGCGTTGCTTATCGCGGTAGAGCTGCGTGAGGCACTTAGTAATCCACAGCTGCCTTACGCAGACGCTACTCACTCCTGATCCTTTCAGTATCAAGTGGCGAGCGATCCCCGCGATTCTCGATTTCTCTCACTGTTTTTCCTGCCTATCACTCTCCCCAGATTTTGTGGATAAATCTGTGTGCAACTCTGCCCTCAATGGCACAATCTGCGATATACGCCTTAAGCGACCTTTTTGCCTATTTTTTGATCATTGTATAGGCATGAGAACGAGATACTGTATCTAGTAGTTTTTGATTCCTCCTGAATAGAAAACCTGAATTGTCTGTTAACTCAACGTTTCTAGAACGTTTGATGCTCGTAACATTCGAAATCTTTATTCCATCGAGAAATTATCCACAGACGATCAGATGTCTATTGACAGCGGCATCATATAGTGTTACCAATGGCTACATCATGACATCGCAGGATTTGAAAGATATTCGAGAAGAACTCGGCCTCACTCAGCAACAGCTTGCCGACGCCTTGCGCACAACGCGGGTATCCGTGGCGCGGTATGAAGCCGGTATGCGAAAGATTCCCGGTGTCGTATCGGTCGTGCTGAATCAATTACGACGCAAGACGGCCGTTCCTATGGCTGGTGTCGTAGCAGCCGGCTCTCCGATCGAGCCGGTCCCGCAGTCGGAACTCGTGGACATACCCTCGAGCATGTTGCGGAGTGGTAACACCTTTGCGTTAAAGGTCAAAGGGGAATCCATGAAAGATGACGGCATCTTGTCCGGCGATATCGTGGTTGTGCAGAAACAGGGCACAGCCAAAAACGGACAGACGATCGTCGCCCTGGTCAACGGCGAGGCCACGATCAAGTCATTTTTCAAGAAAGATACTCATATTGAACTGCGCCCCGCCAATGACATGATGCGGCCGATCATTGTTCGGCCATCGGATGAATTTCAGATCGAAGGAATTGTCATCGGTGTCATTCGGCATTGCGCTGTCTAATTATTTGAAAGGAGGACCAATGATCGCAACGGAGCGAACGTCTCTAACGAAGGACCAGCTGACCGATTTGGAACGAACGGTGGCAGCGTTGGACAGCCGTTTGCAGAGCATCCAGTGGGGCTTGCAGCGAATCACCGCGGGCTCACTGGTGGAACGCTTTCGAAGTTTCGTACGGCCCAGGCCGGGAAGCCGGTTCATGTCAACAGTCTGTAATCAACATATCCGTTCGAATACAAAGCTGACCAGCCATGACGGTCCAAGAGCATAGTGCACCCTCATTGAGAAGAGGCCGCTGTTCTGATTGCGGCATGGTCGTCGAACAGCGAATGGAATCAATCGACGGCTCTACGCACTCCACGGTTCAACTTTGCTCGACTTGCTGGCATGCGCACCGCCAACGACAAGTCTTCTCAGGCGGATGCTGCGGATAGAAGACGACCATGCCATGAAGGGCTCAGAAACAAGCAAGGCAACGGCCCGATTGTCGCTCACCAGCATAGAGCGTCTCAGCCACAGGCCCTCTTTAAGATTCACGGCTCTGAAGGCGGAGCTAAAAGAGCACGCCCACCATGTAGCTTCACTGAATTCCTCTCGTGGGCTGATCATGCTGTGTGGCCATCCGGCTGCCTCCAAAATCGCCCTACAGGTTCTTGTTGATCGCGCACTGAGCGGACATCCTGTCGTATATCTGGACGGATCCCATACGTTTGATACGTTCCTCTTTGAACGACTGGTACGAAGCCGCCGACAGCAGCCTCGGAAAGTATTGGCGTTGATCCATGTGGCACGGGCATTCAGCGCGCGGCAATTGGAACGACTGATGTCCCACTGTTTGGTCGCCGCCTTGGAGCGCTATCAAGCCGATACAGCGGTGATCTCCGGCCTTCTGGAAAGCTTATCTGCCGACTATCTCACCGACAAAGAGGTCACCCGGCTGACGGAGGGGATGATTGAGTCGGTGCGTCACCTGAGGTTGCAGGGTTTTTCATTACTGTGCCCGTGCCCCCGGATTCCGATATCTTTAGCAAGAGCCTATCGGCTGTTTGACATGTTGCGTTCGATGAGCAATCGTTGTACCCGTGTATATGAAGTTGAAGGAAAAGTCGTAATGGAGGAGCTGTTTGACACTCCACCGACCTATACAGACCCTTCTGAAAGCATCGTCGTAGGCTCTCCCTGTCCTCCCGATTCACCGGCTGGCTTGCCACAGTACGGTGTTCAGTACGCCATTGATGCTTCTCAAGAGGGCCCGACACGATCGGCATTTTAGGTCTGCCATTCGGGCAACAGTCGAGGGAATGACATTGCGCTTACCGGCTGGAAATTAGAATCCGGCGGTCATCAGCGCAAAGACAACCGCTGCCAGCACGACAAGCCCCACCGCGATCAACACAATAAGAGGATTTTCGCCGAACATCCCAGCCATGTGGACAGTCTCCGCTTGTGGATTTAAAAAGAGCAATCTTTCTATTCAGCCTAGCTGCCTATGTTGTCGCATGTCGAGGCGTACAGAAAGAGCTTGCGGCAAGGCTCGGGCGGTATCGGACGGCGGGCCACCGCGGGTGCCGAAACCAAAGGCCCGACCAGCCTATTTCTCGACATCTATGTAGGTGTCGATGATGACCACTACGCGTTCCTTCACCTCTGGTTGGCTAACAAAAAGTCGTTAGCGAAATCTTTGACCAGCGGTTCAACGCCATCGGCGATAATTTGTCGCACATCCGCCTCTCCCACCGCCCCCACAACACTTGCTGACCATGTAGCCCCCCAGGCTTGCACACCTTTTCTTGACAACAATGCAACGACTTGCTTCAGATCCACGTTTACAGCATAGGCGTACAAACCTAACTCCTCCTTCAGTGTATTGATATTAATATAGAGATATGGCGCTGATCCGACCCGCGTTCTTTCTGCGTTCGTGAGGACCCTAATCCCCTTTGAGCGGAGGATGAGCTCGACCGCCGCTCGAATCGCATCTTGCGCGAGACCATCAGCTGAAGCCTCAGGACCGATGTCCTCTACAACTATCCCCACTCCCGAGATTCCTTTTAAGGATTCCCGGCTCCCCACATCAAGTGCTTGGGCCACCGCTATGTTTGCCAATACCAACGTGACGGCTATCAGCTGCAGTATCGACCGCATAGATCCTCCAGCTCCCCGACTTCGCGTGCATGCTTCACCACCGTGCCAAGCTCCGTATCTCTCGGCATACCTACGGTACCACCAGGGGCCGCTTTCTTTCACCTATTCTATCGGTGACAGTGCAATTCTGACTCACCCGAGCCGAAGTGCCAACGGAGTCTGCAGGGGAGTATAAACATTGAAACCTTGGTCACGCATAGTAACTCAGTTGGGACATCAAACGGTCCTTGCAATGCAATGGTTGTTTCTTTAAACAGGTGATGCCCTGAGCATCAAAACCGTCCCGCTCCAGACCCGTTGAGCTGACATGCTCGCATCAAATCAGGGTGCACACCTAGCGTTCCCCCTCTAAAGATGTACCTCGTTCAGATCTAGCCCAAATCGTCAGACCTGATACGGTTACCTCAGTCACGATGGGATCACCACATGGAGGGATACGATGACTTGTACACGCTGTGAGGGGTTGATGCTGGAAGAGCACATGATTGATATGGAGGGGGGCTATGGTGAGATGTGGAGCCGTAGCTGGCGATGTTTTAATTGTGGCCATCGAGATGATGCCGTCATAAAGCAACACCGTCAACTACCGGCCAAGTCGTTCGTGGTAAGCCCCCACGCCGTGACAGTTCAGGAGCGCGACGAGTCGATCCCGGAATCAGTTGAGCCACTCGCAGCCTGAGAGGCAAGCAAGCTCATTGAGATCCTGGGGAGGCACAGCAATGAGACCAGCCACCATATTGATCATCGAGGATCACGCGTCCGTACGCATGCTGCTGGCTAAGGTTCTTGAAGATGCCGGGTATCAAGTCTGTGAGGCTGACAATGGCCGGCAGGGGCTCGAACGATTCCACGCTCATCCGGTGGATCTTGTTATCACGGATTTGGAGATGCCGGAAATGAACGGCTTGGAAGTTATCTTGGAATTGACCCGTGCGTCCTTAGGTGTGAAGGTCATTGCCATGAGCGGGCGCTCAGCAGAGGAGCTCCAGAAAGCGAAACTTATTGGAGCTCGGCAGACCTTTTCGAAACCCCTGGATCTGTCCGCACTGCTCGGCGCGGTTCAGTATGAGTTGCAGGACTAGCCGTGACATGAGGGGAACCGAAGAAACTCGTTATAACGCCTTGATCCTTGAATCGGTCCCTTCATCAAAATATGATCGCTTTTATTACTGCTTTTCACACCAATGCCTGAGCATCCCCACCACTCATAGGCACAATTCTCTCAAGTAGCTCCCAAGTTTACTGCCTCTCTTCCAATCCTCTTAGAATTGCGATAGATTCTCCGCACGCCCCCGTAGCTCAGTTGGATAGAGCAGCGGTTTCCTAAACCGCGGGTCGTACGTTCAATTCGTATCGGGGGCACCAAACCAATTTTCGGTCAACCCGCTCGACCCCAATCCTTGAAGTCTATCGCTCTATGTAGGACTACACATACCGGCGCTTGTCCAACCAGCCGAAACCTGTTGTTTTCTTGCCAGGCATCTGACCCTCGGTTAGACTTTTCGCACATAACCATGGCACGAGCACGCGCAGCGGAACATCAGCGGCCTCGATCAAAAAACACTCTGATCGAAGAGGTCACACTCGGAATCTCGAAGCTTCAAGAAGTGTTGGCAGCGATCAATGACCTCAGCCAAGAAGGTTTTCCATATCGTGATGCCGCGCAAAGCAAAGCCGAGTTGCAGTTTCGCGAGTGCGTGAAACGCACGTTCGGTGAGCGATCCCAGGAGTTTCAGACTTATCGAAACTTCAGACTTCGTACGGGGGACAAGGCAGACGCGGCTCAAAGCCTTTCAGTTATCAAAGGCCTTATACACACCCTGGAGGACCGGAAACTGGAGCTTCAGGGCCTCAAGCCTCCACCAAAACTGGACCCATCACCAGAGGTGGTTCATGCTACCACAGCACGCATGGTGCTGGTCTCATCTGCAAATCCAACTAATGTAACAGGGCAAGCAGACTCACCAATGCCTGTTGCCGTGGTTATGACGACAAACGTGGGACCGCCCATCTCTCCTCCGATACTCACGGCTCCTTCACAACAGCCCATACCCGAGCCTCCGACGATTGTTCCTGCCCCCCACCCCGTTCCAGCACCGACACAGATCTTAACTCCGACGCCATCTCAAACACCGACTCTGGCAGCCATCCCTATCGCCCCCCAACCACCACCTCCTGCTGTCGCCGCCTTCATCCCTTCTTCCCCGCTCTCACCAGACATTCAGCCGACGGACATTGATAGACCAGTGAAACAAACGCCAGCGTCCCCGCCTCCCCCGGCGCCTCCGGCCCTTGCTCCAACACCGACGCAGCCTCATCCCAATTCCCCGCCCCCTGGGGCGGACCACCAATTAATGCCCTCAGAGACTGCGGTCCCCGCCTCGCAAAACCCACCACCGGATAAGCAGGAGATCGACATCAGCATCACTCGAGAGGTCGAACCAGCGCTTGCACTAGACCCGCACTATCTCATCAGAAAAGTCTGCCTTCGCTTCCACTCTGTAGCCCGCCAGCTCCGGCTTCGGAAAGATTATCGCCCGACACTGGAGATCGACGACGACTATGATTTACAGGACCTCTTGTGCGCGTTGTTGAAAATGGAGTTCGACGAGGTATCGACTGATGAATGGACACCAACCTACACAGCAGGAGCATCAAGGACGACGCTGCTCGTGAATCGGGACAAGATCGCCGTGGTGGCGAAGAAAACCAGACTTGGATTGACCACCAAGGAGCTTGCCGATCAGGTCACTGCGGACTCCGCTCACTACAGAGCTCAAGGGCGATGCTCGACCTTATTTTGCTTCATATACGATCCAGAAGGTCGCATCGGGAGCCCGAAGCGGCTGGAAACCACCTTAACCAGCGTCAGTGAGCACTGCCGGGTCGAAGTGCTTGTGGCGCCAAAGTGAGATTATGACAAAACCAAATTTAAAGAGGATCCCTTCTCTCACGTCGCCATCCAAAACCATGAAGACCAAGGCGGAGTTGACAGAGCAACATGTCTTTGCTATAAAGCAGCCCACTTCCGGGGCAGTCCCCTACACGATTCATGGTCCCGCTCCGGGAGATCACGGTATGTCGGACCGGGCATATGTGCTGATCAATGTTGTACCTGGACAGACAGCTGCTGTAGTCAAAGCGCTGAGTGAAATTAAAGAGATAAAAACCATTGATCCTTGTTGGGGCAAGCCGGACATCATCGCCATAGCGGACATACCGGACCAAGATGCCTTAACTCAACTGGTGTTGAGTCGTATACATCGCATCGAAGGAGTGACGCAGACCGATACTCACCTCGTATACCGTCTGAAGGAGGCCAGAACAAAATGATCCGAAAGGACTGTCTCACCATCGTCGTCCTCTCCGTTTCTTTATTTGGGTGTGCCAGCGTTCAGCATCCTGTCGAGCCCGATGTAGTCGACGTGACATTGCCAGCCCCGGCGGACCGGGTAAAAGCGGCTGTGACGAAAGTCCTGGCGGAAGATGATTATGATGTTGAGTGGTCTGATGGCTCCTTAAAAACAGGATACAGGGATGAACAGCCCAGCATTTGGGATTGGCTTGTGAAAGGACGGCTAGGTGTTGTCAGAAGCCGCGCCGAAGCATCGGTGACACCGGAAACCGATCAGACCTCTCGCCTCAGGCTACAAGTGTCGTCAGAAGGCAAGCAAACGATGTTCCAAGGATGGGGTCCTACAACGCCTCAAGTTCCTCAGAGCGCTGAAAATAAGCTCCGTTTGATCAAGAACGAATTGAAGATCGTCCAGACTACGTACACTACAGAGACTTTTTACGGTTCGAAACCTTAGACAGGCTCTTTTTCCGCCCCCTCAACTTCTTCTCCGAGATCTAGACCGAAACGCTCTGCCATACGGTAGAGCGTTCGTCTGTCGATGCCGAGGATTTTCGCAGCTTTAACCTTATTCCCCTTCGTTTCTTTTAGTACGCGCGTCAAATGACGTTTTTCCACTTCTTCAAGGGTGAGATACACATTGTCGAGTTGATCGACTTGCGATAGTTGCGCATCGGCTTCCGCCGTGGCACCCTGGCGAATCACTTCCGGTAAATCCTCAGGCGTTAGTAACGGACCATGGCTTAACGACACAGCGCGCTCAATGGCATTTTCGAGCTCTCGAACGTTGCCAGGCCATCGATATTGAGACAGCAGCGCCATCGTTTCCGGCAAGACCCCCCGTACCGCATGGCCAGTGCCTCCCGCGCACTTTTGTAAGAAGTGATGGACCAGCATCGGAATGTCTTCCCTCCGTTCGACCAATGACGGCAACGTGATTGGAACGACTTTCAGCCTGTAGAAGAGGTCGTCTCGAAACTTGCCCTCCTTCACCAACTGCTCAAGATCTCGATTGGTCGCGGCGATGATCCGGACATCGACCCTCGTGGATGTCGTGCTTCCGACTCGCCGGACCTCTTGATCCTGCATGACACGCAACAACTTCACTTGTAAGGCCTGTCCGAGCTCACCGATCTCGTCGAGAAACAGCGTGCCTCCGTTGGCGGACTCAAAGAGGCCCACTTTAGTCCCTACCGCGCCCGTGAAGGCGCCTTTCTCGTATCCGAACATTTCCGATTCAAGGAGCGCGTCGGGCAGCGCACCACAATTGACGGGGATGAACGGTTTGTCCCGGCGCGGGCCATTCGTATGAATAGCCCGCGCAATGAGCTCTTTACCGGTTCCACTTTCCCCCTGCAGCAACACTGTACTCTTGCTCTCCGCCACACGCGCAACCAACTTATAAACTTCCAACATCGCCGTGCTGCTTCCAACCAGGGGAGACCACTCGCCCTTGCTCTTCAGCTCTTCCCGGAACCGCGCATTCTCCTGAAGCAATCGGCAATGGTCCAGGCTTCGTTTGACCACCAACTTGATGTCCTCTTTCTTGAACGGCTTCGCCAGGTAATCGTAGGCCCCCTGTTTAATCGCTTCGATCGCGCCTTCCAGAGAGCCGAATGCCGTGAGCACCACCACGGCCGTATTCGGATTCACCCGTTTGAACTCCCGTAAGACCGTCAGCCCATCCACCGCGCCCATGCGGATATCCGTCAGCACCAAATCGACCCGCCCTTGGCGTCCACGCGCAATCACCTCTTCGCCGCTCGCAAAGGCCTCGACCTGGTATCCTTCCTTCTTGAGAGCCTCCGCCAACAGCTCACGTGCCACCACATCGTCGTCGGCCACCAGAATCCTCGCTGGCATTACGCCTCCTTCCTCATATGAGCGGGTTCACTATGCATTGCCGGTAAGATCATCGTGACGGTGGTGCCACGCCCGATTTCACTCGTCATCGCCAAGCTTCCGCCATGAGCTATCACCGATTCGCGGCTCAAGAATAGCCCCAACCCGGTTCCCTTGCCAACCGCCTTCGTCGTAAAAAATGGTTCGAAGGCCTTCTGCATATCCTCCTCCGGCATGCCGCATCCGGTGTCCTGCACCTCAATCGTAATCACCGATGGCGACATGCCGTCGGCGACCAGCCGACCGCGGTCCAGTTCGGTCGACGATGCCTCGCGACTTCCTGCCCTGACGACGACCTTCCCCTGTGCGGCCGTTGCCGCGAGCGCATTGGCCAAAACATTCACCAATACCTGATGGATTTTTTCCTTGTCCGCCCACACCAAGGGAAGGTCTTTGGGAATGTCGACCGTCAGGGTGATCCCTTTCTCATGGAAAGCCGGTTCCATCAGGATCGCTGAGGGGCTGACCACCTCTTCCACAGGAAGCCATTGCGGCTCCGGCTGGCGCGGCCGGGTAGAAGAGAGTAGATCCTGGATGATTCGAACCACGCGCGTCAGTTGATCATCGATGACCAGCTTACGCGCGTGGTTCGAATCATCCAGGATCTACTCTTTTCTACCCGGCCGCGCCAGCCGGAGCCGCAATGGCTTCCTGTGGAGGAAGTGGTCAGCCCCTCAGCGATCCTGATGGAACCGGCTTTCCATGAGAAAGGGATCACCCTGACGGTCGACATTCCCAAAGACCTTCCCTTGGTGTGGGCGGACAAGGAAAAAATCCATCAAGTATTGGTGAATGTTTTGGCCAATGCGCTGGCCGCAACGGCCGCACAGGGGAAAGTCGTCGTCAGGGTAGGAAGTCGCGAGGCGTCGCCAACCGAACTGGATCGCGGTCGGCTGGTCGCCGACGGCATGTCGCCATCGGTGATTACGATTGAGGTGCAGGACACCGGATGCGGCATGCCGGAGGAGGATATGCAGAAGGCCTTCGAACC
>DATIGP010000207.1:0-53502 GCA_035454625.1 Nitrospira sp.
GGGCCACAAACCGGGGATGCCTTCTCCATCAGTCTGTCTCCCCGGAATGTCCTTACCAACCAGACCTATGCATCCGGGAACGAGATCAGCTTTGACGGCATCCGGGTGATGCTCAGTAATGGGACGGGGACGCCCGCCAACGGCGACCTGTTCTCCATCGTTTCGGGCTTGCAGTACCAAGGAGACGCGGACAGGCATGCCATCGAGATCGGAACCGGTCAGATAATCCCGACGAACGTCGCCGGCGATCAGGCGTTTACCGCCGGGGGCGTGGATATATTCGGGGGAGTCAAAGACTTGATCGGCGCATTGCGCGGCGATGATGGACGTGGCATCAGCGACGCTCTGGGAAGGCTCAATCAAGGAATATCGCAGATTGCAGCCATACAGGGAGAAGTGGGAGCAACGTCGAACCGTCTCAACATGAGTGCCGCCCAGCTGGAAGAAACCAAAGGTTTCTTTGTACGATCGCTCTCGAAAACCGAGGATGTGGATCTGGCCAAAGCCATCTCGGACCTCACTCTGCAGCAATTTGCGATCGAAGCGGCGAGCCGGACATTGACGAAGGTGTTTGAGAACTCATTGTTAAATTATCTGTAAGCGATAAGAAGGGGGCGTGTCGATCTTTTTCTGCTTGTTCCGGCCGATGGTACCGTCCTTTGTGTCTTAAAGTTTCCCCCAGAATAGGCCGAAAAGGGTGGAGACTCATACCTCTCGCGAGGAAGGCTGGTATGTTGGTACTCACACGGCGGTGCGGAGAGAGCGTCACGATCGGTCCCGACATCCGCGTGGTCGTGCTTGGATTGAAAAGCGGGCAAGTCCGTCTCGGAATCGAAGCTCCGCGCGCCGTTGCGGTTCATCGGGAAGAAGTCTATGCGAGAATTCAAGACGAAAATCGGCTGGCGGCGAAAACCCAAGCCGTGCCGCTTGACGCTTTTCGCCGATTGATCCCCGCAAAACCCCGAATGGCTTCGTGAGGACGTAGCTGTGAAGTGCACATCGACCCGCTTCGGATCGTTCGAGGTTCACGACGAAAGCGTTATACGCTTTCCCTCCGGCCTGCTTGGTTTCCCTGAACAACAAAGGTATGTGATTTTGGATCATGATACCGAAGCTCCTTTCAAGTGGCTTCAATCGGTTGAAGAACCGACGCTGGCCTTTGTGATCTTGGATCCCACAACGTTCTACTCCGGCTACCACATCGATGTTCCCTCCGATGCCTTGGCCGAAATCAGGAGCGAAGAGGGAGAAGACATCGCACTGGTCGTGATTTTGACGATTCCGTCGGACGATCCAGGCCTGATCACGGCCAATCTGCGAGGACCGCTGGTCATCAGTCACAAAACCAAACTCGGTAAGCAGTTGGTCCTTTCCGAAGACTTTCCTACCAGACACCCATTGTTTCCCGTCTCCGGACCTCCAACGTCCGAGATGCCGGAGGCCGGTTTTGCTGCCGAATGTCGACTCTAGTCAATACGTACGCTGATTGTTCCGATACTCCGTCCAGCAAAAGCCCCTCCTACCCCTGATCATGATTGTTCCCTGATCTCCTGACATCGAAAGTCCGACCTGTTTGGCCGAGCTGTCTTCGGAACGATTGCATTCTCCGACAAAAAGCGGTAAGCCTCTCCGCTGTAACGCCTGACTCTGGGAGCGGTCAGTTCCGAATCGCTGTTTTCAATGGGCTAGCTGCTGCGTGAGGGAAAGACCTGTGATGAGCGAACCAACGATCATCTGTCCTTCGTGTAAGACCGAGATCAAGCTTACGGAATCGCTTGCGGCGCCGCTGCTCGAATCCACCCGCCGAGACTACGAAAAGCTCCTGGCTCAAAAGGATGCAGACACGGCCAAACGGGAAGCGGCGATTCGCTTACGCGAAGAAGCCGTTACGAAAGCCAAAGAGCAACTCGACGAGCAGGTAGCGGAAAAAGTTCGCTCGGAACAGAACAGGATTGCAGCCGAGGAGGCCAAGAAAGCGAAGCTGGCCGTCCAAAGCGACCTCGATCAGAAGGACAAGGAACTTGAGGATCTCACCGAGCTGATGAAGGAACGTGAAGCCAAGCTTGCTGAGGCGCAGAAGGCTCAGGCTGATTTGCTTCGCAAACAACGAGAACTGGACGATGCCAAACGTGAATTGGATCTCACGGTTGAAAAGCGCGTTCAAGAGGGATTGGCTGCAACACGGGAGCAGGCTAAGAAAGAAGCTGAAGAAGGGCTGAAGCTCAAAGTCCTTGAGAAAGAGCAAACCATTGCGTCGATGCAGAAGCAGATCGAGGAACTGAAGCGGAAGGCTGAACAGGGGTCACAGCAGCTTCAGGGAGAGGTCCAGGAGTTGGAGCTGGAAGGGTTGCTCCGCTCAAAGTTTCCTCGCGACACGATCGAACCCGTTCCTAAGGGGGAACATGGCGGCGACGCGCTTCAACGTGTCATGGGGCCGAGCGGACAGGTCTGCGGAACGATCATTTGGGAATCGAAACGCACTAAGAACTGGAGCGACGGCTGGCTGGCAAAGCTCCGTGAAGACCAGCGGACTGCCAAGGCCGAGATTGCCGTCATCGTAAGCCAATCCCTTCCCAAAGACGTAGAAACTTTTGGTGTGGTCGACGGTGTCTGGGTCACTCACCCCAAGACCGTATCCCCGCTGGCTTTAACCCTGCGACACACTCTCATAGAAGTCGGATGCGCCCGCCAAGCATCCGAGGGGCAGCAGACCAAGACGGAAATGATCTACCAGTATCTGACCGGACCACGCTTCCGTCATCGAGTCGAGGCGATCGTCGAAGCCTTCTCCACCATGCAGGAAGATTTGGATAAAGAGAAGAAGGTCATCATCAAACAATGGGCGAAGCGGGAAGAACAGATTGATCGAGTCATGCAGGCGACTGCCGGGATGTATGGAGATCTGCAGGGAATTGCGGGAAAAACTATACAAGAGATTGAAGGGCTGGAGCTTCGTGCTTTGAATGCTCCCTCACTAGATAAGGCTGCGGAGTAACCTGAGGCGTTGAAACGTCTAACTTGACTCTGATAGCACGTGCGCCAGTACCTGTCTGATGTGAGACCGAAAGTCCCTCGATCCGATGGATCCGGATGAACTATTTCAATCAGCCGATAGAATGGCTCTTCCACAATCTACAATCAAGCAATGACTATAAACGCGACGTATGTTCGGATTCTTCGCGACAGATTCGTCAAATATGAGACTGAAGGATGGCGAGTCAGTCCTCAGTAAGGCGTGACACCCAAAATGCCGTCCTTCTAACTCAGGCGGCTGCTTGCGTAATGGGCGGATATCCCTGCCGGTAGGATTCGAGGATGCGGACGAGCCGTGCAACTTCCAATTCAAGCTGAGCGTAGACGGGGGGGGCGTCGTGGAGCGCGTTGAGGCGGCCGACTGCCTCCAGGCGACCGGCAGTGAGTGCAACTTCTGAGGCGCATAGATTTCCGGCGGTGCCTTTGAAGGTATGTGCCATCCGCTCGAGCGCGATTGGGTCGGCATCCGCCAGCGCGGTTCTGATGTCAGCCAGCATGGTCTGGTAGCGATCAAGAAACAGACAGACAAGTTGGGCGAACAACTCGCTGTCACCGCCGATGTTCTGGTACATTTTGACGGGATTAAAGATGCCCCGTGTCGGGTCGACCGGGGTCAGAATCGTTTTCTGGTCTTCAGTGTTCCCCTGATCGGGAGACAGCGAAGTCCAACGTGCCAGGGCGTCCCGCAATTCGGCCAGCTTGATGGGCTTGGCGAGATAATCATCCATCCCGTTTGCCAAGCAGCGCTCACGATCGCCCTGCATCGCATTGGCGGTGAGCGCTATAATAGGTATGTGCGGCGTCGATTGTGGCGCCGTGTCTGGACGGCCCACGTCTCCATCGGGCGAGTCGCGTGATGCCTCAGTCACTTCCCGTTCTCGAATGCGCCGGGTTGTCTCAAAGCCGTCCATAACGGGCATTTGACAATCCATGAGGATGGCGGCATAGTGGCCTTTGGCGAGCGCGGTCAGCGCCTCTTTCCCGTTGTCGACGACGTCCGGCTTGTAGCCTAGCTTTTCGACCATCCGCACGGTGAGCTTCTGGTTGACGATGTTGTCTTCCACGACCAAAATGCGCCGATGCTGCACATTTTCTGCGACGATGTGTCGAGTCACGAGTTGAGGGACGACGGACCGTGCCGCAGTATCATTCGGCGTATGTCCTTCGGGCAAGCCAAGCACGGTTCGTAGACAATTTCTTAATTCGTCGTGGCGAACGGGTTTCGGTAAGTAGCCCATCGCGCCGGCCTGGCGGGCTTGTTCCGCATGGCCTCGTTGCAGCATCGAGGTCATCACGACGATGCGAATTCCGGATCCTGCCGGGTGACTTCGCAGCTCTCGTGAGAGATCCAGTCCGTCCCTTCCCGGCATGATGACATCCAGAATGGCGAGGTCATACGGTATTCCCTCTTGTCTTGCCTTCGCGATGCGGCGTAAAGCCGATTCGGCATCTTCTGCAAGGTCATCGACCATCCCCCAACCTGAAACAAGATGATGAAGGATCAAGCGATTCGATTCGTTGTCATCGACGATCAAGACGCGCTTTCCGCTGAGATCTCCCGTCGGAAGAATCGCGCGCGGAGATCCCGCCTGTTTCTGGAGGCGCGTGGTGCACCAGAAGGTACTGCCCTGTCCCTCAATGCTGCGGACTCCGATCCGTCCACCCATCAATTCCACCAGCTGCTTGGAGATGGAAAGGCCGAGGCCGGTCCCGCCGTATTTTCTCGTCGTAGAGGTATCCGCCTGCACAAACGGACGGAAGAGTTTGGCTTGAGTGATCGGATTGATTCCGATGCCGCTGTCCGTGATCTCGAAGCGGATGACTGCCGTGTCCGGTAAGTCTTCTTCGAGATAGGCCTGCAGAGTCACTTCGCCTTTGTCGGTAAATTTCACCGCGTTCGCAACCAGGTTGGTGAGGATCTGACGCAGGCGACCTGGGTCGCCTTTGAGTCCCGTTGGAACTGCGGCATGTACAAGTCCCGTCAGTTCGAGCCCTTTTGTTTCCGCCCGTTCGGCGAATTGCGCCAACACCTGCTCCACGGTCGTTCGGAGGTTAAAGTCCAGACATTCGAGTTCGAGTTTCCCTGCCTCGATCTTGCTGCATTCCAGCACGTCATTGATCAGCTGCAGCAACGCTTCGCCGCATTGCCGAATGGTTTCCGCGTAGGACTGTTGTTCGGACGTCAAGGGTGTCTCCATCAATAGGCTCGTCATACCGATCACCCCGTTCATGGGGGTTCGTAGTTCATGGCTGATGGTCGCCAGAAACGCCGTCTTGACGCGTGCGGATTCTTTGGCCTCTTCAAGTGCTTGGTCGAGCCGTCTGTTGATTTGGCGGAGCTGATCAGTCGATAGCTGAAGCGACTGCTGCGTCTGGTAAACGCTTGTCATGTCCGTGGCATAGCCGCGAACAACCCCGTGTGTAAGCACCGGGCAGAAGGTCCAGGAGAAATTGGCTTCTGCGAGCGCGACCTCTTCACCATGAATTGCGCGTCCGGTGGTGAGGCAGCGTTGCACGATTTCGGGAAGCCGGCTCGGCGCAACGTTCGGAAATCCTTCGAGGCTGTATCCGAATCGCGTCAGTAGAGAGATCATCGCAGGATTGGCGTACAACAGGCTCAAGTTCCGGTCCAGTTCGATCATCGGTAAGGGACTTTCTTCAGCGATTGCGGCCAATCGATCGCGATCCTGCTTCAGCTCCGACTCTCGGGATAGGTCTCGAATGCTGACAACCAATACGCCCTTCCCGTTGAGCGTGCTTGGCGCGCAAGTCCATTCCACCAGCACAGGGTGTCCGGCCTTTCGCAAGAAAAGGGCTTGCGTCATGGAAGTTGGACGGCGGCTATTCAGCACCTCCTGCAGCTGTACCGTCACGGCGGCTGTGTCGGACCGAGTAAGCATCGACCACAGAGAGGGGAAAAGTCGGATGGTGGAGGAGGCAAACCGTAGTCCAAGCAGCCGATTGGCTTCCCGGTTAGCGGCCAATACGGTGAGATCAGGCTTGAGGAGAATGGTGGCCAGTGGAAGTCCATCGAGGAAATCGAGACCAGTGGGGGCCGTAGAAAGCGAGCCGGTCACTCGACGTCGGGCGCGTCTACGTTTCCTTCCAGACGGCTTCATCATGCGGCTCGTGAGAGGGCTTGGTCCAGGTGTATGCCGATGTTGACGCGCTCTTGGGCCGGGTCAAGGACACGCAGCACGGTGCGGACTGTGTGGTCGGGGGATGGTATCGACAGGTCGACCTCGATCGGCGTCGTATAGGAGCCTCCTTGGGGATCGGTCGTGACTTTAATCACCGGTTTGAGTCGTTGCTGAGGATTGACTCCGACGACGACCGCCTGTTCACCGGTATTGAGCATGATGAGGCTTCCGACAGGGTAAACTCCGATGCTCCGAATCATGAGCTCCACTAGTGACTTTTCGAAATGCCCTCGTTCGCCGGCCAAAAAAAGCTGCCGAACGGCGTCGTGGGGAATCATAGCCGGGCGTGCGCCGCGCCGACTAACCATGCCGTCATATAAATTGACGATGCCGACGATCTGTGCGAGGCGCGATATCTGATCATTGCTTAAACCGGCTGGGAACCCGCTTCCATCCGCCCGCTCATGATGTTCTCTGACGATACGTAAAACGTCTTCGTGCATGCCTGGATGTTCGGAGAGCAGTGCGACGCCAAGCTTGCAATGCTGTTCGAGAAGGGTCTTGTCCTGTCCGCTGCATTCCTCCCGCTTACGGACGAGATTGCGCGGCAGGCGGACATATCCTACGTCATGCAGCAAGGCGCCCATGCCGACTTGTTCTTGCATCGGTTGATCCATCCCGCTTTCGATGGCCACCACGAGTGACAAGATACACGTGTCGAGCGCATGGGCTGTTAACGAGCGATCGAATTGCTTTATTTTGTGAATGGCGACCTGCGTGGTCATCGCGGCGCGATCGCGGAGCACTTGCCCTAAGACGTTCAAAACGAGGGCTTTGGTGGTTTCAGGACACGGAGGGATTCCCCGCTCGAGATCCTCGAAGATGCGCTCCACCGCTTCTTGTGCTTGTGCATAGATGACCGTGACGGAATGATCGTCCCGTTTCACCTCTGGCGCTTGCCCGCCGTTTTGATCCGGGGGAGGGGGCACATCCCGACCGGTCGGGTGTTGGTTTCCAGCCTGCGGCGTATTCGTTGACTGCTCCGACGGAAGGTCGATCCCTCTGCCGGTATCGATAGTCACCATCCTGATTCCATGCTGCTTCATGAGTTGGATGGTCTGCAGGTCCTTGATCAGTCGTTTATGGGAGAGAAATGGGGTTCGGTACCACGGGACATCCATCTCTATGATGAACATGCCGGGAATAAGCTGTTCGATCGCGATGCGTCTTGTCGCCATAAAGCTTGAGCTCCAGGTCGTAAGCGTCTTGGGACGGACGTGCCCACAGAAGGGTGGATTCATGGGATTATCGGAATACGACGCATCGAACTTGATCATTGTCGATGCATCATGACTGGTTGTCATCGGTTCTATACCGCTGCTCTCGCTGGAGCCTGTTGATCCTCAAGATCGGTCTATGGTGTTCCGATAAGGGAAGCATCAGAGTCGGTTGATGTCGCCTGATCGTTCTGGAGCGATGGATATGAACGACATCGTGGTGTCCGTTCCTCCTGCGGCATCGTTTTTGTCGGTAGGACTGCCGCTGAAAATTTCTTTCTCGCTTGATCGGCAGAAGGTCATGTATGGCTCGACCCTTCTTGGATGGAAGGATCACGCGTGGCTTGTCTGCGAATGGCCGCTTCAGCTCGGCCATGACCGGCAGATTACCGGAGGTACACCGTGCACCGTCAGCTATGTCCACGAAGGCAAGCTCGTAGGATACCGCAGCGAAATACGCGGTGTGCTCACCTCGCCGGTCCCGCTGCTTTTCATGGCCTATCCAAAAGCGGTAGAAGAAATGCATCTGCGGAAACATCTCCGCGTACCCTCGAATGAGCCGATCTTGCTGATGCCTCTGGAGCAGGACGACGCTTCCGACTCCGCGCTGCCTACCAGCCACTATTTCGGAGGCTTGCTGAAGGACCTCAGCGAGGGAGGATGCAGTGTCGTGCTGGTGAGAAGACCAGCCTGGTTGCGGCCTGGAGCAACGGTCCGTCTTGAATTCGAACTTCCCGGCCTCGGGCATATCACGAACCTTACGGGTGTCGTGAAGAATGCCGACGTGCGGGACGGCAGCGAGATGGTCGGCATCGAATTTCGATTCAGCAAGCTCGAGTACATCGAATATCGTGGATGGGGCGGATCCGTCCGGCAAGCGGTCGAGCAATGTGTTTTTCAAAAGGCCAGCCTTTCATTCGTTGTCCCGTAGCCCTGCATTCCGGAACCCTGCTGAGTGAGTGTTCCTTCCTCTACACCAGGCAAATATTGCCCTTGTATCAGATCGCGGAGATTGTTTCACGATCGAACGGAGCCATTTCTTTGTGTCATGGCAGTACAAAGCAGCTGGCACAAGACTTGGAAGCGTCGCTGCAGGTTACAGACTCCACACGGCGATAGGGTCTCATTGACGAATATCCGCCCTCTGGTCGGAGGAACGAGACGCAGGTCAGAACACCATTATTCATTGATGTATTAGATGTCGATGAAAGCCCTACTCCTACAGCTCGAATTTCCGACATGGAAAACTGCGCGGCCATGGACGTACGGAGCCAGTTTTGCCGTTGCCGAAGGACTAGCCGCCAATGGTGCAAGTTGCCTCACGATTCCGATCGGCCCTGATGCGCCTGTTTCAACACCGGCATCATGGCTGTATCATGCACGCCGTTTTTTGAGGGGACGACGTTTCGATCAAGTGTGGGTATGGCTGGTGCACACGCCGCTTGACGGGCAGACTCTGGAATGGATCACGGAATTAGCTCCGGTTCGCATCGGATTCGTCATGGAGTCCCTACGCTATGAGCCTGAGGACTATGCTTGGGCTCCCGAACTTCATTCCAGGGAGCAAGCCTTCACGCAGCACCTCGAATATCTCACGCACGCGTTAGTCTGCGATGAGCGCGATGCCGAATATCTTACGGCACGCCAACGAAAACCTATCCTGTGGTGGCCGGGATTCGTTCCTTATCGGTTTGTCATGCAGCCGGGGTGTCGGCCGGTCGACAACCGGGTTGTTTTTCACGGAACTCCCTATGGAAATCGTGGGCGCTGGCTCGATCATCCGCTTTTGCGTCAGATGATTTGCTTTCCTCAATCACCAAACCGGCTCACTCCAAACCAACAACGGTTTGACGTGATCCAATCGGCGGCCCGCGCCCGCCTGCTTCAGGAACCATCCGTGACGGAACAGGATTTACGTCGATATGTGGATGCACTTCAGAACGTTCGAGAGACTGAGTTTCGAGACTGGCTCCACGGGTTGTCCGAGTGGACGGGAGTGGTGAATCTTCCGGGACTCACACGCTGTTTTGGCGGCCGAGTTTTTGAGGCGATGGCCGCGGGACGTCCCGTGATCTCCTGGGAGATTCCCGATCGTCCCAAGACAAATGCACTTTTTCAGAACGATCACGAGATAGTGCTGTTCTCGGCTCATTCTCCGGAAAGTCTTGCGCAGCGGATAAAAGAGGCTTTATTTGACCGAAAACTCGGCGAGGCAATCGGGGCGAGGGGGCAGCGTAAGATTCTCACCTATCACACGGCAGAACGGCGCATGCAGCAGGTGCTTGAATGGATTGAGTCGGGGCAAGAGCCGGACTACGGCCTTCCTTCAATCTTCCGACAACTACCACCCGAAGCAGGGTCGTCGACCAGCGATGCGGTGAGACGGACCAACGGAGGGGTCATGAATTCAGATGCGTTTTATGTCGACCTGTTTGTGAACGCTCCGGCGTGGTCTACGCCCCATCCAAATCCGGACGAATCCGGCCGCTGGAGCAAGATCGCGGCTTTCTTGGAGTACATCTTGCGCCGTGCGCGAAGCCAGCACCAGGGTAAGCCGCTTAGAATGATTGACGTCGGATGCGGTCGAGGCTGGCTCACCAATCTTGCCTCAGGGTATGGCATCTGCGAAGGCATTGAGCCCGTGGCAGGAGTCGTCGAACGGGCGCGCAAGCTGTTCCCCCACCTCCGGTTCGAGGCGGGGACGGCGGAGAGCGTTTTGAGGCGGCCTGACTTCGTCCCGTACGATGTCGTGCTGACCTCGGAAGTCATCGAGCATGTTCCGCACGGACAAAAAGAAACATTCCTGGCACAACTGGCCCAGTTGCTCAAGCCGGATGGCTATCTCATTCTCACGACCCCGCGCGGTGAGGTGTGGGAGCAGTGGAAGACCGTCGCGTCCCCGAACCAGCCTGTGGAAGACTGGGTTACCGAAGATCAGTTACGTGCGTTGTTCGTGTCGCAAGGGTTCTCGGAGCTAGGCCTGGATCGCATACATATCGAACTGCCGAGTCTCCGGAATGTTCCCGCCCCGACACCGGCCGACTTACGCTCCATGAATCTGCTGCCTATCTATCAGGTATGGGTCTGCCAACGGGCTACCGAGGCGGTACCTCTACCTTTTACGCGCCCGCCCAAAGTGTCCGTCATCGTTCCGACGTACAATCGCCCCGATCGTCTTCGGACGGCGCTGGCAAGCCTGGCTGCACAAACGTATCAAGATTTCGAGGTCATCGTCATTAATGACGCAGGTTGTGACGTGGGATCCGTGATCGACGCCTGTGGCGTTCGGCATCGCATCACGACCATATGCCACGATCGGAACCGTGGATTAGCTGCAGCCCGCAACAGCGGACTTCGTGCGGCGAAGGGGTCCTATATCGCGTATCTTGACGATGACGACCGCTATCTCCCCAATCATCTGGAGACGCTTGTCTGTTATCTGGATCGCGGCGAATGCCGCGTTGCGTACACTGATGCCTGGCGCGTGCATGAACGGATGATCGATGGGGTGTATGTCGAGATCGCGCGTGATGTGCCGTATTCGAACGAGTTCAGTCCTGCCGATCTGCTGGTCAGCAATTATTTCCCCGTCTTGAGCGTTATGCATGCACGGCAATGCATGGACGAGGCCGGCTTATTCGATGAATCGCTTTTCGCACACGAGGATTGGGATCTCTGGATCAGAATGGCGACTCGCTTTCCGTTCAAGCATCTGGCGGTGGCGACGGCCGAGTTTACATGGCGAAGTGACGGTACATCGATGACAAGCGGAACCAGGGATACCTATCGGCGCACGACGGAGATCATCTATCGCAAGTATGCGCCCTACGCGGAACGCAACGTCACGATACGTGAAGCTCAGCGGCGGCATCTCCAAAGGCTCCATGGTGAGGCTTCCGCAAAGTCCTTCGTCTGTTCCATCATCATCCCGACCTGGAACAAAGTGGAACTGACCAGCCAATGTCTGACGGCGCTTGCCTCCTCAACGACCGATATCTCCTTCGAGGTGATCGTCGTCGACAACGGTTCGACAGACGGCACCCCTGAGTTCCTGCGCTCGTTAGGCGGGGATGTGCAGCTTATTCTGAACAAGGACAATTTGGGGTTTGCCAAGGCGTGTAATCAAGGCGCACGGGCCGCGCGCGGCAAATACCTGGTGTTCCTGAACAACGATACGATTCCACAGCCCGGATGGCTTTCATCGCTGGTCTCCGAAGTGGACTTCCACCCCGAGGTGGGTATTGTCGGCAGCAAGCTTTTGTATTCCGATGGGATGGTTCAACATGCCGGTGTCGTTCGGGACAGCCAGCATCTCTTGCCCTACCACATCTACAAATCATTTGCCGGCGACCACCCGGCCGTGAATCAACGACGCGAATTCCAAATCGTCACGGCTGCCTGCCTGCTGATCCGGCGTGCTTTGTTTGAGAGGGTGGGAGGATTCGATGAAGCATACGTGAACGGATTCGAAGATGCGGATCTGTGTTTGAAGGTGCGGGAGCAAGGCCACGTGGTCGTCTATCAACCTCGAAGCGTCGTCGTTCATCTCGAAAGCCAAACTCCGGGACGGAAAGCTCACGATAAGGCCAACGCCGCTCGCTTCTTGGACCGATGGGGGGCGCAATGGTGGACGGTCGACGAAGATCGGCATTTCTATATGGACGGCTACAAATTAATTCGCATCTTCCGCAACGGGCAACTTGGCGGCGACATTCGGCTGCTGGAAGACATTAAGGAGAGGGCTTCCTGGGCGCATGTGGCGGCAGCGCAATCCGCCGCGCTGAAGAGGGATTGGGAAGCGGCAAAACGTGAATTACAGTCGGTGGACGATTGGCCGAACGACCAATATGTGCTGTCTTGGGGGGCGATGGTGGCTGAGCGGCTGCAAGAGTCGGAGAGCCGTGCAAAGTTGCTCTCACGTTATTTGACTTTGGTGGATGTACCGGCCGCGCGGCTCGCATTGATTAGGACCTTGCTTGGACTGAAGCGCCTGGCAGATGCGGATGAACACCTGCGCATCCTGCTCGCGTCCGTTCCAGGCCATGCAGAGGCATGGTTACTGAGAGGCATCCTCTGTATGCAGCGGGAGCAATATGAGGCTGCGGAGGCAGCCTTTAGCTCGGCGTTGCAAGAGGGAGCCGACCACAAGAAATGCCTTATGGGGATGGGAATGGCCGCAATGGGGCGGGCTTACACACAAGGAGCTTGGGAGCGGTTTCTGCAAGTGTTGGAGGAGAATCCGGACGACGCCGAGGCTGTTCATTGGCTCTTACGCGCGGGTACCGCACAAAACCGTTGGGAGGAATTGAGCCGACACCTGCGAAAGTATCTGTTGCGCAATCCGGGTGATTTGGCGATCCGTTTTGCGTTGGGCGGTGTGCTGGTTCGAGGAGAACAGATCGAGGGAGCACGCCAAGAATATGAAACGTTGCGCGCGCTCGAGCCGACCTTTGACGGCTTGAGCGAACTGGGGCAGGCGATCTCAGCAAAGCAAGCGGTGTCCATAATGGAATCCGCTCATTCTTAAAACGACTCAGCGTGCCGTTGGTGCGGAGTATATTGAAGCCCGATCCGCAATCGTCTTCATGGGATTGTTTCGACCAGAAGCCCGGGAAGAAATGCGAGCACTTGTCATACAGTTGGCTAGATTGGGGGATCTGTTGCAATCGCTCCCGGCGATTACGCAGCTTCGCGCATGTCATCCTGAGGCGTCATTGGATCTGCTCTGTCCGTCCCATCTAGCCGAGGTGGGGCGTCTATTACCGGGCATTGAGAAGGTGCTTGAGTGGGATGGAGCGGCCTGGCAGCGGCGCGCAAGAGTCGCGCAGGATGATTTGCGAGAGGAGCATCTTCTGGAAGTCGATACTACGCTGACTGCGCTGGCGCCGGACCGGTACGACTGTGCCTATATTCTCAATCAACATCCTCGTGCCCTCCTGGCGGCCTCTATACTCGCCCAAGAAGCGAAAGGACCACTCTTGCACGGACCGCTCAGTGATGTGCTGACACCGTGGGCCGCTTACATTCGTGACGTGGCGCAGGGGCGTATGGGGCGGCGTGTGCATTTGGCCGACGCCTTTTGTGGACTCTGTGGGGTCTGTCCGCCCGGGTACGTCGTTACGATCGCACCTCCGGCTGTTCGGTTACCTGAAGATTTGGAACCGATCGGCAACCATGGCGCCCCGTGGATTGCCCTCATTGTGGGAGCCGGGGAGACAGAGCGATTCGTGCCGACGGCGATCTGGCGTCGATGGATAGCATCCTTCCTGGAGCGTTGGCCTCAGGGCCGTGTCGTGCTTGTCGGAACAGAGTGCGAACGAGCCGCAGAAATTCAAGCGCCCCTTTCTCCAATGGCTCTAGGTCGGATTTGGGACACGACAGGCCGCACGTCACTGTCGCAGCTTGCCGCCATTCTCGCTCGCTGCCATCACACCATTGGTTCGGACACCGGCCCTCTGCATCTTGCCGCGGCGCTCGGCAAGCCGGTCATGGGGTGGTATTTTGCGCGCGCACGAGTCCATGAAACAGGACCATACGGTTCGCATCATATCGTGTGGCAGGCCCAAGGCATGAAGAGCGAAACATGGCCGGTAGACGAAACCCTGGCCGCGATGCGGGAACAGGGCCACCATGCACCGATCGGCTGGAGCGTTTGGATGAGCCACTGTGATAGATGGGGTACCTATTATTCGTCCGCCAACCAGTCCGCTATTCCACCACGCGAACGAGAAGCACTCTGGCAGGAACTGGGACCGGCCCTCACATGAGCTATCTAGCGAAGAACCTTGAAGGCCTCCATAAGCGGTATCCTGAGTTGACTCACGCCACGCGGGAGAGTTCAGGTGGTTTACTGACAGTGGTGCCGTCTCGTGAAGGCAGTCCATCGGCTACGCATGGGGGGCGATGGGTGCACAGCGGCTATGATCCGCGTAAGGAAGCTCAAGCCTGGGCCGAGGATCAATCGCGCGAGTGGAAAGCGGGTGAACTCGGGGTCGTGTTCGGAGTCGGCTTGCTCTATCACGTCGAAGCCTTGGTCGCACGAAAGCCGCAAGAGGCGACGTTGGCGGTTGTCGTGCCCAGTGTGGCTGAGCTCAAAGACGCCGCGTCGACCAGACTTATGGAGGCTTGGGTCACCGGGATCGAATGGATATGGGGAACGCCGCAGGCCATGGCTCGGCAGCTGACAGCAGAGCCGTCCCCGCTGCGTTTCATGACCTATGAACCGGCTGCTCGTCTGCACGCCGACGCTCATCGCGAGTTGGAAGCCGAACTGCGACATATCCTTGCCGCCAAGCAAGGTGGCCGACTTCATATCGCCGTTATCGGGCCGATCTACGGCGGCTCCCTTCCAATCGCACGCCACACGGTCACGGCGCTGGAATCTCTGGGCCATCGCGTCAGTTGGCTGGATCAGAGTCTGTATCAGGCGAGCTATGAGACGTTCGCATCCTACCGGAATCCTCGACATCGTCTCACGATGCAAAGCCGGTTTGCCGATCTCCTCAGTCTGGGAGTGGTGACGCATCTGGCTGAAGATCCACCGGACCTCATATTGGCGCTCGCACAGGCGCCGTTGAATCTCGCGGTACTCCAGCACCTCCGGAAAAAGAAGTTTCTTACTGCAATGTGGTTCGTCGAAAACTACCGACATCTGACCTACTGGCAACAATTGGCGGGGGGGTATGACTATTGGTTCGTCATTCAGAAAACTTCTTGCTTTGAGGCGCTGAAGCGAGCGGGAGCTCGCCAGGTCAGCTATCTGCCGATGGCGGCCGATCCCACTCTGCATCGGCCGCTGAGGCTGACTGCTGCTGAACAGGACGAGTATGGCGCGGATGTTTCGTTCGTCGGATCCGGCTACGCCAATCGGCGTGCATTGCTTCCCCGGTGGCTATCGAAGGACTGGTCGTTCAAGCTCTGGGGCAACGAATGGGAAGGCGCGGATACTCTCATGTCCGTGCTCCAGCGCGGCGGCGCCCGCATCGATACAGAGACCTGCATCAAAGTCTTCAACGCCACGTCTGTCAACCTGAATCTTCATTCCTGTGCCGGCGACGGGCTCGATCCGGAGGCCGATTTTGTCAATCCTCGGACATTTGAATTGGCTGCGTGCGGTGCGTTTCAGCTGGTCGACAAGCGAGCACTCTTGCCTGATCTTTTTGACACCAGGGAGCTGGTTCGGTTCGCCTCGGTGGTGGAAGTTCCGTCGCTCATCCGCACCTGGCTTGATGATGTGCCCGGACGGCGCGCCATCAGCGAGGCCGCGCGCCGTCGTGTGCTCGCGCAGCACACCTACGAACATCGCATGAAAGAACTTTTGGCTACGATCGGTCTGCACCAACCTGATCGAATAGGGGCCATCATGCGCGGGGATCGCAACGCCGAGGCGTTAGTGCAACGGGTGGATGCGTCATCCGAGCTTGCCTCGCTCCTTCGTCGGTTTCCTTCGGATCAACGCGTGGAACTCCAAGACGTGGCGGCTCGGATCAAGGCGAAAGGCGCGGGACATGAACTGGCGCGGGAGGAGTTGCTGATCCTGATGCTGGACAGTTATCGAACGGAGACGAGAGATCTGGTATGACGCGGCAGGTCCTGGTCATCAATGTTACCCGAATGGGCGATCTCGTGCAGATGGGTACTCTGTTGGCACGTCTCCGGGACGAATGGCCCGGCGTGGCGGTGGATCTCGTGGTGGATCGGCAATTTGAGGCGGTCGCTTCCATGCTGAGCGGCTTGCGTGACATCATCGCCTATGACTTCCATGCTTTGATTGAGGAGAGCCGTATCTGCGCCAAAGATGCCGTGGCGCTCTATCAGACGGTCGCATCGTGGGCGGACGATTTGCACGAGCGTCGCTACGATCGCATCATCAACCTCACATTCAACCGATCCAGTGCGCTCCTGGCGGAATATGTTGGCGCGCCCGATATCCGCGGTGCGAGAAGCGCTTGGGACGGCGGTACGGTCATCGATAATCCTTGGATGGCCTACTTTACCGATATTCATCAGGTTCGCAGGATCAACCGGTTCAACCTCGTCGATGTCTACGCAATGGGCGGAAGTGGGCCGGGCTCATTTGCGTCACTGTCTGTCACGGCGCCTGCCGAAAGTAAGGACTGGGCGGGGCGTTTTCTATCGAGTCCTGATGGGCCGGATAGTAGATGGATTGCGGTGCAGGCCGGGGCGAGCGACGTGATGAAAGCCTGGCGACCTCAGCATTTCGGCACGACGCTGGCCCGCTTCAGCAAGTGTTGGGATGGCGGCATTCTATTCGTCGGATCGCCGACGGAACAGGACACGATCGCCCAGGTCATCCGGACGTATCGAGAGGCGGGTGGGCACAGCGTGATTAAGAATGCCGCCGGACAAACGACATTGGCGCAGCTCGTCGCTCTCCTGGAACGCTGTAAGTTATTGCTGACGAACGACACAGGGCCGATGCATTTGGCAGTGGGCGTGCAGATTCCTGTTATTGATCTGTCGGTTGGTCATGTGGATTTTCAGGAGACCGGGCCGTACGGGCCTGGACATTGGGTGCTGCAACCGGATCTTGAGTGTGCGCCCTGCGGTTTTGACCAGGTTTGCTCGCACCACGCTTGTAAGGACCAGCTGCCGACCGTAGCGGTCACTGATGTCATGCTGCATGTGTTAGGAAGAGGCTCGCTGCCTTTGGCTGTGCCGGGCTATCGCTTGTATCGATCGGACGTCGATGCGGATCAATTGGGAAGTTTTGAACTCATCTCCGGCCGGGAAGATGCAACAGAGGTTTGGTATGCCGCCTTCTGGCGCCGCCGATGGTATGAATGGTTTACCGGCCGGCCGAGCCGGCTGCCGGGACTACACAACCTCCCGGATCCCGAAGAGGGAGTGGCGTCTATTCGGACAATAATGCCGCTGCTCGACAGCCTCTGTCGACGTGCCGATCACATCGTCCGGCTGACCGGGCAAACGCCGCTTCCTGTCCGAGCTATCCAAGCGCTGCAGCGAGCACAATCGGAGGAGCGTCAGAAAGCGGTTCAGGTCGGCACCACGACGTGGGCCACAAAACCGCTCACTACGGCCGCGCTCCGTCTGTTGTATCAGGACAATGTACAAGGGCTGGTGAAAATGGCGAGGCATCATGCGGCGGCGTATCATCATTGGCGCCGCGAAACGGAATTCGTGTCGTCATCCCTCGCATCCGCGCGAGAAGCGTCCGCTTCAAGTTCAATCGCTCCTGTGTCGTATGCCGGTATCGAATGAGAGGAGGCTCACCCCATGCTGATCATGCTCGATCAAGACCATTGGGAAGTCGACGCGCCGCTGACGATGGAAAATGTGCTGACGGAAGTCAGCGAACGTGCTCATGCCAGAGCTCGTATCGTCACCAAGCTGCAACTCGACCATCGTACGATTACGGATCGCGACCTGGACCCCGCATTCCTCGCCGAATCGGTCGCACAGTTTCGGCAGCTGACGGCAGTGTCGCAGCCGGTGCCGGAACTCATACGGGCTGCCGAAGGGTCCATGAAGAAGTACGCAAAAAGCCTGGGCGCCGAGGGTGCGGCCTTGCTCTCGCCGTTACGATTCGGACGATTGCCGTTTTCCGCGCTGGACGCCTGGCTGGGGCAGCTTGCCGACTATCTCGAGTTCGTAGACGGGGCTTCAGCCACCATGCAGGAAGGGACCGGAGCCTCCATCCTGGCGCCGTTGGTTCAGCAGCTTTTAGAGGCCCGGGCGGCTCAAGATCAAATCCGGCTGGCGGATCTCTTGGAGTACGAGATTTTGCCCCGGCTGGATGTCGGCTGGTGACAGGCGATTGGTACCCGTTGTCACTGGCTCAGCCTCTTCGTGCTCGATTGATGGTCCCCTCAAGTCCCTCTTGATTCGGCCGATAAGGCACCAGACCCGCTCATAGATAAGAGCTGGGCATGCGCTTCTGCACGGATGCCGGAGGCGAGGGAGGCTGATCAGGTTTTCGACTCAAGGAGGAAGGGGCTATGGCAATTATCGTCAACAACAATCCCGCATCCATCTCGGCCCAGCGTAATCTGGGTGTGAGTACGGCAAGCTTGGGACGCTCGGTTGAGCGGCTGTCGTCCGGCCTCCGTATCACACGCGCCGCCGACGACGCTGCAGGTCTTGGATTATCCGAAACCTTGCGGGCGCACATTCGAAGCATCAACCAGGCTGTTCGGAACTCCTCCGACGGGATTAGCTTGACGCAGATCGCCGACGGCGCGGCGGCTACGATCGGCAACCTGCTCGGCCGGCTCCGCGAACTGGCCTCGCAGTCGTCCAGCGGCACCGTGGGCGCCACCGAACGGTCGTACATCGACCAGGAGTTTGTGGCGCTGCGTTCGGAAATCGACCGCATTGCACAGGTGACGGAGTTCAACGGGCAAGCGCTGACCAGCGGCAGCTCGATCAGTTTCACGATGCAGGTCGGTTTCAAAAGCGGCAGTGGCAATACGCTGACGATGGACTTAAATCAGCTGACGATCTCCGCGCTGGGGATCAGCAGCGTGAACGTGTCCACATCGGCCAATGCGCAGAGCGCGCTGAGCAACATCGACAGCGCCATCAGTGCCGTGGCAACCGCCCGTGCCGAGTATGGGTCGCTCCAGAATCGGTTCGAAGCTACGATCGCAAATCTAGAGATTTCGAGTGAGAACCTCACGGCAGCCGAATCGCGGATCCGCGATGCGGACATTGCCTATGAAACTTCACAATTCACCAAGAACCAGGTCCTGGTGCAGACAGGGATCGCCGTGCTTGCGCAGGCGAATACGCTGCCGCAGCAGGCTCTGGCATTACTCCAGTAGTAATCGACTATCGTGGTCGCGCCTCTCTTCGCTGGGGGCGCGACACCGATAGATTCGTGCGGAGGCTGCCATGATACACAGCGTTACACCAAAGGCAGATCTTCGGGTCGAACGCATTCATGATGAAGAACCATCGGGTGCCCAGGGACCAAAGCCGCGGGTAAGAAAGATCGGCCCGGAAGGGCCGGCGGCTGACCGGGCATTCGTTGATCGGGCGAAGATCGATCGGGCCGCAACCAAAGTCAACGAAGTCCTTAGTTCGGCGGACCCTCAGCTCAAGATCCATGTGGATGATGAGACCGAACGGGTTGTTGTAAAAGTAGTCGAGCAGGAATCCGGCGAGGTCATTCGCCAGATTCCTCCAGAAGAGTTGCTGGAATTGGAAAAGTACCTGTCGAGTCCGAAGGGGTTGTTGCTACAGGAGCAGGCATAGAAGGTGATCGCGGAGAGGGCATGGCGACGATAAGTTTTGGCGGACTGGGAAACGGATTGGATTTCGGGCAGGTTATCGACCAACTGGTCAAGGCGTCGCGCATTCCCGTCGATCGACTCAATGCCAAAAAGGCCGGCCTCAATTCGAAATCCACCGACTACGCCACCCTCAGCACAAAGCTGATCGCCCTCCAAAGCGCGGCCGACAAGATGCGTCTGCCCTCTAACTTCGACCGCTCCAGCGTGTCGGTCAGCGATTCGACGGTGCTCACAGCGACGGGGTCGTCCTCGGCCGTTCAGGGAACTTATACCGTCAGCGTCACGCAACTAGCGCAGTCGCATCAGATAACCAACAAATCGACGAAGGCGGTCGCATCCACGACGACCGACATCGTAAGCGGCGGATCGGGAACGTTCACCTTTCGCGTCGGCAGCGGTGCGAATCACACCGTCAGTCTCAGCGCTACCGCCACTATCGATGATCTGAAGACCGCTATCAATGATCTGGGCGCCGGTATCACGGCCTCGGTCGTGAACACCGGTACTGAGGTGTCTCCGACCTATCGACTGGTGCTGACTGCCATCAACACCGGTGCGAGCAACGGGATCACGATGGTCGCGGACGACACGGATCTGGACTTTCTGAACGGCAGTGGAACGGGAGGCACCGATACTCTGCAAGCGGCTCAAGATGCCGTGATCATCGTGGGCGATCCCGATTTAAACCCGCTGACGTTTCAACGCAGTAGTAACACTATGACTGATGCCATTGCGGGGGTGTCGATGATACTGAACAAGACCACCGGCTCAAATATGGTCTCAGTTAATGTTTCACGCGATATGACGGCGGTCCAAACCGGCATCAAGGATCTGGCGACCGCCTACAATGAGGTGGTCAAGTTCATCAACGAACGCAATACCTATGACATTGCCACCAAAGAGGGCGGTATCTTTTTCAATGAACCGACGGTGCGGACGGTACTCAGCCAATTGAGGACGGCACTCTCCTCTGTCGTGCCGGGATTGACTACATATGTTTCGGTTGGCGATATCGGGTTCAAAACAGAACGCGATGGCACAGTGACTGTCGAAGATGCCAAGCTAAGCGCGGCGCTCAGTTCGAATTACGCCGCGGTCAAAAATCTGTTCGTAACTCAAACCGGCAGCGTCGGGGTGGCGCAACTCCTCAATGCCGCGGTGGATTCGCTCGATGATATCGAATCAGGGGCGTTGACGCTTAGGAAGGGCGGTCTCGACAATCAGATTTCGGATATGACGGATGAGATTGCCCGAAAAGAGGACCTTATTGCACAGTATGAAGAACGGCTCAGGCGTCAGTATGCCGCACTCGATGCGTTGCTTGGACAACTCCAGAGTCAGATTGGCTTCCTTCAGACCAATTCCTCGTTGACGAAAAGAAATTAGGGCCAAGGAAGGGACCTATGCTCACTCAATACTCGAATCAGTATCAGAGGACACAGGTGATGACGTCGTCCAGAGTCCAGATCGTGGTGCTGCTGTACGACGCGGCCATCCAATCGATTGAACTTGCCAAAGCCGGAATCGAATCGAGCAATCCAAAAGAGAAAGGCCGGTTTCTCGGCCGAGCTATTTCCATCATCGGGGAGCTCAACAGCGTGCTCGATTTCGAGCAAGGCGGTGAGATTGCGCGATCGCTGCACCGTCTTTACGAATACATGCTCAGCGAACTGGTCACAGCCAATGCCCGCAACGATGTGCGCCATCTCGATGGCCCGTTGCGGTGCTTGGCGACGTTACGCGAAGGGTGGCGGGAACTCGCGGGGCAACAGACGCCTATGGCCGGTGTACGGTGAGCTCCACGGGAGAGAAGTGCCAGGCCGATATCGTTTGCTTGACGAAGGCTGCTGCTGAGGCGGCCGAGTTCGGACAATGGGACGTCGTTGCTCAATATTATCGAGAGCGTGGTGCTCTTTTGGTCGCCATGGAATCGCAGGTTCAACCGATGAGTGATGTGTTGAAGCTCGATGGACAGATGCTCGATCGTGTGAGTACCGTACAAGCCGTGTTGGCCTCACTGATGAGGGAGGCGGCAGTAACCAGGCAGCGACTTCGAAGTCTACATCGGAAAGTAGCGATTCAGTCTGCAGACTCTATGACCGTATCCATGAAGGCATAGCACAGCCGGCTTGTGCTGCCCCATACAGACAAACGGCAGGCTCGTGCCCTTGCGGAGAGAGGTTTGCGCGATCGCATGGAACGACACCCCTTCATGATCGAGACGGGGGAGGTCCGTACCACGGTGAGTATCGGCTTGGCTGCGGTTCCAGAGGCCACCGTGTTTTCCGTGGCCGAGTGGATGACGATCGGCGAGGTAGCCCTGTATGATGCGAAGGCCCAAGGACGGAACCGCGTGGTCCTTCATGCTTCAAAATCGTCAGGGTTTCTTGCGCTTTGGCACTGAGTTGTGCCGCATAACGTCGAAAGTGGCCGGATCATGGCATCTCTAGTTACGACATCTTCCACACCATCCAAGGATTCTGTCGACGAACGGCGAGAATGGATCAGAATCGATGACAGGGTGTTGATGGAATATCGTCTACTGACTGAGACAGGAACTGTAGCGCCTGTCGAGACGGCCAGCGCCACTCCGGAGATGATTGCCGCAACAGTCACGAAGCCGACCGCGGATCTGCTCGCGCGCACAGGGGAGTCATTGATCGGCTCACCAGTGCTTCCATGGATCATGAAAGTCGACTATTTGCTCGAAGTGATCCTCAATTCGTTAGTTATCAGCCAACCGTCGACTGTCACCATGGCTCGGCCGACTGATGTCAATCTGAGCGGAGGAGGAGTGGGGTTCATTTCCTCTCGCGAATTCTCTCCCGGTGAGCAGCTGGTGATTAAGTTGATTCTTCCACCTTTCGTTCTCATCCAGGCCCTGTCTAAAGTGATGCGCTCCGTACCTCAGGTAGGCGGACAAGGATATGCGATTGCCACCGAATTCATTGAACTGAAGGCTGACGATCAGGAACACCTGATCCGTTATATTCTGCAGACACAAGCCGAACGGTTGAGAACCCGCCGGATATCCGCCGTGTAAGAATGAATTCGGGGATTGTTTCAAGATGGCGGCTGTGCTGCTTTGACAGGAGGAGCCGTGAGGATCTGTAGCAGCGCTTCTCCCATCCTCACCAGCGCGGCGGCCGCAAGTGAAGGAGGCGCGTACTGACAGCAGGGACGTACGTGCATACCGCCTGTTTCACCGCGGGATCTTCAGGAA
This sequence comes from Nitrospira sp., assembly GCA_035454625.1. Taxonomy (GTDB): domain Bacteria; phylum Nitrospirota; class Nitrospiria; order Nitrospirales; family Nitrospiraceae; genus Nitrospira_D. The sequence continues at coordinate 22,949 of DATIGP010000207.1, forward strand.
TCTCACCTAACAACGTCAAATCACCGCGGACATACACCTTGAGCAATTCTTTGAGTTGGATCATGTTCACGCGGGCTCGTCCTGAAACACGGTTGAGGGCAGAGGCAGGTTGAAAGGCTCGCAGAGGGGATTCCGCAAACATCCGTGCGGATTCATCGGTCTTTCCCTCAATTTCCCATACCTCTTCCACGCTGTTGCAGTCTCGATTCGCAAGCCCTCCGCCATGACATCCCGTATTAGGAACATCGACATCACACGACGAATAGCCGCCAGCTTGATGGAAACGGTAGAGGTCCAATACGGAGGTGGGGGTATGGCGTTGCGACCGCTACGTGACCGTCGGCCATGAGCAAAAAGTAGAATGCATGATAGCTCGCCCCTGCTCCGATATCGACGACGATCAGCTCGGCGCGGATATCCTGAAAGCTACTGATAAGGCGCTTTTTATGTGAATAAGTCGTATTAGCCGTTGCTAGTGTGTCGCCGGCTCCGGGAGTAATCCTCAAGTTCGGGTGAATCGGGAGATGATGAACCAGATCATCCAGGCACTTTATTAGATGATTGATAAAACGATGTCGAGATCTGCGAGCACGACCCGTATTCCCTTCTGTGCCGAAACGAGAGCGAGGTTTTGGTCGAAACCACACTTTTTCAAACCCGCCCTTTCCCGACGCGATGGAAAATCACACGCGCCATTGAGTTCGGTTCCTATCGGTTTGAACCCGGTGATACATCCTTGTCGGCTACCCGAGGAGAAACATGAGCAGACTTCCTATATCTCGTGAGGAATGGACGGGAAAATGAGGGTTCAGGCTCACTCCACACTTATCAAACGCTCAAGTTGCGGAACCACCACGCCGATATGGCAGTCGTCATGAATGATGAACTATCTACAGCAACTGCAACTTCAGTCGAGGATGACACTGCACGGGAAGGGGAGATTCTAACCGTGATGGAAGTGGCTCGGTTCCTACGGGTACCGAAGTCAACCGTCTATAAGCTTGCCCGAGTAGGTGGACTGCCAGCGTCTAAAATAGGAAAGCACTGGCGCTTCCTTCGCCGTGATATCCACGAGTGGATGCATGGCCGCGCTCGGCAAGGCTAGGGATCTGGAGTCACTGCCTTGTTCATCGGCTGACCAGACCTTCTCCCCCCCGTCGGCAAGGTGCCGAGGATATAAGTGGCGGGCATGATCCTTCGGCAAAGTGGTTTCAGGGGACCGGCCTTTCTCCACGAACATCAGCGTCTCCCACCCATGCGGCGAAGTCAACAAAGGCTCAGAGTTGTTTGGCTCAGGTTGCTCGGTGAATCTACCGATATCCTGACGAAGCGCCGAGGTATGACGAAGTTGACCATCCCATCATGGACGTATTGGTGAGAAAAGGAGGCGCTATGCCGGCCGAATCGAACATGAAAATTCTCGTGGTTGATGACATGGTGACGATGAGGAGAATCGTCAAGAACATTCTGAAGCAGTTGGGGTTCGCCAATGTTGATGAAGCGGAAAACGGACAAGAAGCGCTGCAGAAGCTGCGTGCAGACACGTACGGCTTCGTGGTGTCCGATTGGAACATGCCGGTTATGACAGGCATCGACATGCTTCGTGCGATCCGTGCGGATGAGAAGCTCAAGACCACACCCGTCTTGATGGTGACGGCCGAGGCACAACAAAGCAACTTGATCGAGGCGGTACAAGCGGGTGTCAGCAACTATATCGTCAAGCCTTTTACAGCGGAGACGTTACAGGAAAAGATATCGAAGATTTTTAAGTAGCTCGACTCAAGCGGATGTCTGCCACCTGCCTCAGCAGAAGAATAGAAGAGGGTCTGTGCAAAACCAAGAATATAAACTATACGATGAGTTGGGGTCCTTGACTCGTTTCGTGGACAATGCGATGAGAGCGATCTCCGCGGCGAGCCCTCAAATTATCTCCAGCAGCACTCAACTGCCGGCCGCTGCCTCCCATTTAACCGACCTGAGCAAAATGACCGAGGATGGCACGTTGGAGGTCATGCGCTTGACTGAGATGATTCAGGAAAATCATGAGCGGATTGCCAATGATATTTCGGAGATCATCGGGATTCTGCGAGGGGCGGATTTCGAAAGCCTCGCGGAACGTCTCCAAAACGTGAGCATTGTTCTAGCGAAGAATGGTGGATGTCTGACGGAAATTATGACCGCCCTATCCTTTCAAGACCTGGTGGCTCAGAGGGTAAAGAAACTCGTTGCTATTCTCGACGAAGTGCAAGGAAAGTTGATGGAGCTCGTTGTCGTATTCGGTCTTCAGGAGAACAGTGAGGCGGGCACAGCAGGGGTCCTACTTCAACAACTTGAGGACTCCAAAACCACGGCCATGAAGCAAAAGGTCGCCGACGATATCCTGGCCCAATTCGGGTTTAAATAGGGCGTTCGCACAATGGACATTGCGACCATACTCGGAATGACGCTGGCGTTAGGCTCCATCATCGGAGGCCAAGCCCTGGAAGGCGGCCATCTGGGCTCGATCATGCAGCTCACCGCCTTCGTCATCGTGATGGGCGGCACAATCGGAGCCATTTGCGTACAGAATCCTTTGCCGGTCGTCATCAGGGCGTTCGGAGCCCTTTCTGTTGCAATTGCCGGCCAGCATATCGACAACAAGGGAACCATCAGGCTTATCCTGGAGCTCGCGAACGTTTCACGGAAACAAGGGTTGCTGGCACTCGAGGGTAAACTGAAAGACGTCAAAGATCCCTTCATGAGAAAGGGAATTCAACTCATCGTGGACGGAACGGACCCGAAGGCCGTGCATGAGATCCTTGAGATCGAAGTGGAACATCATGAGGAAGAAGGGGTAATGGCTGCCAAAGTGTGGGAGGCAGCCGGAGGATATGCTCCAACCATCGGTATCCTCGGCGCGGTGCTTGGGCTGATTCACGTCATGGAAAATCTGGCTGACCCTTCAAAGCTGGGCAGTGGCATCGCGGTGGCCTTCGTCGCCACTATCTATGGCGTCGGCGCCGCCAATCTGTTTTTTCTTCCCTTGGCCAACAAAATAAAGATGAAACTGAAAGCAGAATCGGCGTCACGCAACCTCACCATCCTGGGGCTTGTAGGACTGGCTCAGGGGGAGAACCCGCGTTTGCTCCAGGAAAAGTTAGAAAGCTTTCTTCCTCCTTCCGAGCGCACGAAGGAAACTAGGAAGTAACTCTAATTATCGGATGGCACCCGTCAATCCCGATACCAAGCGATGTGCCTGGTTCATTGGTTGAGGGCCCGTGTGAGGATCATCATGGCGAAACCTAAGCACGAGGAGCACGAAAATCACGAGCGGTGGCTGGTGTCGTATGCCGACTTCATTACCTTGCTGTTCGCGTTTTTTGTGGTCATGTACTCCGTTTCATCGGTCAATATCGGAAAGTACCGGACCGTCAGCGAATCGATTAAGGCGGCGCTGAATCCGCTCGCTAACCACTCGGGTGCAAACCAGGTCATCAGCGTCGGCGAAGCAAAACAGGCGCTGGAAGGTCGGAATCCGAGCGACGCCAAGGAAATCATCACTCGCCGCATTCGCCAGCTGGCCCAAGTCATTAAGGACAAGCAACTGAAAGACATGGTGGCATTCGTTACCGTCGTGCAGACCATCAACGGGGACATCGTCATTACGATCCCTGATCGACTTCTTTTCAACAGTGGAGAGGCCACGGTTCGGGCCGAAGCTCTCCCTTTTCTTGAAGGATTAGGCGGAGCCCTGATGGAATTGAACCGGCATACACGTGTCGAAGGGCATACGGATAACGTTCCCATCCGGACGGCTCAATTTCCATCGAATTGGGAATTGTCGGCCGCTCGGGCGGTGATGGTTGTGCGAGTACTATCCGAGCTCTACGGAGTGCCGGGGGATCACTTCGCGGCCGTGGGGCATGCGGATACCAGGCCCCTGACGGCCAATTCGGATGCGGAACAGAGAGCCAAGAATCGGCGAGTCGAGGTCGTCATTCTTAAACAGGCCCCGTCAGCACCGGCGCTGCAGTCCGACGATGAATCAGAGCAAACCGAACAATCGACGCAAGATATACCGCCGGCCCCTTCGCAGCTCGTTCCGGAATCGTCTGGCGAAGGACGATTCCACACATTTTAGACTGGCACAGATAATACACCGCGGGCTCTCAAGTCTCCATCCGGAGCAGCCGACAATAAAACGTGTAATGTGACTTCCGTGAATTGGACGCACGATTGATGACAGACGCGCCTTCTCCGTCTCAGGCACACCCGCTTAAAGGCGAGAACGCCAGACATCTAGCGCCGAACGGCGAACTCACCATTTTTGAGGCCGCCGAGTTCAAAGAGTCATTGGCGAAACTATTTTCCAACGACGGGTTGGTGTCATTGGACCTCAGCGGCGTGACGCGAGTGGATACGGCGGCGATTCAGTTGATGTTGGCCGCCAAGAAACAGAACCGATTGTTTGTCTCTGGGATTCCCCACGATTTGCAGCTGAAGTTGGCGCAGTTGGGATTTGCCGACTCACTGAGCGAGTGAGAGTGGCACCATCGGTCAACGGATTCGTCTTAGGGTACAGGCAATGGATGCTGCCGTCGTGAGTTGAATGCAGACGCGTGTGCGGTTGTCTCATCGTTAGCGGTCCGGGCGCAAAACTATGAACTCACCTATATCCCACAGCGGAAGACCCCGGCACGCCGACTCTGGCAATGAAGTGACGTCGCATCTTCTTCAGGAACATCAGCAGGAATGGGAAGTCTTTGCTACCAGAGCGGTGCAGATCATTCCCGCGCTGAAGGCACAGATGACTGCGGTCGTCTGCGAAACGGAGCGAGCTGCAATGGAATTGGCGGTGAACCTCCGCATGTTATCGGCCTCCGATGGGATGACGACGCCGCAGGAGAGAGCGGCGAAGCTCTCCAAGGTCGTGATGGCAATGCAGTTTCAAGATATGACACGACAAAAGCTGGAACATGTCTGTCTGGCATTGGATCAGCTGAAATGCCATCTGCAGGTGTTATTGAGAGGGCCTCTGGACGACGGGGCTAAGAAGGAGATTGCCGTCTTGCTACAAGTAGAACAGTTGTACACCATGGAAGAGGAGCGCCGTCTGCACGAGGCGACCATACAACCTGACTACGAAGAGCCGGTGCCCAGTGATCTCGTAGAAGGGGATACGGGTTCCGTCACGCTGTTCGAGTAAGTGTATGGTCTCCTGAACGCGTATTCCTTTTTCCGCAGGAGGGTCATTATGAGCAAAACCGCACTGATCGTCGATGATTCTCCAACCATGCGACAGATGGTGGCGTTTACATTGACGAATGCCGGGTTTACCGTAATCGAGGCGGAGCATGGGAAAGATGCTGTGAACAAGGTGGCAGCCGGCCACAAGATGGATATCGTTGTGACGGATCTCAATATGCCGGAAATGGACGGCATCACGCTCATCAAAGAATTACGGAAGCTGAACGCGTTCAAATTTACGCCGATCCTTATGCTCACCACCGAGTCGGCGACCGAGAAAAAGTTGGCAGGAAAAGAAGCCGGTGCAACGGGCTGGATCGTGAAACCGTTCAACCCTGAAATCCTGTTGAAAACGATCGCGAAGGTATTACCGGTATAATCTGCAGCATCGTTCAGCAAGCGAAACTATGGCCAACGACTTCTCACAATTTCACGACGCCTTTTTCGAAGAGGCTGCTGAGCATCTAGCGGTGGTGGAAGAGGGCCTGTTGGAGCTGGAACAACATCCGGAAGACTTGGATCTTCTCAATAAGATTTTTCGCTCCGCCCATTCGATCAAAGGAACGAGCGCCATGTTCGGCTTTCAAGCCGTCGCGCAGTTTACCCATAAGATGGAGACTTTGCTGGACTTGCTTAGAAATGGGCAGAAGCGTGTTTCTCCAATGGTCGCCGATCTCCTCTTGAAAGCAACCGATTGTCTGAAGACATTGATCCAATCAACGAAGTCCGGTACAGAGGCCGATCATGAAACGGTTCAGCGACTCACGGGAGAATTGGCTTCAGCGAGCGCAGCGGACTCGCCTGCATCGGTGGTGAACGGGAATGGCACAGTTGCTCAAGCTGTTTCACGCGAGAACTGTGGCGGAGGCCAGACTTACGTCATCATGTGGACACCACCGGAATGGCTCTTCCAACGGGGGCTCGACCCGCTTCAAACGTTCAAAGAGTTGAGCAGCATTGGTGTCCTGACCGGGATCACGCTCGATATGTCGCGATTGCCGGATCTAGAGTGCATCGATCCGGAGAAATGCTATCTGTCATGGACCATGCAATTGACCACCGACAAGGATGTGAAGGTTATCGAGTCCACCTTCGAATTCGTTCGCGAAGACAGCAAGTTGTCGATTGAGCCTCTGAAAGCTGTGAGCACGGAGGAATACCCGCAGGAAAAGGGGACCGCCTCGAGCCATGATGAACACTCGAAGCAGCTGGGGCAAATACTCGTAGAAGGCGGCCTGGTTTCTCCCGGCGAGCTAGAGCGTGCTCTGGGACAACAAAAGCGGGTCGGAGAAATTCTTGTAGAGCAAAAGGTGGTCACCCCGCAGCAGGTAGAACAGGCCCTGCAGAAACAGCGACAGCAGGAATCCGTCGCCCAAACCAAGAAATCCGATGCCGCCTCCATCCGCGTCGACACGGCCAAGATTGACAAGCTGATCAACTTGGTAGGTGAGCTGGTGATCACGCAGTCGATGTTGAGCGATTTAGGGTCTCGGTTCGAGATGCGGCAGTTGCCGGTGTTGCTGGAGCGCATGGTGGAGCTGGAACGGAATACGCGGGAAATTCAAGAACGTGTCATGAGTATTCGCATGCTGCCCATCGGCACGGCATTTGCCAGGTTCCCGAGACTCGTGCGCGATCTGTCGGCGAAAACAAACAAGAAAATCCAACTCGTTCTGTCCGGAGAAGAGACGGAATTGGACAAGACGGTCATTGAGTCGATCGGTGATCCGCTCACGCATTTGGTTCGGAACTCCGCAGACCATGGGTTGGAGTCGCCGGAGGAGCGTCTCGACGATAACAAGCCAGAAGTGGGCACTATCCGGCTCAATGCATTTCACGAGGGCGGCAATATCTGTATTACGGTTGAAGACGATGGGCGTGGGTTAAACCGCGACAAGATTCTGGCGAAGGCGGTCAAGCAGGGCCTGATCGGTGAGAACGATAAGCCGACGGATGATCAAATTTGGCAGTTGATTTTCAAGCCGGGGTTTTCCACCGCAGAGAGGATAACCGACGTGTCGGGTCGTGGGGTGGGTATGGATGTGGTGAAACGAAACATCGAAAGTCTGGGAGGGACGGTCAGTATCAAAACCACCACGGGCAAGGGAACCACCTTCATACTTAAGCTGCCACTCACGTTGGCGATCATCGACGGTATGACGGTGCGGGTCGGTAAGGAGACGTACATCGTGCCGTTACTGTCCATTCTTGAGTCGATCCAACCGAAAGCCGAATCGATCAAGACCGTGGTCGGGAAAGGTGAACTCATCAATGTTCGTGGTACCTACATCCCGATGGTACGTTTGTACGAAATCTTTTCCAGTTACCCCGACTATACGGATCCCAAGGAAGCCATTCTCCTTATTCTGGAGACGGAAGGGGAGCGGGTAGCCGTTATGGTGGACGAGATTCTCGGACAACAGCAGGTCGTCATCAAGAGCATGGAGCAGAATTTTCGCAAAGTCGAAGGCATTGCCGGCGCCACAATTCTCGGAGACGGCCGAGTCGGGTTCATTGTGGATGTACGAGACATACTCCGGGTCGCCCGCCATGGGCATTCAGTGGCGGTGTAATCCTTTTGACTTAGTGGCGGCCCTCCCATCTAAACGTGCCTTTGGTTTCGCCTGGGCTTCAGTGAGCCGTCCGATTCCGGTTGAAGTAAAGCTTTTGTTACGACGACCGATATATCCTTGCCGTCGGTACATCGCAAAACTTTTCAGGAGAGGAACTTTCCATGTCGGGAGGGGTTCGAGATCGGGACACCAAGAATCTCAGCCGACAGGCAGCGCCGCAAATGGACGGAGGTCAGTATCTGACATTCAGCCTCGGTGAGGAGCTATATGGCGTTGATATTCTCCGTGTGCAGGAGATCAAGGGTTATACGGCGGTGACCACGATTCCCAATACACCGTCTCATATCAAAGGAGTCTTGAATCTACGGGGAACCATCGTCCCTATCGTTGAGCTGCGGACCAAATTCGGCATGCCGGCTACCGATTATACCGCCTTTACGGTCATCATCGTGGTGGTGGTGCAGGACAAAGTAATGGGGTTGGTGGTTGACGCGGTATCGGACGTCCTCGACATTGCGAAAAGTGATATTCAGTCTGCGCCGGATTTCGGAAGCAAGGTCGACGTGACATTCCTAAATGGAATTGGAAAGTCCGGTGACAAACTGGTGTCGCTTTTGAACATCGACAGGTTGTTGCTGGATTCGTCCGGAGAAAATTCATCAGACCATTCATCGGTGGAGGCTGCCTGAGAACGACTCACCTTGTATCCATATTTGCTACGAATCCAGAATCAATCCCATCGGAGCGTTTACGGAAAACATTATAAGTCAGTGCACGAGCATGGAGGGCTCTGTTTGCCGATAGAGCGAGAGTTTCTATAATTGTTGCAATATCAGACGAGACATCATCCCCGGTATAGTATCTCACGAATCTTTTTCCTTCGGCATCGGGTTGTCCATTAATTGATCTAAGCAGGGCTTGAATAGGGCCATATGGATTTGACGGATAACGCATGACACGTTATCTTGCCGACCCGTGACTAATTACGGCTGGCAGACGTCCACTGAAGCCAACATAAGCCCCGGTCCAATCCATTTTCTTCAATCTACGAATATCGCCGGACCTTCAACCATAGGTCTTGTTGCCTTCCTGGGTTTCTTCGATTTCTGGTTTGCTATCTTAGGAACGGATTCCATGACGGTTCTCCGCCTGTCGGCTCTCGCCGCATTTTGTCTCACCTTGGCGGGGCTTGGTCGGTGGATCAGCTGGTTTCCATCCGGAAGTTCAGAAGGTAATGACAGGTTTCGGAGTCTCTTCGAACATGCAGCCGTCGCCATGGCGATTGTGGATTTCGACAGGCGGTTCGTGTGCGTCAATCGCGCGTACTCCGAGTTGCTGGGCTATGACACGGCCGAGCTTCTTGGCAGATCTTTCACCATGGTGACGCATCCGGACGACATACCGGAAAATCTTGCATTATGGGACAAGTTGTTTCATCACCATCAGCTTACGAGCGCTCAAGACAAACGGTACATCCGTAAAGACGGCCGCATCATCTGGGTACGAGTAACGGCCAACTTGTTCAAGCCATCGGATGGTACGGCTCCTCTCGTCATGGCGGTCGTCGAAAACATCACCGAGCGTAAGCAGGCAGAACACGACCTGCGGCAAAGCGAAGCACGGTATCTTGCGTTGATAGAAGCCATTCCTCAGCAAGTCTGGACCGCCCGTCCGGACGGCACACTAGATTACGTAAACCAGCGAGTACTGAATTATTTTGATGCTCCGGCAGATCGGCTGCTTGAGTGGGAATGGCAGTCCGTGGTCCATCCGGACGACTTGCCTGCCTGTATGACGGCTTGGACTACTTCTTTGCAAATCGGGCAACCTTATGAGATTGAGTTTCGCCTCCGGCAAGCCAGCGACGGTGCTTATCGCTGGCATCTGGCGCGCGCCCTGCCGATCAGGGATGAAACAGGTCGGATCATCAAGTGGTTCGGGACCAACACGGACATCACGGGGCGTCGACATATGGAAGAGGCGCTGCGTGAGAGCGAACAACGGCACAGGAGCGTCGTGAGAGCCATGGCGGAGGGGATCGTCATTCAGGACTGGACTGGGCGCATTCTTTCGTGCAACGCCAGCGCTTGTCGAATTTTGGGGCTGACCGAAGAAGAAATGGTGGACCGCACCTCGCTTGATCCTCGGTGGCACGCGATCCACGAAGACGGCTCGCTGTTTCCAGGTGACACTCATCCGACGATGAACACGCTGCGGACTGGTCGCGCCAGCGAAAACGTCGTCATGGGTGTCCATCGCCCGGATGGGTCGCTCGTATGGATTTCGATCAATACGCAACCCATGATGGAGGGTGACGGCCGGCCGTCGTCGGGCGTGGTCGCGTCCTTTCGGGATATTTCCCAGCAGAAGCAGACGGAAACGGAACTGCAACTGTTCCGGACCTTGCTTGATCAAGTGACGGATTCCATCGAGGTGATTGATCCTTCCAGCGGGCGGTTCCTGGACGGCAATAGGCGCTCTTATGAGAGCATCGGCTATACGCGCAACGAATGGTTGGCGTTAACCGTGCCGGACATCGATCCGCTCGTCACGAGATCGGTGTTTCAGGAGCACATACAGCGTCTGCGCGAAGCGCATCTCCCATTACGGATCGAGAGCGTGCACCTACGAAAAGACGGCACTACATTTCCCGTTGAAGTGGTCGCACAGATCATCCGTCACGATCAAGAGTATCTTGTCGCCGTCGTACGCGACATGACCGAACGCGGAAAGGCAGAAGCGGCCATGCGGGAAAGCGAGGAGCGCCTGCGGATCTTGTACGAGGACAATCCATCCATGTATTTCACGGTGTCCCCGGAGGGCACTATTCTGTCCGTGAACCGCTACGGAGCGAAGCAGTTGTGTTACGTGCCGGAGGAGCTGATCGGTGGGTCGGTCTTCGACGTCGTGTACGAAGAAGACACGGCGTTCGTTCGTCAGGAGTTGGCTCGGGCCTTCACCGATACGACAGACGGCGTCACATCATTGGAGTTCAGGAAAAGGACGAAGGAGGGCACGGTCATCTGGGTGCGGGAGCGCTTGCGCGTCTTGCGAAAAAGAGAAGTCGGACCAGTCGCACTGATCGTCTGCGAAGACATTTCCGTCCATAAACAGATGGAAGCGGCACTGGCCCAGCGGGAGGAGTATTTACGGCTTTTCATCGATCATAGCCCGGTTGCGCTGGCCATGCTTGACCGGGACATGCGGTATCTGGCGGTCAGTCGTCGTTGGCGGGCGGATCATCGCCTCGGCGAGGAACCGCTGCTCGGACGGAGTCACTATGATGTGTTCCCGGAAATCCCTGAACGCTGGAGGGCTATTCACAGCCGTTGTGTAGCCGGTGCAGTCGAGAGCTGCGAGGAAGATCCGTTCGTCCGTGCCGACGGTCGTGTCGATTGGAGCCGGTGGGAGATCCGCCCTTGGTTTACGGCGGAAGGCGGCATCGGGGGCATCATCATTTTTTCGGAAGACATTACAGCTCGTAAACAAGCGGAAGAAGCTGTACGTGAGAGCGAGAAACGGTTTCGGGTCATCGCGGATTCGGCACCCGCTCTCATGTGGATGGCGGGTCTCGACAAACGCCGCACCTACTTGAACAGCCGTTGGCTAAACTATACCGGCCGAACCATGGAGCAAGAATTGGGTGACGGTTGGGCCGAGGGAGTACATCCTGAAGATCGCGATCGATGTCTGAAAACGTATTGGGACGCGTTCGACCGTCGTGAATCTTTCGACATGGAATATCAGCTGCAGAGGGCAGATGGACAGTACGGCTGGATTCATGACAGCGGTGTGCCTCGTTTCTTTCCGGACGGAACGTTCGCCGGATACCTGGGCGCCTGCATCGACATTACGGCGCGGAAACAGGCAGAAGAACAATCACGCCAATCGGAGGCATTCGTCACTTCTGTTTTGGAACACCTTCCTCATATGGTGTTCGTAAAGGATGCTCGAGAGCTTCGTTTTGTGCGCTTTAACAAGGCGGGAGAAGAGTTGCTAGGGAGAGCCCGGCACGATCTTTTGGGCAAGACGGACTATGACTTATTTCCCAAGACCGAAGCTGATTTCTTCACCATGAAAGACCGCCAAGTGTTGGCCGATGGCAGTCTCCTGGATATAACGGAAGAAACCATCAAAACACTCGATGGTCCGCGTACCTTGCACACCAAGAAGGTACCGATCTGCGGGATGGATGGGATGCCTCAGTATTTGCTCGGTATTTCCGAGGATATTACCGAGCGAAAGAAGATGGAAGCGGCATTGCGACAAGCCCACGATGAATTGGAGCGACGAGTGATCGAGCGTACGGCTGAGTTGGAAACGGCGAACGCATCCCTACAGATGGAAGTCGTCGAGCGGAAACGGACGGAAAGAATGCTGAGGCTCACGCAGTTTACCGTCGACCGAGCGGCGCAAGGGATTTTTTGGGTCGGACCGCGTGCCGAAATTCTCTATGTCAACGATGCGGCCTGCGACGTCCTCGGTTACAGCCGAGAAGAGCTGCTCCGTATGACGGTCCATGATATCGATCCAAATTTTCCACCTGACGCCTGGCCGGTGCATTGGGAAGAACTGAAACGGCGCGGATCGTTCACGTTCGAATTCTCCCAGCATACAAAGAGCGGCAAGATGCGGCACACGGAAGTGACCGTCAACCATCTTATGTATGACGGGCAAGAATACAACTGTGCGATCGTCCGGGACATCACCGAGCGTCGTGCGATCGAAGCCCGTCTACAGACGACACAATATGCCGTAGATCAGGCCTCCGATCAGATCTTTCTTATCGCTCCGGACGGACATTTCCTTGATGTCAACGAAGCGGCCTGTCGCCGGCTGGGGTATACGAAGCAGGAGTTGCTGACGATGTCCGTAATGGACGTTGATCCGGACTATCCTCGAGAGGTATGGGACCGACATTGGGTGGAGTTTGTACGAGTCGGGAAACTTCGGACCGAAACCAGACACCGTAGCAAATCCGGAGAGATTTATCCGGTCGAGGTCAGCGCCAACTATCTCGTGCATAACCGACAAGAAATTGATTGCGCAATCGTCCGCGACATCACCGAGCGGAGACAGGCTGAGGCGGCCCTACGTGACAGCGAATTGCGGTACAAATTGCTGACCGAGGCGACGTTCGACGGGATTGCCATTCACGATCAGGGGATCCTGCTTGAGGTGAATGCCGGTTTGGAGCGGATGTTTGGTTATGGACAGGGTGAGCTCATCGGCCGATCTATCTTGGATCTCGTGGCCGACGAGTCCCGAGGCTTCGTTGTCGCCAATATGCGAGACGGTGTGAGAGGGCCATATGAAGCGATCGGTCGTCGCAAAGACGGCACCACTTTCCCCGGCGAGGTGGTAGTCAGACCCTATCATTATCGCGGGAAGGAAGTCCGATTGGTGGCGGGCCGCGACATCACCGAGCGCAAACATCTGGAGGCTGAACGGGTGCGATACACGGAGGAGCTTGAGCGCCAGGTTGCCGAGAGGACCGCAGAGATCGCCAAGCTGGAGTCGCATCGGGCGCAGACCGAGAAACTGGCTGCGATGGGCCGCTTGGCGGCCGGCGTCGCCCATGAAATCAACAACCCGATTGCCGGGATCAAGAACGCGTTTACACTTGTGAGACAGGCGGTCGACCCCGCCCATCCGCATGCCGAGTTTGCCGGCATGATCGATCGTGAGATCAGTCGCGTCTCGTCGATCGTCCAGAATATGTACCAACTCTATCGACCGGAGTCAGGGAAGGGTGAGGCGGTGGAAGTCCCGATCATGATGAATGACATCAAGGCCCTTTTCGCCAAACGGCTTCAACAGCGCCGGCTCGTTCTGGCCGTCGATGTCGACTCGAGTATCGAACGGCTCTGCGTGCCGCGGGGAGATTTCCTGCAGGTCTTGCTGAATTTGTTGAATAACGCCGTCGATTGTTCCAGCGAAGGGAGCACGATTACGCTGGCCATCCGCGTAGAACCGGATGCGATACGGATTGCCGTGTCCGACCAGGGGGCCGGTATCTCTCCCGAGAACCTTCCGCACATCTTTGATCCATTCTTTACGACCAAGACGGAGGGAGACCACAAAGGCATGGGGCTTGGTCTTTCCATCTCTCAGAGCCTGGTGATGGCGATGGGCGGCCGGATCGAAGTCCAGACTCGGCCGAGCGGCGGATCGACGTTCTCGGTCCTCCTGCCGCGTTTGACCGCTGTTATTTGTGCGCAAGACCAGTTCGATACCATAAAGGAGGTTGCGATTCATGATGACCGAAGCACCACGGCTTCTACTCGCTGATGATGAAGAAACGTTCCGCCGCTCGACGGCGAGGCTTTTGGAGCAGGAAGGATATCGCTGCGATTGCGCGCAAGATTCTGAAGAAGCCGGTAGGCTTCTCACGAGTCACTACGATGCGCTCATTACCGACATTCGTATGCCGGGCAATATGCAATTCGAGTTTCTTAGGGATGTCCGCAGTCGGTTCCCGTCGCTTCCGATAGTCCTGGTAACGGGCTATCCCTCGGTTCAAACCGCCGTGGAAGCGCTCCGCTTGTCTTTTACCGATTACTTGCTCAAACCTGTCGACTGGCCGGACTTGCTCCGTGCGGTAGGCGAAGCCGTGAAGAAGACCAGTCTGCTGCGGATGACCACAGCAGTTCGTGAAGAGGCGAGTCAACTGGTGGCTTCCTTGGAACACTTGCAGGAGCACCTCCCTCGATTGGGTAGCGGGGCCAATGAGCGAGAGTTGGCTTGGTCACTCGATGCATTCCTCTCTCAAAGTTTTGCGCAGATGGCCGTTCTGTCTTCCAGGATTCGATCCGTTCTGACGAGCCAATTGCAGGGAGGTGCCGAGGCACCCACGGATGTCTGCCGCACGATGCAGTGTCCAAGACTCGACGCGTATCGGGAGGCGCTCGAGAGTACGGTTGAGGTTCTCGTGAAGTCGAAGTACTCATTTCGATCCAAGGATCTGGGACTGTTGCGGGGTAAAATCGAGCAGTTGCTCCACGCCGATAAGTAATAGCCCACCGGGCACGAACAACATTTGTCGATTCAATAGGCGAGCGAGCCGTCGCCGGCCTGGCCGAAAGAGATTCGTCCATTGGCGATTCCCGTCGTGGCGTCCTGCTGTTGAGCGCCTGCTTTGTGTCGCGTGCCCTCAAGATTTTCCATCTTCAACCGATAGGCATGTAGAATCATTCGATTGTGGTCGGGCGTGGGGCCCGATCGCCTGAGCGGGCGGGAGAGAGACCTGCCAGTTGAAGGCGTAATCAGGAGACACTCGTGACAGAGCATCTCGTGGTTGCGCCATTTGTTATTGAGCCAACGTCATGCGAGGTCCCCGAGGATTGTGGCCTGGTCATCTGAAGGAGGTTCCATGATCGAGCGGTTTAAGAACTTGAAAATCAGACTGAAACTGCTGTTTGGATTCGGGGTCATCGGACTCTTGCTCGTCATCATCGGGGGCTTGTCCATTGTGGGCATGAATCGGCTGAATGGGAACACTGAGTTCATCTATAAGACGAATCTGGCTGGTGTCACAATCATGAGTGACCTGCGCGCAAAAATGCTTCAAAGGAGCAACTTCGTTGTATGGCATCTTCTGGCCAATGACTCCGCCACGATTGCCGCGCGGGAAAAGAGCATAGCAGAACTCGACAAAGAAATAGAAGACCTCTTGGTGAAGTATGTCCCCCTCATCGTCACGGAAGAAGAAAGGAAAGTATTTGAAAAATTCAAAGCGGGAATACCGGAATATATGGAAGCCCGTAAGAAAGTGCTGCAACTCAGCAAGAATTACAGCAAGGACGGCGCAGCAGAGGTACAGAAGACCGAGCTGGCGGAGAAAATCGGTGTACTCTATGATGCGGTGGACTGGTTGGTCGAGGAAAACAAAAAGCAAGCTGAGGAAAGCTATCGGTCCGGCCATGATCTCAGCAGCAGTCTCAATTGGGGTATGAGTATACTGAACCTCAGCGCGATCCTCATCGGCGCGCTCACTGTATGGTTCGTCTCCAAGACCATCAATAAGAACTTGCTTAATGTGCTTGACGCAGCACAAAAGCTCCAAGCCGGTCAACTGACCCACCGCTCCACGGTCACGACACAGGATGAAATCGGGCAGTTGGCCAAGGCGTTCAATCAAATGGCCGACTCGCTGGAGAGTGCATCCGCCAAACAGGAACAGGCGCTGAAAGTGCAGGCAGCGGAGTTGAGCGGTGTCACGAACGCTATCGGGAGGGTGCAGGCTTGCGTGGAGTTCAATCTCGATGGAACCATTATTACGGCAAATGACAACTTTCTTAGTTGTGTGGGATACGGCATGCATGAGATCAAAGGCCAGCACCACCGGATGTTCTGCGATCCGGCCTACACCACCAATGTTGAGGATGCGTCATTTTGGCAGAAGCTCAACAGAGGAGAGTGTGATGCGGGTCAGTATAGACGGATCGGTAAAGGAGGTAAGGAGATTTGGCTTCAGGCCTGCTACAGTCCCATCCTCGACGCCAACGGCAAGGTGTATAAGGTGGTGAAATTTGCGACGGACATCACCGCCCAAAAACAAAGTCAAGTCGCGATGGAAAAGCTGGTGGCGGACGCGCAAGCGGTCCTTGGACGGCTTTCGACCAACGATTTGACCGAGGAAATGACCGGTACGTATCAAGGGGAACTGGACAAGATCAAGCTCAGTATCAATGCCGTCGTCCACAACTTGGTGGACACGATCTCCGCCGTGCGTGAGTCGGTGGAGGCGGTAGCGACCGGTGCAGAGGAGATCACGAGGGGTAATGAAGATTTGTCGCAACGGACCAGCGAACAGGCCTCCGCATTGGAAGAGACCAGTGCCTCGATGGAAGAGATGACGAGCACCGTCAAGCAGAACGCGGACAATGCCAAGCTGGCCAACCAACTGGCGGTAGCCGCGCGGGACACGGCAGACAAAGGCGGGGTGGTCACAAAGCGAGCCGTGGATGCGATGGGGGAGATAAACAAGAGCAGCAAGAAGATAGCCGACATCATCACGGTGATCGACGAGATCGCTTTCCAAACGAACTTGTTGGCGTTGAATGCGGCGGTGGAAGCGGCGAGGGCGGGAGAACATGGGCGCGGGTTTGCCGTGGTGGCGGCGGAGGTGCGGAACCTGGCGCAGCGCTCTGCGACAGCGGCTAAAGAAATCAAAGGGCTCATCAACGAGTCCATTCAACGGGTGAACGACGGCAGCGAACTGGTCAATCAATCGGGGAAGACGCTGGAAGAAATTGTGAGTGCGGTGAAGCGGGTGGGCGACATCATCGCGGAGATCACGGCAGCATCGCAGGAGCAGGCGAGCGGGATCGATCAGGTGAACAAGGCCATCATGGCGATGGACGAGACGACCCAGCAAAATGCCGCCTTGGTGGAGGAGACAACTAGCGCCAGTCAGTCGATGAGGAGTCAAGCGGCGGAACTCCTGCGTCGAATGGCTTTCTTCAAAATCAAGAGGATGTCTGAGGCAGAGAAAGCGGAGACCGTGGCAATCGCCAGTGTGAGAGAACATACGGCGCGCTCAATCGACCGCGCGTATAACCCTCCGGAGCGGAAACCGGAAAAGTCACGACCGCTTCAAACGAATGCGCCGAAGAAAGCCATGGTCGTTGCCGGAGGAAATGCCTCCAGTGCGTCGGAGGAATTCGAGGAGTTTTAGCACGCATTGTTCATCGAAATTGTTCTTCATAGGAGGTGCACGCAGGACATCACGTAATTCCGTCTAAGCATCGATCCAGCCCATCTTAAGGTTTGCGCAGAGGGTGCTGCATAGCACTCCTCAGCGCGCTCCACCAGCCGGCTTCGGTCCACTTTGTTCAAGATTAGATCTCGACCGACCGATAGAGTCCTATGCAGGAGTGTGTCGATGCGGATTGCTCGTTGCAGGCTTTGACCGCCATGGAATACGCCCTTTCCACAGAGGAGTACCAACGGTTTCGTAATCTGATCCACAAGAAGAGCGGGATTGCGCTTGGAGACCGAAAACAATCGTTGGTGAGGTCCCGCCTCTCCAAGCGACTCCGCGACCTCCGGTTGTCGACATTCTCCGAGTATTACGATTTCATCACGAGTGATCCGAACGGGGAGGAATTCACCCGCCTGTTGGATCTGATCTCAACCAACAAAACCGATTTTTTTCGCGAACCGAAACATTTCGATTTCCTCCGTGACAGAATTCTTCCCGAATTGGCGGAAGAAAAGCGGATCCGGATCTGGTCGTCCGCCTGCTCGACCGGTGAAGAACCCTACACCATCGCCATGACGCTGTTCGAGCATGCGCAGAATCCCGAAGGGTGGGATTTCAGGATACTTGCCTCGGATCTTTCAGTTCGAGTATTGGCTACGGCGGCGGCCGGTCTGTACGAGGAAGATCGCTTTCGCGGTGTGCCACAAGAGATCCTCAAGCGGCACTTTCTCCGAGGCCGAGGAGACCATCTGGGACAGTTCAAGGTGAAGCCGCATTTGACGAAAATCATTCAATTCCGTCGGCTCAATCTCATGGATGAACGGTTTCCCATTAAGACCCCCCTCGATGTGATTTTCTGCCGGAACGTCATGATTTATTTCGATCGCCCAACGCAGGAACGGCTGGTCAATAAGTTCCATCGATATTTGAAGCCCGGGGGATATTTGTTGATCGGGCACTCTGAAAGTCTGCAGTGGGTGAATCATCCTTTCGTATCATTGGCGCCGACGATCTATCAGAAGGAGAGTTGACCCCGTGCCTCAGTCGGATCTCGATCAATTCGCTCATATTCGGCGCATGCGGGACAATCGGTTTCCTCATGAGATCGCGTCCATCCTGCCGGGTGAATATTTTGTGAGTGTCGATCCCATGATCGTGTACACCGTCCTCGGTTCATGCATTTCGGCATGTGTCCGCGATCCGATTGCCGGCATAGGCGGGATGAATCATTTTATGTTGCCGAAGCCGAAGGAGGAAGGCTGTGACTCATGGGGAGAATCCACCCGATACGGATCCTATGCCATGGAGTCCCTGATCAACGGAATCCTCAAACGAGGGGGCATTAAGAAGCGTTTGGAGGTGAAATTGTTCGGCGCCGGTAAGATTTATGAGGGCAACATCGATGTGGGCGCTCGAAATACCGAATGGGTCCTGGAGTATCTCAAAGTCGAAGGACTTTCCGCCTGTAAGACTGATTTGGGCGATGTGTATCCGCGCAAAGTGTATTACTTCACCGAATCGGGAAAGGTGTTGCTGAAAAAATTGCAGCGGCTTAAGAACCGGACGATCGAGGTCCGGGAGCAAGAGTACGCCGCCAAGATTCAAACGCCCAAACAAGCGGCGGAGGAAGAAGTCACGCTTTTCTGACTGGGGTGAGACGCGTGAGGGATCGACCCTCAGCACTATGTGTATGCGTCATATAAGGGATGAATGAAGAAGATTCGCGTCTTGACGGTCGATGATTCGGCGCTGATGCGGCAAGTGCTCGCCATGTTGCTCGCGAAAGATCCCCGGATTGAGGTCGTCGGATCGGCCCCTGATCCGTATATCGCGAGGGAAAAAATCAAGGCGCTGAATCCGGACGTGCTTACCCTTGATGTCGAAATGCCCAAGATGGACGGGATTACTTTTCTCGAGAAATTGATGCGGGGCCACCCTATGCCGGTCGTGATGGTCAGCTCGTTGACGGAAGCCGGCTGCGAAACGACCCTGCGGGCTTTGGAACTCGGCGCAGTCGATTTCATCACTAAACCCAAGATCGACCTGCGTGAGGGCATGGAGGAAATCGCACAAGAGCTCATCGCCAAGATCAAAGCCGCTTCAGTGGCTCGAATTAGGGGGCAGAATGGAAGCAGGGTTGATCGGACAACCAGTTCCTCATCGTCCACTGCCATGATCAAAACGACCGATACGATCATCGCGATTGGTTCTTCCACCGGCGGGACGGAGGCTGTAAAGGAGATTTTGGGCCGTCTTCCGCCCCATACGCCGCCCATCGTGATCACGCAACATATGCCGGAACGGTTTACGAAGACGTGGGCAGGCCGGCTGAACAGCTTCTGTCGTATTGCGGTCAAGGAAGCACAAGACGGTGACAGTGTGTTGCCGGGACATGCTCTTGTCGCTCCGGGGAATTTCCATATGACATTGGTAAGGAGCGGGGCTCGTTACACGGTGCAGGTCACTCAAGAGCCCCCGGTCAATCGTCACCGACCGTCCGTGGATGTCATGTTTGCTTCAGTGGCCCGCCATGCCGGGGCGAATGCCGTAGGAGTCATCCTGACCGGAATGGGAGGCGACGGGGCCAAAGAGATGTTGACGATGAAACAGGCCGGGGCGTTCACAATTGCTCAAGACGAAGCGAGCTGCGTCGTGTTCGGCATGCCGAAAGAAGCGATTAAGATAGGCGCCGTAGACAAAATTCTGCCGTTGGACGATATCGCCGGTGCCATACTGGCGCACGTGAGCCGCTGAGGAGTCGATGTATTCACGGATCGCAACCGCAAAGACTGCTGTTCCGCAGTGACGGCGTTTCGTGCGTCCGGCGGCTCGACATCTTATCGTAGATCTACATGAGGCGACGTATATGGACAGTTCCGCACTGGGCGTCCTGGTTTTGACGCCTCAACAGTTTTCGGTCGAGGAACGGAGAGTCAGCCTTGCGGGCTGCAGGGCGCCGTCCAGCAGGTCTTGGACATGGCCAGTATCGATAAGATGATGGTAGTGGAGGAAGCGGCGGTCGAAGCTTGGACCGCGTGAGGCGAGCGGCTGGCGACGAACCTGAAAGGAGGAGATACTTATGGCGATGCATACCAAGGAGCGTCCTGTCCCGAACGGTGTGGTTCTTGAAATGACGGGAGATTTGACATATGCGAATCGTGAACAATTCAAGACGGCCGTCGAGACGATTCGACAGAAGGGCTGTCGGCATCTGATCTTGAATATGGCCGAAGTCCGATTTGTCGACAGTTCCGGGCTCGGCTTGTTGGCGCTTGTCTCCCAGAACTTCAAACTGAGCCAGGGAAAAGTCAGCATGTTGAAGCCGCAAAGTTACGTGCGCGAAATCATGAGCCTGGCCAACATTCAAAAACTGATTCCGGTTTATGACAATGAACAAGATGCATTGGCCGGACACCAGCGCGCAGCCTAGCGGTTGAGTTCTATACGATGGCGACTCCGGCTGACGTGACAACGTTCCGCAACGTCGTGGAGGACAGGGTGCCTACCGTCCTGGTCGTGGACGATGAGCCTACCGCACGAATGGCCTTGGCGGCTCGACTCAAACGGCTCGGTTACCGCGTGATCGAAGCAGAGAATGGAAGGGCCGGATTGGAAGCGCTTAGGCGAGAGCGACCCGATTTGACCATTTTGGATTGGATGATGCCGGTAATGGACGGACCCACTTTCTGCGAAGTCATACGTCAAGATCCGGACCTCTTATCGAGTCAGATTCTCATGATGACCAGTCATGATCAGCCTGAGCAGATCGCGGAGGGGCTGGCCCGTGGAGCCGATGACTTTCTCAGTAAGGCCGCCAGCAAGTACGAAGTCATGGCAAGAGTTCAGGCCGGGATGCGTTCAGCGGCGTTGATCAGGAGATTGGAGCATGTCACGGAGGAGATCCGGACGAAGCAAGAGGCGTTAGAACGGGAGCTGCAGTCTGCGGCCCGGTATGTCGAAACGCTACTTCCGGCCTCGGGAACGGTCGTGCCGGGAGTGCAGCTGATTCACACCTATCGGCCCTCGCTCACGTTGGGAGGCGATCTTTTCAACATCATTCAGTGGAGCGACGACTTCCTGGGGCTGTACCTGTTGGATGCGTCTGGCCACGGGGTTTCACCGGCGCTGCGGTCCGCCTCATTTTCGACCTTTTTGCGCAGAGACAGTTTGCTGCACCATGTCGGGTCGAATGATCCGGGGGCCATCCTGACGGAAGCGAATAGGCAATTTCCTCTCACGGAAAATGGACACTATTTCACAATCGTGTTCGTGAGTCTTGACCTCCGGTGCCATACCCTCTCTTACGCGACAGCCGGGCACAACGGAGCGCTTCTTCATCGCCGATCCGGTGAGACTTGCTGGATGGCCCAGCCAAGTCTGCCGCTTGGTTTCGATAAATCCACCACCTACGTTACGGCGGAGCTCCCTATCGTCCTCGGTGACCGGCTGTACTTGCTGAGCGACGGTCTCTACGAAATACCGGATCGGACCGGTGAACTATGGGGACAAGGGCGCTTGGACGAGACGATCCGCCGGTTCGGAGATCGGCCTCTTGCGGAAGCGGTATCAGGGATCATCGCTGAATCTATTCGATGGCAGGGACATGAACAGTTTCCGGATGATGTGGCATTGATGGGTGTGGAAATCGCCGTGTGACTGCTTCTAGAGGATAAAAGCCATGGACCAAGACCCCATCTTCAGCTTGGAAGAGGCCCTGGCTCGGTTGGATGACGACCGAGAGACCTTTCAGATGATAGTTAAGCTGTTTGTGGAGCAGGGTCCGAAGGAGTTAGCCGAAGCCCGCGCTGCGTTGGATTCTCGGAATGCCGTAGATCTGGCGCGGTCCAGTCATCGACTGAAGGGTGCGATTCTCCAATTTTGCGCTCCCGCCGTCCTTCAGGCCTGTAAAGACCTCGAAGCTGCGGCAATAGGAGGAAACCTACAGGATGCGGGAGAGCTGTACGCCATATTGGAGCGGGAACTCCTGCGCCTTATGTCCGCTCTCCGGCTGGTACACAGCAAGGGAATCCCCGCGTAAATATGCTCATGCCGTCCGAACATCTCCTGGTGATCGACCCCTGCCCGGATACTCAGGCGCGCATTGCGGAACAGCTGCAAGGCAGAGGCTTTTCGGTCGTTGCCGCGTCCGACCCGACCACCGCGTTGACCACCATTGACATAGCGGCGCCGGACATTGTGATCACCGACCTGTTTCTTCCCGAAGCAGCGGGCCTGACCTTGCTGAAGGAGCTGAGGGCCAGGCATGAACTCTGTCCCGTAATCGTCATGGCCAGGGAGGCGCCTGAACTTATGATCGTACAGGCGCTTCGGATCGGAGCCGCCGATTATCTTCACAAGCCCGTGACCGAAGAAGAGCTGGCGTACGCGTTGCAACGCGCTCGGAATCTCCTGCCCGGAGACATTGCGGATATCCCGGGACTCAGCCAATCCGAGTATCGACTGACCGTTGACTCGGATCCGGCTCATATCCCAGAGGTGATCTCATGGCTCATCAAGACGACGGCCTTGAACCTGCCTCCGATCAGACGGCTGCATCTGCGTGGAGCGTTGCAAGAATTGCTCTTTAACGCTGTCGAGCATGGGAATCTTGAAATTGACTACAGGGAAAAGCAGGAAGCTCTCACAGAGAGTCGCTATGAGGAATTGCTCGCTCGTCGGCTCGCTCAAGCACGATTGAGGGACCGTCGGGTGATCATTCATGTGCTCTACGACAAGAAAGCAAACAACTTGATGTATCGGATTACCGATGAAGGTAAAGGTTTCAAATGGCGGAGTCTGCTCACGCGATCCGATGAAGTCTGTGAGTCGGAAGACGTCAACGGGCGGGGAATTTGTTTGGCTCGATCGTTTTTCCCGAGCTTGGCGTACAACGAGCGGGGCAATGAAGTGACGATCACGGTGTCGCCCGCAGGATGTTGAACAAGCTCTACGGCTTCGCTTTCATGGGACACGGACGACTACAGCATTCTCAGGTATTCGACGGTACTCTCACCCTTGCTGGCATCTCGCTTCAAGACGACCCAAGCGGTCTTAGTCGTCTCATTCACGGTCACGGCGAGACGCGCGGAGAAATAGTCGGACTTGATATCGTAGTCGTTCGCCGCGCGTAACACTTTACCGATTTCTTGGAAGCTCCCGACTCGATCCAGCTCCACTTTCGTCTTGTAGGGACGTCCTTGGACGATCTCCATTGCGACGGTTTGGGTGACGCTTGGATCCAGAGTTTGAAGGACGATGGGGTCGGCGGTGTTAATGTTCATCGGCGCTCCTCCCTCTATCGGGAAGACCGTCACGTAGGGGGTAATCCGCTCGATGATCTCCGTCGTGAACCCCTTGATGAGCCGGAGATCACCCAGCCCTGGTAGCGGACTATTCGCAGAGCGATACGGCGGCTTCAGCGATTGGTAGTATAGACTCTCTGCCCCTGCCGGCTGAGGCACTTCATCTTGATCCATCCAATCGATCAGCGCATCGACGAGGTTTGGATTGACTCTAAGCAGCTCGAACAATCGCTTGGCTCGCGTGACTTTCTTCTTCTGTTCGATATCACCCCCCGAGGTCGACGCGAGGTTGTTCAGGTTGAATTTCCCCGTCTCATCTTGGATCTGCGCAGTGAGAAAACCGTCCCCGATCGCAAAATGTTTGATGGGCATGGCCCAGATATCGGTCGGTCCATCGAATTTCTGACCGGTCATCCGTTCGCGCATGAGGTCCTGCAGCAGCACGGCTCGAGCGGCCTGCACGGCGGCTCGGGTCAGCATCCCTGCTTTATAGTCGTCCCGGAATGCGGCGGCGGCTCGGTACTCGCGGCGTGCTTCCGCATCGAACTCAAGAATCAGCGCGGTCAGGATCGTCAGCACCAGAAGAGCCAAGAGCAGCGCGACACCTCGCTCGTCAGCTTTTAGCATAGCTCAAGACCCGAACGGTCGCGTCGATGTTGACGGGATTGTCGAATTTCGGGCGGATCTGCAGATGGCGAACCTGAAGATCGTAAGGAGCTTGATCGATGGCCATGAGTAATGCCAGCAAGTCCGGCAATTGGATGCCCTCCAGCCGGAGATCGACAGCCGTTTCCTCGTAGCCTTGCGCCAGCGATTGTCGCTGAGGTTGCATGCCGGTAATGCGCTCGCGCACATGGGCGTTGGTGGCCGCTTCTTCCATGAACGTCAGCAGGGAGAAATGGCTGTTGGCCGACGGCATGCGGCTTTCAGCTTTGGTTAATCGGTCCCGCTTTGAGAGATACGTTTGGCCGAGCACCGCCAATTCAGCCAGGTCTTTCTGCTTCCGAACTTCCTGGCGCTGGAGGCGATCAAGAGAGTCCAAGAGAGGATCGACGATCAAAACAAAGAGGAGGCTGAGTCCGATGAGGATCCCGCCTGCCAGCACGAGAGTGCGCTCACGCTGGGGCATGTGACGCCAGCGTTCTCGAAGACTCTGTGTCATGATTTTTCCACCGTGACCGCCATTCGAAAAACGACTTGATTAGGACCCGCGCCCACCCGGGTTTCCGTCACCGCGACATCCTTCAACTGAGAACTCGATGCGAGGGTTTGCTTGAGTCGTTCCACCGCGTCAAAAGAAATGGTCTCACCTTCCATGAGAATGGACGCCCCGTCGACGGTCAACTCTCGCACCTTCACCATGGTTCCGGGCGGCAGTTGTTTTACGAATGTTGAGAGGGTCTGCAACACCTTTCCGTCCGCAGTATCGACAACACCGAGCGATTTGTCCAGGACCCCGATGCGGTACTGAGCTTGATCGAGCTCTTCCCCCGGGGCGGCACCAGGACCAAAGAACTGTTCATACTGGTTCTGCAGAGCGGCTTTTAGGCGAGCCACCCGCTGATCCTGCAACATGAAGTGAATCGAGAAGTCGGCGATCGCCAAGACGGCGAGAACCAGCCCGGCGGCTATCGCCAGGCGACGGTCTTGCTGAGTCGTGACGGTCCCGGTAGAGCCGGTGTCGGCAACGCTTTTGAGATCCAGCGCTAGTTCCTGTGAACTCGTTCTGAACCGCCATCGTGGCCGGATGATTTTGGGGTGAATCGCCAAACCGAACGCGATAGAAAATGCCCGTGGCGTTTCAGGTCCGAACCCCTGTCGAGGTCCCACCGGATGGAGCCCCAATTGCCGGGAAATGTAGCCGCCGATTTCTTGTAACTTTGCCCCTCCTCCGCATACCCAACAGTGCGTCAAGCGGTTGCGCTCGTTCCCTAGATGGGCCTGCAAAGTAATGCGGAGCTCTTTTAAAATCGGAT
This sequence comes from Nitrospira sp., assembly GCA_035454625.1. Classification (GTDB taxonomy): domain Bacteria; phylum Nitrospirota; class Nitrospiria; order Nitrospirales; family Nitrospiraceae; genus Nitrospira_D. Next base: position 48,732 of record DATIGP010000207.1, read on the forward strand.
CCAATAAACCGGCTACCTCGTCTACGGCCATCGTGCGCTTGCGACGCTCCGCCTCGGGGAAACTAGAAGCGTATCGAACGGCCAAGGCATGCGTCAGATGGTTGCCGCCCCACAGGATTGTTCGGAGGACCAGAGGACGTCCCCCTTGCACCAGGCAGAGCGTGGTCTTGGACGCCCCGACGTCGATAATGGCCAAGTCTTGCGGTACGGACGCCCCTTCTTCCTGCAGATATTGAGTCACGGAGAAGAGGGCCATCGCGTCGACATTGATCGCCGACGGCTCCACATCAGCTTGGGCCAGAAACCGGAGATGCTCCGCAACCTTGTCTCGTGGTGCGGCCGTGACCAGGACTTCCGCCTTGCTGTCGTGTAACGTGCTTTCCGCCCCGTGCCCCGGCGGCAATACCAAGCTTCCGACCGCCAGGTCTTCGAGCGGCATCGGGACAAGATTCTCAACCTCAAACGGAACGACTTGAGCGAGTTTGGTGGAGTCCTTGAAAGGGAACGAGAGGGTCCTGACGAAAAGGTCCTGGCAAGGAATCGCCGTCACTAACCGGTCTGTGCCATAGAGTCCGTTCCGCCAGAGAAATCCGCGAAGCGACTGCACACGTCGAGCCGGTTCGAGATCTTCTGGACGCGCAAACGGCAGGGGATGTTGAAAATAATCGATCGTTTCGCTCCCGCTCAGGCGGCGACGGAAACGTACGGCCTTCAAGCCCGTTTGTCCGATGTCCAGACCGACACATTCGTTCACAATGGCCATGGATTCGCCCTGCTATTCCGGAATCCGAGTTAACTGGTTCGAAGGTTCGAGCTTCAGGTTGCTAATGCTCACTTTTCAACCGGCGATCTCCCGCTTCGCCCGTACTTTACAATGCAATCCTTGCCTGTGCCAAGGTTCCTACGATCTTGACCGTCAGGGGCGTTCCCGGGGGCGGCGAGGGGATGCCCAGTGGTCCAGCTTTCGACGCAAATCCGGGGCCGGGGATGACCGTCACCGTGAGGTTCAGTTGGCTCTGCTGCATCGGTTGCTGGATGGTGATGTGTCCTTCCCCCGTAAAGGAGCCATCGATTCCATCGCCTTTCAGCTGTGTCACGTCGCAGCGGATGTCTCGGCACGCAAGTCCAGCCGAGACCTTGCTGAAGGTGAGAGACAGCGTTCGTCCGTTTCCGACAGGAATCTGATCGATAACCAGATCCGTCGCCTCGGCTGTCCAGATTCCCTCCCCTTTCGTTGCGGTGGAGGTCGCCCGGCCGGAATCGATTCGGTGAGAGAAATCCCCGTTAAGCGTGCCGTGTGTGACATAGCGGCGGAGGACTCTGGAAAGATCAACTTGTTGAACCTGTCCCTTGATCGTGACGGGGCCTTCCAACGAAAGTGATGAGGCGGTGACCGTGCCTTTCGCGAAACCTGTTGGCGAAGAGGGATGATCCAGCTTTGCGACGATCTCCAGTCCGAGCGTGCCGCCCAATGCTTTCGTGACTCCGAGTTTGGCCTGCAGCACAGCCAATTGGATCGGAGTCCACTGTGGTGGCGACAAGGTGACATTGCGCCACTCAAGGCCGGGTGGGAGTCCCATGGTCCACTCGGTAACTCGGACTTCCATACCGGTAGCTCGCGTGAGTTCCGCAACGACCCGCGCTTGGAGCATTCCATACGGAAAAGTCGCCATCAAACACAGCACCAAAATACAGACTCCACCTGCCGACCAAGCCAAGACCTCCCGCCATGCCTCGGGCCATTTGATGGTCATGATGTGCCGATCGCGACCCATTGCCGCACCGTCCAGGGATCGGCGTCGGGATAGTGAAACGTGACTTCAATCAACAAGGCTTTGGGGAGTTTTGGACCGACGGCCATTCATCCATCCAAATGCGGTTTTGGTCGTCGTAATATCGGATATTGAAGGCCTGGACGCGATCGGCCAGCTCCATCTGGTCCAGAGACTCATTGGTATCGGTGAGCGTATAGAGATTTCTGCGGACGAACCGAATCAGGCGATCACGTTCACGCGTGTACACTACGCGAACGGTCTCGCTTTCCTTGACGGCCGGGGAATTCAAGTCTTGACTCATCGCGAGAAAAGCCAGGATGTCGGCCGGTTGCCCGTCTTGTATCCCGTTCGTTCCCACCCAGGGATACATGGAATTGCGTTTGCTGAGGGAGATTTCCTCGGCCATGAGGCGCAATATTCTTCTAATCGCCTGTTCCTTTGCCGCGTGATCTCGGCCGGCTTCGACGGCTCGTGTCGTCATGACGAGCGATCCAAAAACCATGGTTCCGATCATGCCCAGCAAAGCCACGGCGACCAGGACCTCGACGAGGGTAAAGCCCGCTTCCAGTTTAGAAGGTGAGACGGCCGGCGAAGACATACGTGCTGACCTCTACCGCTTCTTCCAGCTCACCCCGCAGCCACGACACCTTGATCCGAATCTCCCGAATCAGCTCCAGTGGAGTGGGTGCGATGGTACGTTTCCATTTGTATCCGATGGCTCTTGGGACCGCCTGCATGGTGGTTTGTGCTCCAAGCGGGAGATTGGGAAAATCTCCCGTGCTTTCCCCGATCGCATATTGCCCTGAGAGTTCCGTTTCCAGTAGTTTTTCCTGGGCCAACAGCGTGGCGGCAGTCAGCTCAGAAGCTCGCTCCTGAAGTTCCAGGTCGAAATTTCTGAGGCCGAGAAGAATCGGGAGTGCGATGGCGAGCAAGGCGATGGCGAGCAGCACCTCGAGCAGCGTGAATCCATCTTCATCACACTTGATTTGGTGTCCCTGTTGAACCATCACGATCTACTACTGAATCGGAAACGATCCTCTCGGCGGCACGCCTGCTTGATTGGTCGGCTTCAACAAAAGCCGGACTCGGTCGGGGATGAACCGATTAGGCGGCGGGTCGAGTCGTTCGTCGCTGACTCGAATCCCTCCCGTCAATGAATCGACCGCCAGACCCAAGAGATTATTTTTCGCATCCATCAGATACATCGTGACCGGTTCAATCCGTCCGTTGGCGAAGAAAGATACGTCGACTCGCCCCGTAAAATGTTTATCTGGCCCGATGGAGACTTCCGTAAATCGGATCGACTCAGGCAACGAGCGAGGGGTCTTCCAAGCGGGATCAAACGGCAGCCGCTCTTCCTTGCCTTCTACGAGCATCATCCAGTACGTCCCCTGATCTAAATCAAGATAGAGCTTCACGGGTTGTTGGCTCGTGGCCGCCAGTCCTTGAAAGGTCCGAAGGACACCGATGAGTTTCCGGCCGGTGGAACTCAGATCCTCCTCGAGACTGATCCGAGGGAGGACGACGACCACGACCACGGTCAGAAGAAACAGGACCATCAGCATTTCCAGGATGGTGAAGCCTGTAGAAAGGCCCAAGGGGTGAGGGGGCAGGCGCAAGGCGGGAGTGAAGAGCGCCCCTCGCGCGTGAGCCGAAGATTCATTGCCCGCTGTCCCGTGGTCCATGACCATTGGCGTCCTATTCTTTGTCGAGGTTCCAATTCGTGATATCGGCGTTCACGCCTTCACCGCCCACCTCGCCGTCCGTCCCGAGAGACGCGATTTCATACTCCACCTTGTAATCTCCTTTTTGAACGGGACTGAGATACTTGTACGGGTTGCCCCAGGGATCTTCCGGCAGCTTCGGCAAGTACCCACCGATTTTCCATTTCTTCGGAATCACACCGACGGAGGGCTTTTCGACGAGCGCCTTGAGGCCCTGCTCCGTCGTGGGATAGACACCGTTATCCAGTTTGTAGAGCTGCAGCGCTCCCTCGATGTTTCTTATCTGGACTTTGGCCGCCGTGCGCTTGGCGTCATCCGTCCTGCCCATGATGCGCGGGACGACGAGAGCCGCGAGAATGGCCAAGATGGCTACGACGACCATGATCTCGATGAATGTGAAGCCGACGGAATTTCCGGACACTCGCTGTACGAGGTAGGCCACGGCGCGATGGAAAGAGATCCGTTCATCGGTCGGCATCCTGTGCTCCTTCCGCTTATCCGAATCAATCATCGTTAGTCCCCCTTTGTCTTTTTCATTGTGCGGACTCCGTGGGTCCCGTCCGCCTATCGAATCATCTGACCCATTTCAAAGATGGGCAGGAGAATCGCGACGACGATAAAGAGAACAATCGCGCCCATGGCAAGGATCATGATCGGCTCCATGAGCGAGGTCAATCGAGTGATCACCCGGTCCACTTCACCGTCGTAGATCTGACTCACCCTGCGCAACATTTCTTCCATTTCGCCGCTCCGTTCCCCCACGGCAATCATGTGAGTGACCAGCGCGGGAAATTCGCCGCTCCGTTTCAACGGATCGGCGATGGTTTCGCCTTCGCGGATATTCTGTCGCGCACCTTCGACCGCCTCCTCCAGCACCCGGTTATTCATCACGCGCCGGGAGATATCCAGAGCTTCGAGGAGCTGGACGCCGCTCGCCAGCATCGTGGACAGCGTGCCGGCCAGCCGCGAGATGGACACCATGCGGGCGACATCTCCGATCAAGGGCAGGCGTAAGATCAGACGATCCGCTGTCATGCGTCCGCTGTCCGTCCTGATGAACCGCTGCACGAGGATTATGCCGCCCACGACCAAGCCCACGATCAGCATCCAATAGTCTGCGAAGAAGCGGCTGACCGACATCAGGGCGACGGTCGGCCAGGGGAGCGTTTGCTTCATGCTGGTGAACACGGCCGTGATCTTGGGTACTACGAAAGTCATCAGGAAAAACAGCACGGAGACTCCGACGACCAACATGAGGGCGGGGTAGAGGGT
>DATIGP010000208.1:0-4259 GCA_035454625.1 Nitrospira sp.
TTAGGTAAGGGTAGACGACTAAAGGCAATACACAAAAAAAGCTCCGTCCTCTTTCGAGGGCGGAGCTTAGTGGAACGGGCAATTTTTATATTTCGTACCTGACAGCGTTTCCGCCACCCGTTCAAAATATTTCCACTGCCCAATTCTGATTGTAGGCTATCGCGTGTACGCGTCTGCCGGCACTGGCAAAATCCCTAAGACGCCATGCAATGTACAGTTCGGCACGGTCGGGGAGAGCTTCGCGTAGCGCCGGTGCACTTGTTCCTTCGCACGGCGCGTCCCGCTGTGCCATGCTTTGTTGTCACTGGAGCACGTCTCCCCCAGTACATCATCATGTCTAACTATGTCTAGGTATTTCCCCAGTTTACGGTTTGCTGCTCCAACGCGACACTAACTGAAACTGAAAGGAGGTCATTATGAGAACAGGATTCATCTCGATGGTTATTATGATGGGATTATTGGGCACAGGAGCCGGCATAACAAACGCGACGGATGCGATGACTGAGAAAGAAGCCAGCCCGACCATCAAAGAGCGACTGACGAAAGATACGATCAAGGGCACCCTGATGAACGTTGAAGGCGAGTATTACTTCATAAAAGATGACGACGGCAAAGAGCGCAAAATCCATGTCGATAGAAGCACCAAGCTGGATAAGGTGATGCCGGGCGACATGGTGAAAGCTTATGTGACGGACCAAGGCCATACGACGACGTTACAGCGGGATAATTGAGGACGCTTTAATGGATGCTGCTTAATGGGGAGGGAGCTGTGGCATGCGCGCAAACGTGCCACAGTGCCTTCTCGTCCAGGAGGGACCATGGCTGAGAAGAAATGCGCCCATCCTCGGTGTCGATGTGCTGCTCCGGCGGGACAGGAATTCTGCTCTGACGAATGCCGCGCCGCCGACCGGTTGGGAAATGCTTGCCTCTGCAAACATCCGGGCTGTCCCAGGTAGGGGGCTGGCTGCTATGCAATCAAACCGAAAAGGAGGGGCCGACATGAGAACCATTGTAAGTGCGCTGATCGTTTCTGTGGTGCTGTGGGCATGGGGCCTGCCATCTGTTCCTGCGCAGGCGGGGGAGCAGCGGGCAAAGCAAGGCAGCTCGCACCAAGAGAGCAATACAGAGGCACGGGACGCGAGGGACGACAAGGAAGCTACTGCCCAGGACAAAAACACCAAACCGTCACGGGATACGTCCGGCCTCAAGGACACTGCTCATCAGCAGGACGTGTCAAAACATCATGACAGCAGGGATTCCCGCGATGCCCGGGATGACAAAGAAGCTGGCAGCAGCAGCCATCAGTAGCCTCTCTTAAACCTCACACACACGGGGAGGCGCAACCCTCCCCGTCCCTTCCGACAAAGCTACCCCATGATATGTAGGCAGATGTCCGTCTTGGTAACTGAGAAAGCATTAAAGCTTCACCGTGACTGAGGCACGAATGCGCCGGAGCATGGAAGGCACGCTGGATACCAGCTTGGTAGCCACAAACATCGGGCCACGGAATCAGCTCGAAACATAAACGGTGAGTCGATAGGTCCGATCTTCGAGCCGGTTCGACATACGAGCGGCACCCGGTTTTGTCCTTGACTTGGTATACAATTTTGTGTGCAAGATAGCGGCCGACCGACAGGCCTCGATTCAAGCGAGGCTCTTCCGAACGAGACATCGCGCTATAGGATGTGACGTTCGCCGCATAAGCCATCGGCGGGAAGATTTCCGCCCGCCTGACGTTGAACGCCGCAAGCCGACCGAGGCAACGGTATCAATGGGAGGCCGTCTCCATGGCCGGGGCGACTAAACTCATCCGGAATTTCTACCGTGATTCCGTCTCGCTGATGCAGCTTTCCTCCACTCTCTCGAAGCTGCCGGGGGTGGAACAAGCGTCGGCCGTGATGGCCTCTGCCAATAACATCAGCCTCCTCCGAGAGGCCGGTTTGCTCACCGAACCGATTCAAGCCTCTGCCAACGATCTCCTGATTGCTCTTCAAGGACAAGCGGACAAGTTGGCTTCGGCCCTCACCGCGGCGGAATCTGCGCTGAAGGAAACCTCCCCTTCCTCACCCCGCCATGAGACAGCGCAGGGCGTGGCTCCCCGTAGCATCGAGATGGGACTTGGAAGTTGCGTCGGCGCAAACCTCGCCTTGATCTCCACGCCGGGCGAGTATGCCGCGGCGGAAGCCTTGAAGGCACTGGGTTTGGGTCTCAACGTCATGCTCTTTAGCGACAACGTCGAGCTCGAGGACGAGATTTCACTCAAACGATTCGCCCGGGATCGCGATCTCATCGTGATGGGCCCCGATTGCGGGACCGCGATCATCAACGGCATTCCATTGGCGTTTGCGAATGTGGTGCGTCGCGGAGTCATCGGCGTCGTGGGCGCATCCGGCACTGGTCTCCAGCAAGTGACCTGCCTGGTCGACCGATGGGGCGGCGGCATCTCGCAGGCGATCGGAACGGGCGGACATGATCTGCACCGCGATGTCGGAGGCATTTCCATGCTTCAGGGCCTCAAGGCGCTGGCGGCTGATCCTTCCACCTCTGTGATCGTGCTGATCTCCAAGCCTCCATCCCCGGAAGTGGCACACAAGGTACTGGAGGCGGCCGGCAGCGCAGGCAAGGCGGTGGTGGTCAATTTCCTCGGCGCCGATCCCGATTTGATCAGAGGCGGCAACCTGTACCCGGCCGAGACGCTGGAAGACGCGGCATCGGCTGCGGTGGCGCTTGCAAACGGAAGAACTCCCGAATTCGGAAGAGCGAACGCGCCTCATTCCTCCATTGCGCCTCTTGCTCCCGGACAACGATACATTCGAGGGCTCTATAGCGGCGGCACTTTTTGCTACGAGGCCTCGCTCCTTCTGAAGAAAACCTTGGGGCAAATCCATTCCAACACTCCCGTCGACCCGGGAGACCGGTTGAGCGATGTTTGGACCAGTCGGAAACACACGGTCATTGACCTGGGTGATGATCTGTTCACTCGTGGGCGCCCCCATCCGATGATCGACCACCGGCTCCGAAATGAGCGGCTGATGAAGGAGGCACAGGATCCAGAGGTGGCGGTCATTCTGCTCGATATTGTCTTGGGCTACGGATCTCACCCGGATCCGGCCGCTGAAATGGTCCCGGTCATTCAAAAAGCGCGCGATCTCGCTGCCGACGGAGGCAGACACCTGGCCGTCATCGCCTTCGTCTGCGGAACAACCGCGGATCCTCAAAATCTATCCAGGCAGGAAGCGGCTCTTCGGGAGGCCGGCGTGATCCTGGCGGAGAGCAACGCTCAGGCTGTGCGCATGGCTGCCTCCGTCGTTCCGGAGGCGGACGTCGTCGGAGGTCGATTGTGATACAGGCCCTGTTCCAAGAGCAGCTCCAGGTTTTGAACGTCGGCCTCCCCTCCTTTGCCGATTCCATCACGAAGGCGGGCGGCTCTGTACTCCACATTGAATGGGTCCCTCCGGCTCAGGGACGGCACGAGGTCGGTCGTGCGTTGGCTCGGTTGGTCAACCTGCTCTCCGTGGAAACCGCCAACCAAACTGCGTTCGATGCCTACCAATCGGCCCAGCCGGTGTTGAAAGGCGTCGGCGTCGCCGGCCAAGTGTTGCCTCACATGACAGAGCGGATGATCCTGCACGGCGGTCCTCCTATCGGGTGGACGGACATGTGCGGACCCATGAAGGGAGCCATCCTGGGGGCCATTCTCTATGAAGGCTGGGCTAAGAACCTCGCCGGGGCCGACGCTCTGGCCTCCGGCGGTGAAATCGCTTTTGAGCCTTGCCACCACCACAATGCCGTTGGACCGATGGCCGGGGTCATCAGCCCGTCCATGCCAGTTTGGATAGTGATCAATACGACCCACGGAAATCAGGCGTTCTGCAACTTTAACGAGGGCCTCGGCAAGGCACTCAGGTTCGGCGCCAATGGACCGGACGTGATCACCCGTCTCAAATGGATGGGGCAGGTACTCGCACCAGCCCTTGGAGCCGCTCTTGAACTCGTAGGCGGGGTTGACCTCAAGCCCATGATGGCCCAGGCCCTCCACATGGGCGACGAAGTGCATAATCGTAACGCCGCCGCCTCCGCTCTCTTCCTGAAACGTCTCATTTCAGCCTTGTTGAAGGCCCGCCTCCCCTCGGCCGACATCGCCGAGGTGGTCGATTTCATCGCCGGCAACGATCACTTCTTTCTCAATCTGTCCATGGCGGCATGCAAAGCGATGCTCGACGCGGCTCATGGCGTCCCGGGCAGCAGCATGGTGACGG
>DATIGP010000209.1:0-3227 GCA_035454625.1 Nitrospira sp.
TTATGAGCCAAGACGCCATGATGACCACTCCTTCTCTCGACCTAGAACACCTTATTTTTCTGTCTCATCGATTTGTTTGTGCACTATCGCAGAGATCGTGCCAAGCGACTACCGCTCTAAGACCGGAAACACAAGTGATGAAAAGCAAAGAGGGTGTTGGTGAAAATCACGTGGCTTTTATGGAAACCAAGACAGGAGTGACGACGGGATCTCTGTCGTCATATCGGCAGGGTGCCGACAGGTCGGCATCGCTGAGGCATGGCTCGCACCTTCTCTAATCGAGAATTGTTCTGCGATCGAATGAAAATTCTACATCTTGTTCGATAGATACCCGCTTGGGCGGCGATCCAGCCTTCGAAGGAACAGGGATTGCTGTAGTTTCCATGTCAACAGTAAGAACGGCCTCTCCATGAAAGGAGCGATCATGAGCACCGTCCATCTCCAGCAACGACTACAGGACCTCCACAACCATATCCGGCAAGGCAAGATCATCGAGGCACTGAACGAGTTCTACGACACGGATACGGTGATGCAGGATAACGCCAATCCACCCACGAAAGGCTTGGCGGCCAACATCGAACGGGAAAAGCAATTCATGAGCGGCGTCAAAGAGTGGAAGGGATTCAACGTCACGGCCTCAGGTGTTGGTGACAACGTGACGTTCTACGAAGCCATCGTGGATTTCATTACGACGGACGGAGAATATGCGCATCTCGAGCAGGTGTCAGTTGCCAAGTGGAAGAACGGCAAGATTGTCCACGAGCGGTTTTATTACGACACTGGGAACAAGTAAGCGGGGAGGGTCGCCTATGTGTTCTTCCTTCTTCTTGATGGCACAAGGCAGACGCAGCTATGCTACACGGCTTAGGCTGCAGCAGACTTAATAGTTAGACGACACAAGGAACAGGGATGAGCGGGCCGACGCTTCAAGAGCAGATCGATGCTGCGAACGCGTACGAGGCATTGATGGTGCCGGCGCTCTTCGGGGAGTGGGCCACAAAGGTCGCAGACGCTGCGCACATTCGACCAGGTCAGCGAGTGCTGGACGTAGCGTGTGGAACTGGAGTCCTAGGCCGCGAACTCCTGTCGCGTGTCGGACGAGCCGGAATCGTTGCGGGACTGGACCCCAGCCCGGGAATGTTGGAAGTGGCAAAGCAACTCGCGCCTGCTGTGGAATGGCGGCAAGGCATCGCCGAGTCGCTCCCGTTTCCGGATGAGTCCTTCAACGCGGTCGTCTGCCAGTTTGGCCTAATGTTCTTTAGTGACCGCCGCAAGGCGCTCGCCGAATCGTTGCGGGTTCTTGTCCCATCAGGGCGGTTGGCTTCGGCGGTTTGGGATTCTCTTGACAACATAACCGCTTACGCAGCCGAGGTGGCGCTGCTGGAGCGATTCGCCGGTCAGCCGGCGGCCGACGCCCTGCGTGCGCCATTCGCACTCGGTGATCGGCGCGATCTTGCCGCCTTGCTTGCGGATGCCGGAGTCGGATCGGTCGAAGTCCGCACCTATTGCGGCACGGCACGGTTTTCCAGCGTTCGGGTCATGGTTGAGGCTGATCTCAGGGGTTGGCTGCCTATAATGGGTGTTGCTTTAACAGAGGACCAGATCATGCGAGTCTTGAAGGAGGCCGAACACGCCCTCAGCCCTTATGTCACTAACGATGGAACTGTCTTCTTTGGGACCTCCGCCCATGTTGTCACGGGCACGAAGCCATAGAATCGGACCGTCGCAGGCCATGCATTTCCTCTCCCTGATCTTCGCATTCTTTTTCGCGATCTCCTGTGGCGCCAAGCATCCGCCTCAGACTACGCAGGAGCTGCAGGCACCGGCGCAGGCCGACGCGGAAGAAGAGCATCTGCCTGGGCATCATGACGCGGAAACGATCAGCTCCATGACCGGTTCGCATGCGCACTTGGGGCCGCATTTCCGCTGGACTACACTTCGTCCGTCGAACCAGGCTGACCAGGCGACGGCATGGGACATCCTTCGGCAGTTGCGACAGGCGTTGGCTCCGTATCGCGAATATCGCGCCGCCATCAATGCCGGCTTTGAGCCCTATCTGCCGAACGTGCAACAGCCGCATTATCACTTCACGCGTAAATGGAATGGATTCAAAGCGGCCTTCCGCTTCGATCCGAAGGAGCCAACGTCCCTGATATACCGGAAGACCGCTGACGGCTATGAACTAGAAGGCGCCATGTTCACGGCGCCGAAGTGGGCAAGCGAGAAGGATTTGAATGAGCGGATCCCACTAAGCATTGCGCAGTGGCATGCGCATGTAAACATCTGTCTGCCGCAAAAGAAGCACATGCAGAGCGTAGATTGGAAGAAGTTCGGCCCGAAAGGCTCGATCGTGACAAAACCCGAATGCGATCAAGCCGGCGGGCGGTTCGTGCCGCAGCTCTTCGGCTGGATGGTGCATGTCTATCCCTTCGCGGATAGGCCCGAAAAGATCTGGACGCATTAACCCTTCAGTTTTCAGCTTGAGCACAGGAGCGATATGGGCGCCAGCTCCTTTATCCCTGTTTGGGCCGGAGCACTTTCGAGACGAACCGATAGGAGTCACGGGGTCTTTGATCAGGGTAGGAGTCATCGAGGCCGGGATTGTAATTTGGGCATGTGGCGAAACGATACGGCTTGTGCCCGCCGGGTATTGGCAACGGTTTGCCGGAAGCATCCACCGTCCCATCGGTGATGGCGTAAAAAAACAGGGTGCGAACCGCCAGGACTCGCTGGGTTTTGACGTCAAAGATCGTCAATTCGTCGCCATACATTCCTTGGCGTTGGTCCTCAGTGCCTGTGAGCTCTTTCCAACTGATTCCATAGACGGCGACAGGGAGCGGCACCTGCTTCAATTCAATCATCTGCTCGCCTGGTTTACCGAGAGGATAGGGTTCAATGCGATGATGATTGATCACGCCGGCTGTACCCAAGGCATCCATTTCCCAAAATCGATAATTCTTCCCCCTCGTCGGGGATAGATACGTCGACGAGAGACGATCTTTCTCATGGTAATACCCGAAGGCCTTGCCGGCATTGCGTTCGCGCACCTGAATATAGATGCCTTCCACGTTTTCCGCGACCTGATAAATTTTCTCCCCCGCGTTCTTACAGAGCGCCGTCAGTCGGCCTTCCAATTGCCGGATGTGAACTTTCAAAGCCCCAGGTGTCTCCGTTGTCGCGGTCAGCAGTTGGGCAATGTCTTGCTGATTGGTTTTCAAGGCAAAGGC
>DATIGP010000210.1:0-25000 GCA_035454625.1 Nitrospira sp.
TACGTCAATTCCTGTTTCTGAGAGAACTCAAGTAGTTGGCGCACGATATCCAGCGTCGAGGTCGTGGTGTCGATCGTCATCACGGCATCACCTAACCGGGGAATCGTCACCTCCTTGCTCCCCAGACCACGGGCCAGACGTTTCCCGTTCAGATTCAACGTGAAATCGACGCCTGTCAGGTGATAGTCGAAGTTGTTCGGGTTGCGGACCCGGAGATCGACACGGAGGCGATGTTCGAACACCGTCGCGTCCAGCGGCGTGACGTTGGTGACGAGCACCTCCGGAGGCTCGCCTTTTATGAACCAGGAGGCGCAGCCGGGAAACAGCAGGGTCACGGCGAATGGAACAAGGAGGCTCGGTGAAGTCGCATAGGAGATCATAGCAAGAATATCGGCGGGAAAGCGCAGCACAGAGGAAGGTGTCAGGACATGCAGGGAAAGGGCGGTCTCACCGCACGATGGAGCAGGTTTCCAGGTGCACGTATTGGTAGTCAAAGCTCGCGACGGTGCACTTGAATCGAAACAGTGCACCTTCGCTGATGCCCGCGACCTCCTGCACCTGTGAGAAGTAGAGGACCAGCGCTCGGCTGGTGAACCCATCGGCGATGTGAATCGCCGCGCCGCCGTCGCTGAGCTCGATCACCGTGCCTCGGCGTCCTTCCAGCTCCAGCGTCTTGCCAACGTGACGCGCGAGTGCCGCCTCGGCGTTCTGTTTGAATTCGCGATAGAGGGTGTTGGCAGACGGCAACGGACCTTCCTCACGTGGGACCGCAGGGACTTCAGGCTTAGGTTTGCCATCACGGGTTAATCGTGCCCGGTAGAGGATGGCATCTTCGCCCTGCCAATTCTTCGGCAGATTGATTTCCAGCTCATCGGTAGATGGTGCATTCCATGTAAAGGTGCTACGGCCTAGGGTGTCCAGCTCGATCATGCTCTGGCTATCCTGGCCGAACCTGCCGCTAACACGATGACTGCCTATCTGGCTGCACGAATAGACTGATATGCCATAGGCACCTGGATATGAATTGCACAGGTATTGGCCCCACGTGCCGCGGAAGTTTCCGTCTTTCGCTACATCGATGTTGAGATACAATGCGGCGCCGGTGAGGCCGGGGTTCGTGAAGGTCGCGTGTCCCGGTGATCGCCAGTTCCCGACAGGGAATTTCGGCTCCTGCGCGAACACCCCGACTGCGGCGATTGTGCCGGCAAGAATAGCCTGTTGTACCAGGAGCGTCTTCATGTTCAACCTGGGGAGTTGATCTAAGTGACGCGGGGTATTGCGGGACTATATGTCCGGCCGTGATGGCTGTCAACTTGATGAGGATCGGTAAGGAGGGCGGCGCGGGTGCTTTTGATCAGTCGGTCATACGGTGTACCGCTGAATCCGTGTGATTCGAGGATCTGAATCACAGTCGCCTGGACTCTGACGTCACTTGGAGCCTCACTTCCGTACCTGCATGCGCCCAGTTGTTCGCGCCCATCCTCCATTCTTGTCTCAATTGCTCTCGGATTGCAGGTCTTCAAGACAAAATTAAGGGAACAGGCTCCGATTTTCTCACTATCAAACGATTCCGAGGAAGACGGCCAGAGAGCGATCGACGCGTATCATGAGTTCATGGTTCAACGCTCCGATGCGTGGGCCGATGGTATCCCGAGGGACGGTGACCTGGGATGTTCAACACTCTCGGAGCCATGCGTATCCAGGCCGCTTGTCTCCGCCGCGAGTGTGCAGACGATGCAGGTTGACCGAGACTGAGACGAGATTTTATGACAGGGGTCTGTCTGACGACACGCCAACGAAGTAGAGGTGCTTCTCTCCGGTGAGATGCTGCGGCTGAACAATGTAGTCGCCGGTCATCGAGGGAATCCAGACGGACTTTGCCACGTCCATGTTGCCCCCTGTCATCGCCCAAGCAAGGCCGCCTATTATGCCTCCGCCGATCGCATAGGCCATTTTCACGGCACCATAGGGAATCGTGAGAGCCCAGCAGGCTGCTTGGAGCCCGGCTGCCTCGGGACTGGACAAATGCGATGGGCTTGACGCGATCGAGTGCGATGCAGTCATCTCGGAGATGTCTTCACCTCCATGGGCCTGGACAGACTCTCCTGTCACGACCAGCAGCGTGCACAAAGTAGTGCCAACAAGAAGCACCCGCGCGGCCTGCACCCGTGGAAAACGATTCGCCATGGTTGTCCTCCAGTGGTGAGGCTTGTCCAGCAAGCAAGACTGGGACTGGCCTTGTCGTTTGCTATTCAAACAGTTCTTCTCGATGCCTCGAACCTGGCAAGGGCCCTAGGAGAGGGCAATAATATCATAACTTCTCCAACTGCACAGGAGTCAGAATCTGTTCCTCGGGTCACGGCGCATCGCTGCATCGTGGGATTTGAGGGTCTGAACGCGGTCACCTGTATTCTGGCAACGCACGTCGCCTCACTCTTCTCAATAATTAGCCTCAAATGACAGCTCCAGCGAGACGGTTTCATTGGCGGTCACGGTGACCTTCTTCTCTTGCGTACCGAGAACTGGATGCCAAGCCTTGAGGCGATACGTCCCCGGCGGGAGATCCTCGATGGAGAAGGAGCCTTTCGCATCCGTCACGGCATAATAGGGATTGTCCACGGCATAGCCCCAGTTCTGCATGTAGGGGTGCAGGCTGCACTGCATGGTGAACGCTTTTTGCCCCTTGCTCAACTGCACGACGTCCGTGGTCCCACCGGCCTGTAAGGAGGGCCGATAGAAGAGGAGATTTTCTCCGGTTTGATCGGATGCATATCCTTGGATGTCGTGGGGAACCGGGTCCCGATTGAACACCGTGATTCGCCGCGTGTCGTTGACCACGGCGACGAACGGCAGAAACCGACAGAGACTCGCTTCCACTTCGGCCTCGGTGAAGGTGAAGGGTTTGCCGCGTTCCACATCCTCCACCACCACGACGGCATCTTTGAGACTGCCGTCCCCCTTGGCCCAAACTTCCGTCAGGAACCGATATCCCTGGGCATTGGACAGCCTGCCGCAATACTCGTAGTCTGGGAAGCGACGCAATTCGAATTCTTTAGGGGCCGGTATGGTTCCGGTAACGGTCACGGTTCCTCGCACTGTAGCCCCTTCCTTGACTGGTGCCGACTCATAGGCCCAGGCCTCGGCTCCTATCCAGGTTGTCAAAACCTGAAATACCGCTGCCATCAGCCAGAATCCCATTCCAATACTTGGCTTCACGCTCTTCCTCCTGCCTTTATTGGTCCTTGATGTCAGTTGCTCGATGCCTGTGGGCTCGATCCAACCGCTGCGGAAGTTCACACAAGCCTGCGACTCCCCGGCGAAGACGACCTGCCGATACTCTTCCAACCGCTTCTCCTGCGGCTCACCGTCCTGGATCGCTGCACCTGGGCCCATCCAGCGATAGTATTGCTGAGTCAGCCCGCTCGCTGCAACGACGACTTCGACTTTTAAGACCGCTTGACACGGTGCCTTCGTTAAGCTTGATCTCAATGAACGCGGTTTGTATGATCGCGCACACGAAACGTTGCATATCACAAAGGAGCACCATCTCATGGAAAACCTAAGAGACCAGATGACGAAGGCGCTGGAGCAACTCAAGCAACAGCGCGATGAGCTTCAAGTCCGGCTTCATCTGGGGAAGGCGGACGCCAAGGACGAATGGACTCGTTTGGAGAATCAGTGGAAAGAAATAAAGCCTAGGCTGGAGGCGGCACGGGAGGAAGTCGGCAAAACAGCGGAATCTGTCGGCGCCGCATTGAGCCTGGCGATCGACGAACTGAAGAAGGGCTATGAGCGGCTGCGAAGTCGCCTATGAGGAAGGCATCAAAAAAGGAAGGCGCGTCGTTTTCTGGCAGGACTGTTTC
Source organism: Nitrospira sp. (assembly GCA_035454625.1). GTDB lineage: Bacteria > Nitrospirota > Nitrospiria > Nitrospirales > Nitrospiraceae > Nitrospira_D. The sequence goes on from DATIGP010000210.1 coordinate 3,864, forward strand.
TCTGGAGGCTCAAGCTCCCTAGGGGAACAAGAAGAGTGCTCATGGTTCGTCCTTGGGGGACTCTTCGCTCTGTTTGAGCCAGAGTTCAAGAAGTCTTGTCTCCCGTTCAGATTGTGAAATGCGCTCCAGAGCGAACGCGCCCGTCAAGCGATCTTCATAAAAAGCGCGTTGCTTCGCGTATGTTTTCTTAAACGCTTCCGTTTTAAGGGTTTTCCAATCCGCATCGGAGATTCCGGCTTGGGAACGTAAGAGGTTGATCTCGATAGCTTGGAAAGCAAAGACTTTAGCTAAAGCTTTGATGACGGTTGCGTTTGTCATAGGTCGTGGAACTTTATCAGCCATGACTCAACGTTTCCGGTACGGTCATATTGCCTTGGGCTACCCGAGGGTTCCCAAAGCGGGCACGGGAGCTTAATGTGAAACGATCAGTTCCGCACGCCGCTCCAGACTTTTGCCGGATCGATGGGCTTGTCAGGATTGAGAGCCTTCGCCTTTTCCAGCAGAACGTCGGTCCCCTCCGGATAAGCCGGATCAGAAATACAACAATTATCGACCGGACAGACCGCCGCACATTGCGGTTCATCAAAATGGCCGACACACTCGGTACACCGATCATGAGTGATCACATAAATATTGTCCCCCACTCCTTGGCCGTCGCCCACATGATTCCCCTTTGACTCCGCATCGCTGCGGGTTTCAAAGATGGCCTCGTTCGGACATTCCGGCAGGCAGGCGCCACAGTTGATACATTCGTCGGTAATCAGCAGTGCCATGATCCTGGTCTCCTTTATCTGTTCAGTTGGTTGCCGCTTGGCCTTCTAGTTTGTCACGATCTGTTCAGAAGTATGCTCTACATCACCCTAGGCTCATCGAATAGGCAGTCCCGCCGCTTGACGCCGTTTCAATAGATCAACGAGATACGCATGTTGCGCCATCACGTACGCTCCTGTCAATGCCGCCAATGCCGCGATTCGAAGGAGAAAGACTCAAGAAGGACAGATTCATTCCCGTCATCGCTTCATGCAATTATGCAAGTTCCTACTCATTTGAAGAGCTGCTTCACAAGGAGCGCGCAGTTGGGAGGAATTTCCGAGCCCCTCAGTCGAGCAGAAGGAAGCATCGTTTCATTCGAACGGCCGGCGATGAATCACCGTTTGGGTGGAGACTCCTGGGGTTTCTTGCCGACTTGCGGCTTTCCGTCGCTTAAGTTGTTGGCGGATTCCTGCCATTGTGTAATCACGATTTCCATTCGTCGGTTCTTGCTCCGATCTTTTTCGGTGTCATTGGTCGCGATCGGCCTCGTGTCCACATGTCCGACCGCTTTGGCTCGATCGGCCTCCAGCCCTCCGTTGACCAGCACCTGAATGGCATGTTCTGCCCTGGCCCGGGAGAGGTCGAGGTTGTCTCGAAAGCTCCTCCGATGGTCGTTCCGGAGCGGCGTGTTGTCGGTATGTCCGGCCACCTCGATGCTCTGGTAACGAAATCCATGCAAGACGACTCCGACCCGTTCGAGCAATGAGGTCCCTCCCAGGGTGACCGTCGCGTCACCTGCGGGGAATAATTCCCCGGCTGCCAAGGTCAAGGTCAATTTATTTCCCCGCTGCCTCAAAGTCGCACTGCCCTTTTTGAGTTCGGGCTGCAGAAGATTCGAAAGGCTGTCGCTTATTTTTGCGAGGTCGGCATTGAACGTGAGCGGTTCTCCATCGTCCATGATCTCAGCGTCGGGTCCGAGCTGGTTGGCTAATGACAAATTATGATCGATAGATTGCAAAGAAAGCGAGGAGGGGCTTTCTTCCTGAGCGGGAGCCGACCCGGCTGGTTTGGATGAATTGAGTTCAAGCTCCGTCAGCAATTGCTTCGTGCGCGCAAGTTCCGCGTCTTTTGCCGTGAGTTGGGGAGTGAGATCTGCCAGTTTTTGCGTGACCTGTTTAAGGTCCTCTTTGACCTGCGCCAGTTCTTGCTCTTTCCTCGCCGTCTGCTGTTCCGCTTCGGCCGCGCGGCGCTTGGCCTGAGCCCACTCCTGCTCTTTCCCCGCCAGCTGTTGTTCGACTTCGGCGGTCCGGCGCTTGGCCTGGACCAGTTCCTGGTCTTTCCCTGCCGTCTGCTGATCTGCTTCGCTCACACGGCGCTTCACCTGGGCCAGTTCCTGTTCTTTTCCCGCGATCTGCTGGTCAGTTTCGGCAATGCGGCGTTTCGCCAGCGCCAGTTCCTGTTCTTTTCCCGTCAGCTGTTGTTCCGCTTCAGCGGTCCGTCGCTTAGCCTGAGTCGACTCCTGGTCTTTCCCCGCCAGCTGTTGCTCGACTTCGGCGGCCCGGCGCTTGGCCTGAGCCAGTTCCTGCTCTTTCCCCGCCAGCTGTTCCTCCACTTCAATGACACGTCGCTTGGCCTGGGCCAGCTCCTGTTCCGCTTCGGCAACCCGGCGCTTAGGCTGTGACGGTTCTTGCTCTTTTGCCTTCACGGCCAACTGTTGTTCGACCTCGGCGATACGACCCTTGGCCTGAGCAAGCTCCTGATCTTTCCTCGCCGTCTGCTGTTCTGCTTCGGCGGCGCGGCGTTTGGCCTGGATCAATTCCTGCCCTTTTCCCGTCGTGGCCAGCTGTTGTTCGAGTTCGGCAATACGGCGCTTGGCCTGGTTGATCTCTTCAATTCGTGCCGCAAGGTCTTGTCGAAGCTGCTTGGAATCCTCATGGGCACTGGATCGTAGGGCGGCGATCTCGTTGTCCTTGGCACGGAGCTGGAGAACGAGCTCACCGATCCGTTGCTTGAGCTGTCGCTCGAGCTCGTCGATTTTTTGCTTGGCCTGTTGGAATTCATCTTGCGACGGTTGGCCTTCTGAATCTGCGGCCATAGGAGCCGGCGTGTTTGCCATCAACATGGCAACGAATACAAGGACAAAGGCGGATAGTTTGATCATTATGTTCACCTACACGTACCGCGGTACGATGATCTCAAATGACCTCCGGCGAGGGACCTCCATACAGGCATATGCGCTTGTAATCCGCTACGGAAGCACAGGTGGAAGCATTTGAACCGAACCGACGATCGGCGCTCTCCAAGAAGAAACGACAAAAAGGAAGGCGATCCTATCGCCTTCTTCATTAACTTTGCAACGGGCGAACGCGGGATAAGGGGATAGGCCGACGGGCGCCGTCGGCGGTGAGACATAATGAAACCGCCCGCATTCGAATCTGGAATCCAATGGTGTCACGGCTCTTACGACTAACACGCACCCGCGCTTTTTCCGGCAATCTGACCATGTGTTCATGACCGTATCCGCAATGCAAAGGGTCGAATGCCGGCAATAATATTCACGTAGGTCTTACTCACCGCCTTGAAATCTCCCCGCCGGTCTCGCTAGACTTCGCCCGCTCAAGAACAATTTGGTCCCGGGAGGTTACTCGATGGCGGTTCGCCCGCTTCTTCAGGCATGTATTGTCCTCGGAGCATTGATCTTGATGGGGATGGGATCCTCGGAAGCAGCCGAGACGCCGCAACAGCTGAAAGCCGCCTGCGAGAAAGGTACCGCGGCAGCATGTAACACGCTCGGATTGTTGTATGTGAAAGGCGAAGGGGCCAAGCAAGATGATACTCGCGCTGCAGCTCTTTTCAGAAAAGCCTGTGACGGCGGGGATGCCGGCGGATGCTCCAATCTCGGTGTGCTGTATGCCGAGGGAAGCGGGGTCCCCCAGGACGACGTGCAAGCCGCTGTGTTCGCCAGAAAAGCCTGTGATGCGGGGAGTATGAAGGGCTGCTCGAATCTTGGCGTGATGTACACCGAGGGAACCGGAGTTCCACAGGACGACCTGGAAGCTGCCGACTTCTACAGGCAAGCCTGTGAGGGGGGGAATGCGAAAGGTTGTTACAATCTCGGCGTTCTGTATGCCGAGGGAAGGGGGTTTCCCCAGGACGACGTGCAAGCCGCTGTTTTTACCAGAAAGGCCTGTGATGGCGGAAGTATGAAAGGCTGCTACAACCTTGGCGTGATGCATGCCGAGGGAATCGGCGTCCCGCAGGACGATGTGCAAGCCGCCGACTTCTACAGGAAGGCCTGTGATGGGAGGAGTGCGAAGGCCTGTTACAACTTGGGGTTGCTGTATGCCGAGGGAAGCGGGGTTCCACAGGACAATTTTCAGGCTGCTGACTTCTATAGGAAGGCCTGTGACGGTGGCAGCGCTCGGGGCTGCTCTAATCTCGGTGTGATGTATGCCCAGGGGACCGGAATCAAGCAGGACGACATTCGAGCGACCAACCTCTACAGGAAGGCCTGTGATGCGGGGGACGCGAAGGGCTGTATCAATCTGGGCATGGTCTATCAGGTCGGCAGGGGCATCAAACAGGACGATGCTGAAGCCCTCAAGTACTACGGGAAGGCCTGCGACCTCAGAGAGCCGAAAGGCTGCTTTCATTACGCTAAGTTGAAGACTGGTAGACGGTGAAATTGTGCTTGGGTATCGTCGTCGCACTTACTTTCAAGCGAGAGAGCGTCATACTTAGGACAGTGGCTTTCGCGTGAGCAATGATCATTACGAATCACAGAAGAGCGGTGACCTTGACTCTTCCCCTAGATGGTGGCAGTCTGCGCACGCGATGGACGTCTATCCTCCAGAGAATGCCGTGGCATCCTGAAAGTGAGACTCGACATTGCGAGAATCCAAGTCTTTATTGGCACACGCTGCTTCTGCGCAGCAGTCGCTTTGCTGGGTTTCAGCACGCCGTCGCTCCACATGAATTAATCAAGGACGTGACACTATGTCTCCTTCTGGTTGGCCCCAATGGGGGCCTTTCTGTTTCCTATTGGGCATCAGCCTTGCGCTGACCGCGGCAGGGTGTTCCAAAGTGCCTCGTTATTACATATTGAAGGCTGAACGTGGTGCGACGTTATCAGATCTAATGGCCGATCCGGGGAGATTCCACGGGAAGGTGGTGCTGTTGGGGGGGGCCATCATCGAAGAAGAAGCGAACGAAGAGTTCCTTTGGCTGCGCGTGAAGAATCGGCCGCTGGACCAGGATTATGTGCCTCAGCTTCCCGCCAATCAGAGCGGCCTCGAAGCCGGATATTACTGGGTGATAGTGGAGAAGAATCAACTGCCGCCGACGTATCGCAATTGGGCGCGGATGACGGTGGCCGGACGAGTGACTGAAACTACGAGAGGCCAGGCCGAGCCGGTGCTGGCGCTACTGTATGTGCGAGGATGGGGAATCAGCGGGAAACAAGGCGGGGTCTGGGAGCACATTAACCCAAATTATGTGCCCGGTCCTCCCGGAGGCAGTAGGTACCCGAATATGCCCAGACGTCCCGGGCAATATTAGGTAACTCGGATAAGAAAAAACTACCCGACCGCTTTTCCGTCCGCCACGATCTTGGTCGGCTGGCCGCTGCCCGGCGCCTAGGCCCTCCTCAGAGACAATTCCCTAATGAACGCCGCTAAGGCGTTTTTTAATACAGAGATGCAGCCGGCACCAGGACGCTTGTTTTCGGCTGGCTGCTTTCTATCCCGATGGCGCAGCTGGCTTCTCATTATCATCGCCACGGCCAGGGTGTCCCTGATGAGCGCCACACTGTCGCCGAAGGCATCGTCCGCCTCCGAATTCAAGGCTTTCACATAGTCCGTGAACAAGGAGGGTTGGGAGTATTCGGCAGTGCCCGGGGTCGAGCGAGAAATCAGCATCAGCGTCAGTGGAAAGGGGCGCCTTGACACCTGAGTTTTGGGTTACTGCCGATGGATAACGAAGCAGCTTATGGAGTCTGGTGGCTTGTCCTGGTCAATTCCGCATTCTTCATCATCTTCGCGCTCAGTTTCACGCGTCCTCGTACGGGCCGCGACTGGCGATCCCTTGGAGTCTTCTCCGCGTTTATCGTCGCCCTGTTTGCAGAGATGTATGGATTCCCGCTGAGCATGTATCTCCTTACAGGATGGCTGGCGAGCCATTATCCCGAGGTCGATCCGTTCGCTCACGACACCGGCCACTTCTGGCACACCCTACTGAAAAGGGAAGGCCCTGCCCATTCTGACCCGCTGCACATTTTCAGCGAGGTGCTCGTCTTCATAGGGCTGATCCTGCTGGCGGCGTCCTGGCGTATCTTATATTGGGCGCAGAGGGACCGCACCATGGCCACGACCGGACCCTATGCCCTGATCAGGCACCCACAGTATGCCGCTTTCATGATGATCATGTCGGGCTTTCTTCTCCAGTGGCCGACCATTCCAACCCTGCTCATGTTCCCTATGCTTGTGGGACTCTATGTGCATCTTGCCCATGAGGAAGAGGCGGAGGCCCGCGCGCAATTCGGTGAGGTGTACGATCGGTATGCAGCGGTCACACCGGCCTTTATTCCATCATGGAAAAAACGGGGACGAGAACCAGAACGATGACACAAGCGGAGCGTGGTCTCTATGGCGGGACCCATGAAGTGGAATGAGGCTAGGGGCGCGGTGTAAACCACCTCAAGGCTATGGTACGGTTCCTCTCTCCAAGGAGGAACCATCATGATGTTCAGACGGCCGGAGCTCGAAAAAGATAATCCAGTCGCTCCCCAACCCTATGTTGGTCCGCGTAGGCGGCTGGCGTTGGCTCGAGCGGTATCGAAGGAGTTCACGGGAGAGAATGATTTGAAAAAGACGTTACAGACTGTAACGCTGGCGGCATCCCGTTATGTGGACAGTTTGCCGAAAACAAGGAAAACAGAGAAGAGTCTGAAGCTATTGCGGGATGCGATTGCACAAGCCGAACGTGTGCTCGAAGCTGAAGGTTGCTAAGGCACGGCGCTCAGAAAGTTTCGCGCGTCATTCTTTGTGGCACTGGCCGATGAAAGGTTGGGGGCGAGCGCCTCTGATTCTCAGCAGAGTGACCAAGCCGGTTCTTCCCTTACCCTATCGGTTGAAAGCAGAGGGTTTGTTTCATGAGGATGCAGTTGAACAACGCTAGCCGTGCCGGGAAATACGCCGTTCATTTGAGCCGCCTTCGGAACGCGCTGAGCGTCCTTCTTCTGGTTGTCCTCGCAGGCTGTGGAACGGTGAACAGGCAGGCTTGCGGGGATGATGGACGGCTTGCAGTCCAAGAATTACTGTATTTCGGGACAGCGACACCATCCGGCCGCGTCACGCCGGGAGCCTGGGCGCAATTTATCGGCGAAATAGTCACCCCGCGTTTTCCTAAAGGACTCTCTGTGTGGCCGGCGTCCGGTCAGTGGCGATCGGCTTCCGGTGAAGTGATCAATGAACCCTCGTATATCGTGAGCCTGGTTCATCCGGATGATGCCACAGCGCGCAAAGCCGTTCAGGAAGTCGTTGCGTCTTACAAAACCCGCTTCCACCAAGAGGCGGTGCTCCGCGTCAGGACGCCTGCCTGCATGTCTCTCTAGTTCAAGACCCGCAGCACCGCGGTGATGACCGTGTTGTATTTCGCGCATAAGTTCTTTGGAGCGAGACAGTGAGGCGCTGTCGTCACTGTTACTTACGCCTCATCCTGCTCGGCCTGCTCTCCGAACGGAACCCGTCGATCCCGTAAGAAGTGTTGCCGCACCAATGTTTCGACTGATGAGAAGTGCCGTTCCGGGAGATTCTTAAAGCGACGTCTGCAATCGCCCAGTGCTTCATCGACAGTTGGGAAGGGCTCGATTACGGACCGTAGATGACCAAAGTAGTCACGAAGTTTCAATTCGGCGGTTCGTAGATGAGTTGGATCCCCGGCTATATTCCGCGCTGCCTTGGCCAGATCGCCTTCGGCTTCCACCAGCGCCTGGAAGCAGAGGCCCTTCAAGCGCTGTGTCACCGTGCTGCGATCCCAGCCGAGCGTTCTGGCCGTAGCTTGCATATCGAAGCCATGTCGTCTCAAACAGCTCAGGACCGCCGCATCGCCGGCCAAGTCGGGAGCCGTCGGTCCGGTTCGTCTGCCGGATTGTGCGTGCTCTTCGCCAAGTCTGAGCGAGTCTCCGGTCAGGAGGGGGCCATCATTCAGCGTGACAGCCTGTTCCAAACAGTGTCGGAGCTCCCGTACATTGCCTTTCCAGTCATATGCGGTCAACGCACGAAGCGCCTCGTTCGTCAGGCGGGGGACCGGCTTCCCCAATTGTTCGGCAAGCTGGTCCAGAAACGTGTCGGTGAGGAGCGGAATATCTCCCGCGCGCTCGCGCAGCGGCGGAAGATGAATGACCAGTCCGGTCAACCGGAAGTACAAGTCCTCGCGAAACCAACCTTCCGACACACCTTTCCGCAAGTCGCGATTCGTCGCCGCCACGATTCGAACATTGACCGTCGTCGGAGTCGTGGCGCCCACCCGATAGAAGGATCTGTCTTGAAGCACTCGTAGCAGTTTACTCTGATGATCCATCCGAAGGTCGCCGATCTCGTCGAGAAAGATCGTGCCTTGGTCGGCAAGCATGAAATAGCCGCGACGGTCACTCATCGCTCCGGTGAAGCTGCCCTTGGTATGTCCGAAAAGTTCACTCTCAAACAGCTCCGGAGAAATGGCCGCCATATTGACCGCGACGAAGGTCTTTCCCGAGCGCGGGCTTAGGCGGTGAACGGCGCGGGCGAAGAGCTCTTTGCCGGTGCCCGGTTCTCCGAGCAGCAGGACGGTCAATGGCGACTTCGCGCTTTTCTTCAAGTCTTGAAACAATCGAAGCAGCGACCGATCCCGGGTGATGATGCCCAACTCGCGGGATTCGGTTTGAAGGCGGTTGAGTTCCGCATCGCCGATGGTGTTCGATGCGGTGGTGGCGGCTCGAAGATCGCCGAGCTGCCGTTCCAATTCTTGTAGGTGGCGCCGCGCCTCTTGTTCCTGATTTTGGGCGTCGGCGATTTGGAGCTGCAGTGAGTTCGTCGTTCTGGCCAGCTCCTCCTGTCGGCCGGCCGAACAGGCAAGTTCCGCGTGAGCGGTCTGCAAATCTTCTTGAAGAGCTTCCGCCCGGTCCTCGTGCAGAACGAGAGCCTCTCTCACGGCTGCAGACTCCTGCTGGAGGCGGATCATATCGCGTTCAAGCAAGCGGAGGCGTTGGCTCGCCGTCAAATTCATCCACACAGCCGTGCCGATGAAGACGAACAATGTGGCCGTAAAAGGCGCGGCGATGGGCATCACGAGAAAGGCCAGGGTTAACGTCGCCATCGCCAGGGCCCCGTACATCACGACGACTGAACCGGCGAGAAACACACCCTTCATCGCGCGAAACCGTAAGAGACTCCACGCAGCCAGCGAGGCAAGCACGATGGTGACGGTGAAGCGGCCGAGCCAACTGAACGAGTCGATGCGCTCATGGTTGAGTAAGGCGTTCAAGAGATGCAGGTGGGCCGTCATGCCGTCAATTGCCTGGTCGGATGGTAAGAGCCATGTCTGCGGGCCTCCAGGGCTTGCTCGGATCACCACGGCTTTGCCCTTAAACCAGGAAGCCAATTGTGGCTCGTCGTGACGGGCGGCCGCGTTTAAGACGGATGACAATTGAATCGGTTGAAGAGCCGCCAGTGATCCGTCGCCGACTATGCTCACCAGAGCGTCATCGTCGGAACGGCTTGAAAGAAACCGTATGGACGCGGCGGTTTGCCGATAAAAAAGGTCGGACAGGATTGAACCAAAAGCCGGAGCCGTGTGAGGTCCGCTCCTGATGGACAGCGGAATACGGCGTGATATGTGATCGGGATCGCTCATGAGCGCGATATGCCCATAGAATGCGGCGTCGGACTGAAGGAGTGAATCAGCATCGTGAATCAGCACCACCGGTGTTGCCGTACGAAGAGCCTCAAGGAAGAGCGCATCGCTCGCGGCTCCCCCAAGCTGAGCCGGACTCGCATAGTCCATTCGATGATCCATGCCGATCACTGCGGCGCCCGTCTCATGGATCGTCAGCATCAACTGAGCAAGGATGCCCCGGTCCCAAGGACCCCTCCCGAATCGTTCCTCACTGGCCGCGTCGCGAGCCACGATGGCCAGCGAGGGGTTGAGCCGGATGGTAGGGCGGTGCCGAAGCCAAGTGTCGTAAGCGGTGTAATCCAGAGCCGTGAACGTCGCGGGAGCGGCGGACCACACCATCGCCGAAAGGAGTGTGGCCAGTGCGCCGATGCCCAACGCTTGCAGAGGCAGCGACGCGATGAACAGGCGCCAGAATTTCTGCCGGTCCGGCATACGACTAGTGGGACCCGGGCTCATCGAGCCAGGATTGCGTCTCTTCTTTGGAAAGACCTTTGAGGAGCGCTTTGGCTTTTGGGATGTCGGCTTCGAGACCGATCCCCTTGGCATAGATTCGGAACAGAATTTTCTTGGCCGTGGCAAAGCCATCCGCCGATGTCGATTCAAAACAGGCCAAAATGTTCTTGTCGTACGGCTTGAGATACTGATCCCATCCGCTTTCATAGAGAATGGCCAGTTCAGCGTGCGCCTCGTCACTCAACGCGAGGCATTCCTTTAAGAGTACCGGAACCGCATCTTCTGCACGGTTCTGCTCGAGAAGGACCTTTCCCAACGATTGTTGCTCAGTCGGGCGACTGATGTCGGAAAACTCATTCCAAAGTGTGTTGCGGTAGATCTGAAACGCGCTCTGCAACTCAGTCCGTCGCTGCTTCGTCGATTCGGAGGAAAGCGCCTGGCGTCTCATTTTGGACAACGAATCGGCGGCGGTTTGCTGGCCGAGCTCGGCCGCCTGCATCCACCAAAAAACCGCTAAACCGAGGTTTTTATCGACTCCCTGCCCGGTCTGGTAGGCATTGCCGAGGAATAACCTGGCCTGAGGAACCCCGCCGGCCGCCGCCGTTTCCAGATGGTGCGCGGCTTCGCGCGTGCGCCCAGCCATCCTCAGCAACAACGCGAGTCGATAATGTGCATCCGGAAAATGAGGGTGCAGCTCGAGCGTCCGGCGATAAGATTGAATTGCGGAAGTCACATTCCCGAGGGAATAGTGAACGCTTCCCAGACTGTAGTGGGCATGAGGCAAATGGGGATCCAGCCGGATAGCCTCTCCAAGAGCCGAGGCGGCAGCCCGCCATTCTTGTTTGGCCATGAGCATGAGACCCAGCTGAAGATGCGCGTTTCCATCGTCCGGTTGCAGTTTGACGGCCGCGCGACATTCTTCTACGGCCGCATCCAGATCGCCGACACGAAGAAGGGCTTCGGCCAGTTTTAGCCGATAATCAGGGTCGTTCGGTAAGAGGCGGATCGTTCGACGCAATGATGCGATCTCCGTCACTGCGTCGGCTGTTTCGTTGAACCCCTGCCAGGAAGTGGTTTCAGAAACCCCAGAGGGGGCGCCTCCTGTAGCGGCACTATGCTCGTTCGGTGAATGGGAATGGGCATAAGGGGAAGGGCAAAGGATCGCGGGGATGGAGAGGGCGAGCAGTATCGATCCGGGGCGCATGAGACAGCTTTCACGTCTCGACACGAGACGTCACAATAGGGTTCAATTATACCATCTGTGGAGAATGGGGCATGAAGAGATTCACGATGTCGGGCGAAGAAGGTGTGCGAGGCGGTTGATGGTTTGTTGAAGGGCTGTTCCCGTGAGAAGAAGTGGATCGTGCGGTACCCGCCATACTGGTTCCAGAGGGGCCGGATCGGCGGCGAGGCGGGGAATGACATGCCAATGGATATGAGGAAGTCGGTTTCCGAGCAGTTCGTAGTTCATCTTCTTTGCCTGGTAGACCGCGGCCGAGATATCGGCCACTCGGCTGACCTCTTCGATGAGTTGCAAACGTTCGGCAGGTGCGAGGTGGAATAACTCAGTGGCGTGACGCTGGAAGACAACGACGGTCCAGCCGGGGAAGAACTGGTCATCGTGAAGATACACCTTCGACAATCCGAGATCCGCGATGAAATGGTCCTCTCTCGGCCACGTTCCTTGACACGCCACGCAGGCGTGCGTCATGGCTGATTCGCCTTGCGCCACTCTTCTTCAGTCAAGACGCCTTTTTTGATCAGCAGTTGAATCAGCTTATCGACCGCATTGCGGTTGGAGGCGGCGGGCTGTCCACTGGTTGGAGATGTGGAAGATATCTGCGATTCCGTGCGCTTTGTCTCCGGAGGGGGCCGCTTCTGTCCCAGCACTTTGAAGGAGGGAGTGAAGACGGCCACATAATCCCGATTTCTGAGTCGGACCAGGGCGGGAAGACTATCGGTTTGCGGTAGGAGGTCGGGGGAAGTCCCGGCAGGAATGCGGAAGTACGGCTTCCCGTCGTCGCTCCGGCCATCTGGGTCCAGCACGTCGAATCGTTTCAGGAACGACTCTCCCGTGAGCCCCTCTCGGTCGTCGCCGGCCAAGTTGGTAATTTTGTCCAATACGATAATCAGTGAATCCCCGATGATCGCGTCAGGCGAGAGGTTCCTGACACTCACGTCGTAACGATATTCGCTGGCGAAGTTGTCGCGGCTCTTCAAGGTCACGATGGCCTGCACCCGACCGGTCAGATCGGTCAAATGGTCCAGTGATCCGGCGAAGCCGCACACCGGTGTCATGGCAATGGCCGAAGCCGCGGCGAGGCAATAGGTCTGTACCCAGTTCGTCATTGCAATGTCCTCACGTGCGGGGGCCGCAGGCGAGCATAGCAAAGTCCATGAAATAGGGCGAGTCGATTCGCTCGGCGTCGCCTTGACACGCCGTTTCAGCCGACGATATTCTCGCCCCGGCTGCCTGGTCGTTCAGTTTCTTTAAGAGCTATGGCAACATCCGATTCCCGCCGACTCGAATCTCTGGAAGTGTCCCGTTCTCTCGCGAACGCTCTCATGAAACTTTACGATTATCCGCATCCCCGGCGGCCGGGACGAACGATCCGCGGCTATGACCGGCCACATGCGGTGCGAACAGCGAGGATGTGCGTGACCGTCGCTGATCGCTTGGGTCATCCGCGCGACCGGATCCGGCGCTATCATGTGGCCTGCCTTCTGCATGACCTGGGCCGCGCCGGCCTCGATCGGCAACTCTTTGGAACTATTTGGTCCTGGGCCAAGCAACGGAACATTCCGACGAGGCCTCGTGAATGGCGCGCCTTTCACCCCGAGACGACATATGGCCATGAGACGGAAGCCTTCATTTCCTTGTACCGTCAGGATCTTATCGCCTTCGGCGTACCCATGGACCCCTGGGCTGTGGAACAGGTCGAGATGCGGCTGGGCTATGCCCGACGCCTTGCGAGACGATTGCGTGCGGTGAAGCCGAGGTTGAAGACACTTGGCGTCGAGTGGCGACCTTGGATGCAGCAGGTGATGCTGTATTACTATTACCCGGAACGACTGGTGAAGGCGAAAACATGGGTGCGGCAACTGGCGGAGATCCTCGTCGCTTGCGAGCAGTTTGAGGCCTACAGCAATCAGCGCCGGGGACGCGATTACTATGCTCGGAACAGAGAAAGCTTACCGGAGGCTTTTGCCTATCTCGGCAAACTAGGGCGAGAAGGTATTCTGAGTAGTCAGGTCTTGGGCGCTGTAAGGGCGTTGACGGCGGAAGGAGTGTTCGACCCGATTTTGGAAGCAGCGCGAGGCGAGTCGCTGACGAGAAGCGACCGCCGCTTCCTTCGCAGCCTCGCGGGTGGGAGATGATGATGGCTGTCCATACCGTTTCACTGGCGATTCGTATGGAAGGTGATACGCAGGTCGACAACATTACGAAACGCGTTACCGATGCTTTGTCCGGCACTCATCTCAAGGCCGGCATCGTGACGGTATTCGTCAAACACACCACCGCCTCCGTCATGATCATCGAAGACGAGCCGGGGATTCGCGCGGACACGAGGACCTTTTGGGAGCGTCTCATCCCTCCTGATCCGCGGTGGCAGCACAACAAAGTCAATCCCGGCGAAGACAACGGCCACAGCCACCTTCGCGGGCAACTCCAAGGGCCGTCCGTCACTGTTCCATTCGCGAACGGTGCGCTTCTGCTCGGTACGTGGCAGCAAATCGTGATCGTGGATTTCGATACCCGTGCCAGAACTCGTGAATTCATCGTGCAGGTCCTGGGTGAATAGCCGCGTCACATTCCCCCTCGTGCTTCTGGTTACGACCATGCTTTGCCCGCCGATCGACGCGGCGGAGTGGGGAAAGCCATTGGGTGCCGTCTATGACGGTCCTGAGGGAAGGCCGCGTCCGGTGACTCCCTCTCCAGCGGAACTGAGCGCCGATGAACGATCGACGATCGCCGTGTTTGAACGCGCGACCAAGTCTGTCGTGTTTATCGCCAATACCGCGATTCAACAAGATGTCTGGTCGCTCAATATCATGGAAGTGCCCCAGGGGTCAGGGTCCGGTTTTGTGTGGAGCAAGCAGGGCCACATCGTCACCAATTTTCATGTCATCTACGGTGCGGATGCGATCAAGGTGACCTTAGCCGATCGCAGCGAGCACCAAGCAAAGGTGGTAGGCGTCGATCCCGATCATGATCTCGCGGTGTTGCAGATTCAGATGGCCGACGGTCCTGTAGAGCCGCTGGCGATTGGTTTCTCGCACGATCTGCGCGTTGGACAGAAAGTGCTCGCAATCGGAAATCCGTTCGGCCTCGACCACACCTTGACGACGGGAGTCGTGAGTGCGTTAGGGCGGACCATCAAATCTATGTCGAATCGGACGATCGAAGGCGTCATCCAAACAGACGCGGCGATCAATCCCGGCAACTCGGGTGGTCCGTTACTCGACAGCGCAGGGCGGTTGATCGGCGTCAATACGCAAATCGTCAGTCCGAGCGGGGCCTACGCCGGAATTGGTTTCGCCGTACCCGTCGATACGGTAAACCGAATCGTTCCGGAACTCATCAAACATGGGAAGCTCATTCGTCCCGGGCTGGGTGTCTCTCTTGTGCCGGACGCGATGGCGAAGCGATGGGGGATCAAAGGGGTGATCATCGGCAAGGTCACGCGCGGGGGTGCCGCGGATCGCGCGGGGCTCAGGGGGGCGCGTGAAACCATGATGGGCCAGATCCAACTCGGCGATGTCATCATCTCAGTCGACGGGAAGCCGGTGGCCACGATCGACGATTTGATGGATGTGATGGAAGCGCGCAAAGTTGGTGACCAAGTGACTGTGGACATTCTGCGCGGAAATCGGCGTGAACGGGTATCGGTAACGCTCCAGGCGGTCAATTAGCATGAGGGCATTGCAAGGCACGTGTGTGTTAGGATCAGATGATTACGTGCAGGGGAGAACCGTCAATGAGTGATCGAAGACCTTCCGACCAACAAGGTTTCAAGGATCGGAGCGACGAGCCGTCGCTCAAAACCGGAACCGACCCGCTCGATTTGATCGAGCAATGTCTGGCCGCGTTTCCCGAAGGGGATGCTCGGCAGAAACTTCTGTATAAGCTGCGTCATGCGGTCACGCTGTCTCAAGCCGCGCATCAACAGCGTGAACTGGAATTCAAGAAGGTAAGCGAGGTCGTGGCCAAACTGACGGCACCGGCCAGTCGGATCGGCACGTTACTCGATGTTCCCGGTGAGGGACTCGCCCGCATCGTCGTCGGGGGGGCCGAGTATTATGCCAATGTGGACCCTCGCGTCTCCGATGCGGACCTCAAGGTCGGAACACAGATTTTGGTCAACGAGGCCTACGCCGTGATCAGGACGCTCGGGTATGATCGTAGCGGTCCTATCTTGAAATTGGCGGAGGCCATGTCGGACGGACGATTGCGGTTTGAACAGGACATGGGCCGGCAATCGTTGATCTTGCAAAGGTCCACCGATCTCGTGGGCGTGGAACTCAGGGCGGGTGATGAAATTCGGATCGACCCCAGCCATCGTGTGGCGATCGAGAAACTGGTGGATCACAAAACAAGCCGACATGTTCTCGATGAAACTCCGAAGGTCACGTGGGAGCAGATCGGCGGGCAGAACGAGGCGATCGCAGCCATCAGAAAAGCCATCGAGTATCCGCTGTTGCATGCGGAGACGTTCGAACGGTTCAAGTTTTCCCAGCCCAAGGGCTTTCTGCTCTATGGCCCCCCCGGATGCGGGAAGACGCTCATCGGGCAAGCGGCAGCCGGCAGCTTGGCCAAGCTGGTCGGCGAATCCAAGCACGAGTCGTCCGATCGGGACAAGCGTCCGCCGGTGACAAGCGGCGCATTTCTGCACGTCAAAGGGCCGGAAATCCTTAATATGTGGCTGGGTGAATCGGAGCGGATGGTTCGTGATCTCTTCGAACAGGCCCGGGCGAGACGCAAAGACGGCGCCTTGCCGTTTATCTTCATCGACGAAGCAGAGTCAGTTTTGGGGACGCGACGCGCCATGCGCTCCTTCAATATTTCGAACACGCTCGTGCCGATGTTTTGCAGCGAAATGGACGGAATCGAGTCTCTCCGTGATGTCGTCATTATTTTAGCTTCCAACCGACCTGACTTGATCGACCCGGCGGTGCTGCGCCCCGGCCGCATCGATCGGAAGATCAAAGTCAGTCGGCCCAACCGAGACGCAGCAGCCGAGATTCTGAAGGTGTACTTGACGGCGGATCTGCCTTTGGATGCGACACTGATGAAGGAACGGGGTGGTCAGCAGATACAAGCGGTGACCGCGCTTGTCGCCGACATCATCGAGTCGATCTACCGTCGAACGGATGATAATCGGCTCCTGTCGATTCGGCTCAGGACTGGGCAAAACAAAGTGCTGTACCGCGGTGATCTGGTAAGCGGGGCCATCCTGGCCTCCATCGTGCAACGTGCCAAGGAAAAAGCGATTGATCGCACGATTCAGTCGGGACAACAGTCTGGGTTGCAGACCAAAGACCTGCTGGAGTCCGTCTCGGAAGAATTTCGCGAAGGAGAGATGTTGCCGCCGGACGACGCGGCAGAAGAGTGGCTGAAGCTGCTCGATCATCACCCGGAACAGGTCGTTGGGGTTTCCTCGTTTCGGCGGGGCCGTCAGACAGAAGAACGCGTCGTGAATCAAATCATTTGATAGATGACTGACGGGTTGACAAGCCGATCAGATGTGGGTGTTCGAGCCTATCGGGCAGTTGTTTGTAAACCTGTCGGCTGACAAGCATGCGTCTTTTTGGCATCGAAACCGAGTACGGAATTACGAGGGATGACGTACCGGAGATGGATCCGGTCGTGGAATCGATGGAATTGGTGCGGGCACATCTCGCCGCTTCCTTCGAAAAGCGTTGGGACTACGCCGGTGAGGACCCGCACGAAGATGCCCGTGGCTTTCGCGTGTCCGGTTTACAGCAGGATAGGGAAGAAGACGAGTTTGCAAAGGTGGATGCGCATCGCCCCTTTTCGTTCCATGAAATGAAGAGTGATCTGGTGTTGCCGAACGGAGCGCGATTCTACAATGACCACACCCATCCGGAGTACTCGACGCCCGAGTGTCGGACGCTTCACGATCTCCTGGCCCAGGATCGTGCGGGGGAACGGATCGTCCTGCGGGCGGCTCAGCGGCGCAATCGGATGCTCGGGGGGGGACAGCGTCTACGGCTTTACAAAAACAACACTGACTTCCACGGCCACAGTTATGGCTGTCACGACAACTACCTCGTCTCCCGATCCGTTCCTTTTTCCGATCTTGTCGCTGGATTGGTGCCGTTCTTGGTGAGCCGACAGGTCATCGCCGGAGCCGGAAAGGTCGGGACTGAAGCACAGGAATCCGGACATGTTCCGGGGGGCTATCAGCTCTCTCAGCGCGCCGATTTTATGGAGGTCGAGTTGGGCGTCGATACGATGCATAACCGGCCCATTCTCAACACGAGGGACGAACCCCATGCCGACCGTCGAAAATATCGCCGACTTCATCTCATCATCGGCGATGCCAATATGTGCGAGTATGCGACCGCGCTGAAAGTCGGGACCACCAGGCTCGTACTCGATCTTATCGAGCGGGGGGCTGCACTGAATGCCGAGCTGGATCAGCCGGTTGCGGCGGTGAAACAGTTGTCGCGTGATCCGGACCTGAAAGCGGTGGTTCGTTTGAAAAGCGGACGGAGGCTTTCTGCTCTGGAGCTTCAAGAGTACTACTGTGAGGCGGCGCGTCGCGAGTTGGCCGGATCTGATGAGGAGTCTGATTGGTTGTTGAACGAGTGGAGCGATGCCATACAACTGTTGGCTCAAGATCGGCCGCAGTTGGTGGGCAAGCTGGATTGGGTCACCAAACAGTGGTTGCTCGAGACGTTCATGAGCGAAGAGCGGCTGGGTTGGGACGATCCCTGGCTGGCCAGTTTGGATCTGGAGTATCACAATGTGGATCCGGAACAAGGGCTGTATCTGGGATTGGAAGCGGATGGGAGAGCTTGGCGGATGACCACCGACGAGGTGATAGAGGAAGCAGTTCGGAACGGCCCGGGCGATACCCGCGGCGGGTTGCGAGGAGTCTGTATCCAGCGGTTTTCTGATCAGATTTCGTCGATGCAGTGGGAACGTATTCAGTTTGTCGGCGGGATACGAGCCCGCCGTCTGGACATGGGGGATCTGTTCGATCCTCAAGAGGTACGACGATGTATGAACATCTTCCGACATGCCCATTCTCCGGCCGACGCGCTGGCAGCGTGGACACAGAAAGGATAGAGGGACATGAAACACATGATGACACCGGAACGTCGGGAAGGCCCGGTCGACCCGATGCCCAAAGAGTCTCGTCCTCATGAAGAAGGGGGCGGACCTCGTCGACCGGATACCGGATCACCGGACAAGGATAGCCTTTTGAAGCGGATGCGAAAAGTCGATCCCAAGCAGGCCGAGCGGTATCGACAGCGAACAGGACAATGACCGGAGTCGTGAAACGTTGTGAGACGCTGAGCTCTGTTTCTTCCGTTTAACGAATAACGAATCGCGGTGAAAAGCATGGGAATGCAGGGAGACTTCTATCAGCTTTTGAAAGAGCAAGGGTATGTCTTCGGAGTCGCCGGGCAGGCCGCAGTAAGATCGGAACTGACAACGGCCACCACGATCCTTGCGTTCAAGTACAGCGGCGGTGTTCTGGTTGCGGGGGACCGTCGCGCGACAGCCGGCAATATGGTGATGTATGACCGGACCGACAAGGTGCTGGAGATCGACCGGCATAGCGTCATGGCAATTGCCGGGGTTCCGGCTACTGCCTATGAGATGGCTCGCATTCTGGAACATTCCTTCAAGTACTATCGGCGGACACAACTTCAGGAACTGAGCTTCGAGGGAAAGCTCCGAGCGTTATCCAAATTGCTGAAGGAAAATGTGGCGGCGGCCTTAGCCGGGACAGGAGCTGTTGCGCCCATCTTTGCCGGCTACGATGCTGGGCAAGAAGCAGCCAAAATCTACTTTTACGATATTCTCGGCGCGGAGTTCGAGGCCGTGGAATACGCGGTATCCGGGTCCGGCTCACCGACCATCCGCGGCATTCTTCACTATCTGAACACTTGGGGGGAACAGCCGCTGAGTACTGTGCCTGAGGAACAAGCGCTGATCCATGCATTGCGGCTGTTGACGAGTGCCGCAGAATTCGACAGCGCGACTGGCGGAGTGAACCGCGAAGCCGGCCTCTATCCGGTCGTCAAGTTCATCACGACGGATGGGGTGAAGACGGTGTCCGATTCACAGCTCCGATCTCTGTTCGAAACGAGGGTTTCTCGACCGAGATGAGGAACATGTCCTATGTATGAAGAGCCATATCGATGGGTGGAGGCGGTCGGAAATCGCCGGCAGTATCTCGACGATCAGTTCAAGGAGGGTACTCCGGTCGTCGGTGTCTCATACGAGAGCGGCATTCTGCTCATAACGATGAATAGGGGCACTCCCAAGTTGTATGAGATTTACGATCGACTCGCTTTGGGAGGGATGGGGCACCCGGCCGATCTTGAGAAGCTGCGCTTCAATTTGTTGGAGATGGCCCACGTCGAAGGCTTCAATCGCTCTGCCTCCGATGTGACGGGGAGCCGACTGGTGAAATACGGTATCGCGCCGGTTATCAAGCAGGCGTTTGAAGAGGTGTTCAAGGCCCCTTTCATCGTGAAAATCCTGTTGGCAGAGTTAGGTCAGAAATCCGGAAAAGATGGCTTCTTGACGGTCAACTATGACGGCACGTTTGAAGAAAATAGCCGGTATGCGGTGCTTGCAGCGACATCAGCGGTCGAGGAAGAGATGATCGGGTATCTCCGACAACAGTCCGTCGTATCTTTGAAGGATGCAATGGATGTCGCGATTCGTACGTGGGCGATCGGTGATCGAGCACAGCGATCTGTACAGGAGGGTAGAGAAGACCATGGCGATGCCCAGAAGGACCCCGATCGGCCGGTGACAGACACGGCCACACTTGATGCGCATCTGCATCGGTGTATAGCCGACAAGACGATCGAATGCGCTCTACTTGATCGCCACGCGCAAGTGCCATCCAAGTATCGAGTACTCAATACCGATGAATTGAGAACAATGCTGCCGCAAGATCTACGCTCATCACTCACCTAAGCTCATGTTGAATCGTATCTTTGGTTTGGAAACCGAGTACGGGCTCTTGATTCACGAAGAACGACCCGACCATTCCCCGACATGGTTCGCCCACAAGATTCGCGACCATCTGTTCCGGGTCCAACGGAAGGGCGTGCTGGACTTGCACCACCGCGGGCATGACGAGCCTCCCGGCAATGGAGGGTTTCTCATCAACGCCGGACGGATCTATTTGGATATGGGGCATCTAGAGTATGCCTCGCCGGAATGCCATTCTCTGACGGACGTAGTGGCATCGGACCGTGCGGGAGATCTTTTGCTGCAGAGGGCGATCGAAGATCTCGGCTTCAGTGAACAGGTGTCGCTTATCAAAAACAACATCGACCATGAGACGGATGCGACGTTCGGCTCGCACGAGAATTATCTGGTTTCTCGGCGATTTCCCTTTACGAGACGTGGATTAGCCCCGCTGGTGACTTTTCTCGTGACCAGACAGATATTTACGGGTTCCGGTCGAGTCGGTTCCGCCGCGCTACAAGATTCCTGGATTCAGATGGATCGGTTCATCGTTCCACGTTCGGCCGTGCGCGCGCATCATGTATCGGAGTTGTCTTTTCAAATCTCTCAACGTGCCGACTATATCGTGAATGACTTTTTCGAATGGGTCCAGCACAATCGGGCGATAGTAAATACAAGAGACGAACCTCTGGCCGATCCCAGTCATTACCGACGAATTCATCTATTGCTTGGTGATTCCAACATGGCTGAATATGCGACGGCATTGAAGCTCGGAACCACGGGATTGGTGTTGCAGCTGATCGAAGAAGGACAC